>NZ_JACRVR010000018.1:0-58698 GCF_018811975.1 Acetobacter sp. P1H12_c | reverse complement strand
CACCACCCCACTCAGGGTGGACTGGATGACCTGGTGGCCATGGCGGGGAGTGATCCACCCGATCCCATCCCGAACTCGGCCGTGAAACCCCCCAGCGCCTATGATACTGCGGCTTAAGTCGTGGGAAAGTCGGTCGCCGCCAGGTCTTCCAGTCTACCCAACAAAACACCACCGCGGGGTGGAGCAGCCCGGTAGCTCGTCAGGCTCATAACCTGAAGGCCGCAGGTTCAAATCCTGCCCCCGCAACCACCGATTCCCACATTGATGTTTTCGCAAGTCCTTTCAGGGACTTGCCTGATTTCGTGTCCTTCTGGTTCACGAATCTCAGCAGCGTTCCAAGCTCGCCATAGAGCGTCGCGAAGATCTCGCCGCGCTTGTCGCCCGGCGACAGGACGATCTTCTCGACCAGCGCACGGACAGCCTCGGACGCCTCTGCCCGGTCTTCCGGCTGGTTCAGACTCTCGGTCAGACGCTCCACCTTCTTCTTGAACATCGCCGCGACATTCGGGTGAATGTCGAGGGTATCCTCCAGTTCGGAGGAGAGCAGGGCATCGAGTTCGACTTTGCGAGCTTCGAGCGCGTCTATCTCCGCTTTCATGGCGGGATGAAACATGCCTTCCTTGATGGCCTCGACGATACCCCGGATACCCTTCTCCACCTTGACCTGTTCGGCCTTCCAGCCAGCACTGTTGGAGCGGCGCTCATGGTTCAGCCTGTTGGTCTCTTCCGTATAGGCTTTCATGGCTGCAGCGGCGGCTTCGGGTGTCATCAGTTTGTGCTTGAGGCCGGCCAGCACGCGCTCTTCAAGGTCGGGGCGCAGGATCGTCGCCTTGTTATGGCAGGAACGGTTAGCGATCCGGTTCGAGCAGGCATAACGGTCCTTTTCGCGGAGCGAGTAAGTGCCGCCGCAGACGCCGCAGAAAATCATACCCGAGAACAGGGATTTCGGGCGGCGCATGCCGTTCATCCGGTTAGCGGCCGATGTCCTGACTGCCGCGATGACGTTGACGTATTGGGCGGCGATCTTTGCCTGACGGTCGCGGACCGCCTGCCAGAGAGCATCATCCACGATGCGCAGGTCGGGCACATCGGTGATGATCCACTCGGATTCAGGGTTCAGCCGCGACACCCGCTTACCGGTTGAGGGATCCTTGATATAGCGGAGCCGGTTCCAGACGAGGCGGCCGATATAGAGTTCGTTGTTGACGATCCCTGTGCCGCGCTGGACGTGCCCCCGGATCGTGGTGTCGATCCACAGCTTGCCGTTCGGACCAGGGATACCTTCATCATTGAGTGTGCGTGCGATTGCGCGCGGGCCGATGCCAGCGGCGAAGTCTCTGAAGATGCGACGGATAATATTGGCTTCGTTTGCGTCAATCTCACGGTCGCCCCGGATCGGATCGCCTCGGGCATCCAGCTTTTTGATGACCTTGTAGCCGTAGCATAGGCCACCACCAGATTTTCCGTCCTCAACCCGGCCGCGCAGGCCGCGATGGGTTTTGGCCGCGAGGTCTTTGAGGAACAGAGCGTTCATCGTGCCCTTGAGGCCGACATGCAGTTCGCTGATCTCGCCCTCGGCCAGGGTAACGATTTTGACCCCTGCAAACTTCAGGTGCTTGAACAGGGTGGCGACATCTGCCTGATCGCGGCTGATGCGATCCAAGGCTTCGGCCAGCGCGACAGTGAATTCGCCGCGTTGCGCGTCCTGCAGGAGGGTCTGGATGCCGGGCCGCAGGATCATGCTGGAACCGGAGATGCCTGCGTCTTTATAAGCGCTGGCGACCTTCCATTTTTCGCGTTTGGCGTGCTCGCGGCAGATGCGGAACTGATCTTCGATTGAGGCGGCCCGCTGATTATCGGAGGAATAGCGGGCATAGAGCGCGACACGGACCATGGCAGGACTCCGGGCATCATCTTCCAAAAAGAGAGGGTGTCAGAGCTTACCCTGCTTCCACCCGCTGGGTGGTAGTCAATTCGTTGGCGTCGCCATCACGTTTTTCGGGCAGACCCTGCTGGATGGCGGGTGTGGCGTCGGCGGCGCTTCTGACGCTCATGATCCTCGCGAGCCATCTGGCGACCGATGAGCCGCGCCAGGCGGAGCACGCAGGCATCGGTCACATAAGGTGCGGCTGCCTCGTCGTCGGGAAGAATGATCTCGATCCGCGCCTGTCTGTTTCGTGCGTCCATGACGGTTTCTCCAGACGATACTGGAGCCATTGGACAGGGTTATGCGTCATGGAAAAGAACAAAATCATCCTATGCGGTCATCGGCGGTATTTGTGTAAGTAATAGGATGGATGATCAACATCAATGGGGAGATGTAGTGATACGTCGCGGTCGGTAATGGTTCCAGTTTTAATGGATCCTGCTGCCATGAGCGTTCAGATGAAGGCGAAACCGGTATGCGCAGCGCGCGACCGCTTTCGCCTCTAATGGGACATTCAGTTCCACGAACCGGCCGGCCAAAAGCGGACGTTCGACATGAACAACCATAAGCAGGCCCCACTTCCTGCCCTCTGTTTTTCAGTCGGCGGTCAGCACTTCATATGAGAATGTGACGTGCGGAGGCACAAAGTTCGAAGCGTTTACCTCCGGTTGCACCTCGTCAATGGTAAGGACACAAAGTGCCCCATGACCATTCATGCAGACAACGCTTTGCCCAACAATCGGAGTCGCAGTTCGCGAGAGCGTGAGAAATTTTTCGACGGAGAGGGGGTCGTAATTGGAAGCTGTTATTAGGCCAATCGCTTTAAGGCCGCTGTCAGTGTAAATGTAAACGCTATTTCCTGAGCAGTTACTGAAAGTGACCTTGAACTCGTATTCACCATTGCCAATTTTGTAATAACCGTTTTTTTTGTATTCGAAGGTGACGCGACCTTTGAGAGCAGGGCTGGCATAATTGGCCGGATCACGTTCGGCGTCGATACGCTCGATACGCGCTGCGCGTTTGCGGACCATGGCCAGAGAGGTGGCATGATCTTTCGAGGCGGGCAGTCCCTCAACCCAACGCCATATCTCATCAATCTGCACCGATCCTGGGAATACATTTTTCTCCGGCGTTGAATTGAAATCGAAACCCTTGGGAGAATGGCTTTTGAGCCACGCTGGAACCTTGAATGACGAGTTTTGCACAAACACGAGCGACAACCAAGTTGGCGGTTTGTTGTTAAATGCGCCACTGATCCACATGTTTTCAATCCCGACGCCAGAATCCGGCATCGTATCTGCACGCAGAACATAGTTTTCATCGACGATCAGCAAGACGTGGGTTGCACTTGTTACCTCTTGCATGAAGCCAGTAAGGCTAGATCCATAATCTACCTGTTCGTCGATCTTCACGTCATAACCGAGAAGATGAAGCTGGCTCGCGAGCAATCGCACCCACTCACGATGAGCCGGTGATGTCCATGCGTACGAAACGAATAAATCTGCCATCCAACAAAGACCACCAAGCGGTTATCGAAAATTCGAGAGAACGATTTTTTCCTTGAGCCTGTAGCCTAGCGGTTTGTTTGTCTACCCCATTAATCGCTGAGGCGGCCGAAAGCGGACTGTCGGTTGCCCCGCAGCCCCCCCCAGTCAGTTCGACGGAAACTGCGCGGATAGGTGGGAGCCGTCCTTATTCAAGACATTCGAAACACTGAGATACGAACCGAAAAGTGGATATTTGTCATCCCGATTTCAGTTAGCCTTCGTTGTGCGTTAAAGTGTTCGGCGGTCTCTCTGTGAGCATCATTCCTAGAGAACGAAAAACCCTTTCGTCCTCACATTGCGTAATATTGAAGCGCATGAAGGGAGACGCAGACTGGCTTACGCTGAAGACCTTGCCCGGAGCATGAATGATTTTATCAGCCATGCTTCTTAACGCGATGTCTGTTGAATCCTGCCCATCCAGCAGCCTGCACCAGAGATAAAACCCTCCCTTCGGCACAGCCCAGGGGCGTATACCCAACCGCGCCAGTTTGTGCATGACTGTTTTTCGGGATTTTTCCAAACGCCGCAAGGATCTCCAGCATGTGCTTGCGATAGCTGCCACCTTCCAGCACATCCGCGAGTTCCGTGTTGTCTCCAAGACGAATAACCTTCTGGTCGGAAATCTTTACTTTTGTTCTATAATTTTTCTTTTTGAGGCCCGCAGCGGAACTGATCGGAGTCACGATGCAAAGGGAGCATGCAGATCGCTATAAAAGCTCTTGGTGTCGTGATAGAGCGACTTTCCAGTAAGAAGTGTTGAACTCGGGCTGTGTAATATCAACCAGCGCCTCACCATCAAGCCGGTTTCTTATTGCGGATGTTCCAGGGGCTACTCTATCGCGCCAGTATCGTTCAGCGAGAAAGTAGGCAATGCGGTTGGCGGCCGATCTGTGGCGTCGCGTGCGAAATGGGTGCTCCTCGACGACACAGCTGTAATAGAAGGCCATATCGATATACTCCTCGTCGTTGAGAAGCGTTGTGGCATGGACATTAAGCTCTTTGGCGATTTCGTATAAGAACGCACCGAAAAGAATGGCATGTACGGTCTTCATGTTTAGGCGCTGGCCTCGCTTGAACGCAGGAAGAACCGGGAGGTCGCGTTTCGCGTATTCAGCACGGAACATAGCAAATGCTGTCTTTACCTCTTCACTGGCTGCAAGTTTCTGAAGGTCAGAGCCGATCATCCCGTCGTCGTGGGCAATCCGGTTCCTGATGCTGCGTATCAAATCAAACAAAGGTAAAGTCACAGCCAGTTTTGCGCTAGGTCTCCATCCGAGCCAAAGTTTCAACTCGTCTAGGCGTTTTGACAGCGTGTCCAACTTGCCCGAAAGATCATGGCAGCAATGATTGCTGACCCATCGATGGGCGGGGCTAAGTCGTAGAAGCTGATGATCGTGGTTGCAGTGGGGGAGCGTAGCGCGGGCACGCGACGAAAACCGCACAATATCTTGTACGAGATTGCGGGTAAAAAGGTCGAAGGCTGCGACGTGTTGGATGATACCTTGTTCCGCTAGACTCGCCAAGGCAAAATCGACCTTTTCATCGGCATTCTTGTAGTGTTTTCCTTTCCCCCAATGGTCAACCGAGCAAGCGTCTACTAATGACCCAAGCAATACCGGCGCATTGGAGGTTTGAATGTTCCGTTTCAGTAAAGACAGTCCCGCTGTTGCTACTTGCAGGTGGTCAGTCAGCAGTTCTTTCTTACGATGATATGTCGCATATGCTTCAATCGTCCGTGCCATGTTTTCCCCACTTTGTATTGCCGCATCATAGTCAGTGTGTGGAAGCTTAGCCAACCGGTCCGAATATCGCAGCCGTCATACGGAGGCCCTCATGGCCTTCTCTTAGACTGAAGTAATTTGCCACCGATGTTCATTGATGAAGGAAGGGTAACTTTCGCAGCTTAGTCATCCGATACCTGACGGTCCGCTTTCCCCCCCCCTGCGCGGCCTATCTGCTCAAGGAATATGAGGCAGACAAGCGGGATACGCCTTTTTCAGACGTCAGAACGCGGTATAATTTTTCTCAGTAGAGGATGTAGCAACATGCCGCGCGAAGATTGGTCTCCGTCAATATCGGGGCGGCTCACACCGAAGGCGGAAGATAGCCAGTTGAATGATCATGACAGCTTAAAAATATGGGCTCTCGAAAGCGGCTCTGACCATGTGACGCTCCGCAGCAAAATGCGGATGCCCCATTCCTCAAGACACACCGTTATGGACGAGGCTCGCAAGGCGCTTAGGGGAGCGCTGCAAATGATCAGACCTCGTGGCGATCAGATCATCGAAGGCGTCTACTCTTCGAACGTCGAAGGTTATTTCGATGTTGAGAACGTAGTTATTTACAACATCGAGACGGCCTCCTTCAACAAATGTGCCATCAACGGCATCAGGGCGCGACGCGACAGATCTAATCGCGAAGATACGGCCTTCAGTCATACCTTGCGATACATGCTAATCGATACGCCTACGCCACCCGCGAACGCGATGGTTCACCTGCGTTTTGCATATCCTGGCTTTCGCAGCGTCTTCGATATCTGGTGGGCAGCAGTCAACGGTGAGCTTCTCTCGACCGGCTTGCTACCCGGACGGTTTGGCATCCACGTAGCTCTATCCTGCCCGACCCCGCCCAAAAATCCCGCCAAATGTGTGAAAATTCTCTTTGATGGAATCATCGCTGCCTTGCAAAGAAATCTCGTAGTCCCGGTAGATGAGGTTGTGCTGAGGCTCTCGCGCAAGCATGGCGTTGAAGCCGAGCTACTGCGCAAAAGGATTTTTCGACCACTCTCTCCGGCCATAATGGCAACCAGAAAGGCACCTCTGGTTGCTCCATACAGGGAGCACGGAGTGCAGTGGCACCCAGCCGATGACAAGTGCGAAGATTGCACTTTTGTCGTGTCCAAGAGCGACACGGCATTCTGCGATGCGTATCTCTTTCCGATCGGAGATTGACGGAGCAGAAAGCCTGCTTGACCCAGTCCCTGGACTGCCCTCGTTTTTGCGTAAGGTCTGTCCAACCGGAGACAGGCAATGGTGAGATTACATTTCACGCAGGATCAGATCATCGAGATTCTGAATGAGCATTAGACAGGCGCATGGGCGGCAGATTGAACCGCGCCAGAGTTGCCGAAGATGTCCGCCCTCGAAGCTTTTGTTCTGTAAAGCGGACCAGCCGGTTCCCCCCCATTGCGGTCTTTAACTATTCACCGATCAGCGTCCAGAATCCCAGCTTGCGCTTATGCTGCGCTTTCAAGCGGATCATAAAGGCTTCGTGGGTTTCCATGCCGTTTGGCGCTGTCAGCATTGGTGCAAGCAGTCGACAGGAGGCGAGATCCTTGGCGGCGTAGGGATAGTAACGGGAAAGCGCCTTATCCAGCACGGCCTCGACCAGCAGACGGTAAAGAAGTGTCGCCTCGTTGGGATATGATTCAGACAGACGATCGGCAGCCGGACGGAGTGTCCCGTAATCACGCCCGTCCAACTCTGTTGTATGCTCCCGCACGAGACGGGCAGCGGCATCGAGCGCTGGCCATTCAAGAAGAGTGGAAAGGGCTACGCCCCTGACCGGGAAATTACGGATGTGATTGAGTGCCAGCTCTTCAGCATCAATCGCATCGTAATCGCTGAGATGGCGTTGGTATGCCCGCCAGTGCGGCAGGCTCAGGCGTTCCTGAAAGACTTTCCATCGCAGGGACTGGGCCTGGTTGCGGTCTTCCACAGCCTCACAGGCTTCAATCCGCAGATCGTCGTTTTCCCAGCGAAACCGGGACGTCTCATCGGTCTCCCGGTCCAGCCATTCGAGCGCCTCTTGGGCGCGTCCCTTGTCCAGAAGGCGGCGTGCAACATCGCCGATAGAGGCGGATTGACGTTCACTCAGGTTGACTGCTTCGATATAGGCATCGACGTCATCCATCGCGTCGGCCAGATCCTTCAGGTGACCGAGGGTCTGCATGCGCCCGATGTCGGTACGATAGTCTCCCTTCACCTTTGAGGCGGGAAGGTCGTGCAATCGTGCAAGAAGCGTGCTTCTGAGTATGGCCGCGCCAGCAGCCCCCAGTGCCTCGCCGCATGATGCGATCAGGTGGTCACACGTGCCATACCCGTCGTTATCGAGAAGCGTGAGCAGATCCCTGACTGTGACAGCCGGATCCCGGCCAGCCTGTCGTCCCCAGAGGGAGCCGAGGTCAGAGGTCGCTTCGCGAAACACATCTGACAGGTAACCGGAACTGTCGTCAGAGCGCTCATAGACGGAAGGAGCAAGTTCCACGAGAAGACGCATCGCGGAAATGGCCTGTCCGACATCCGTCGTTGCAACATCGTTGAGAATGGAGCGCCGCAAGGCATCGAGTTCGGCCGCAAGGGGTTTGATCCGGTCCCAGGGCAGGAAGCCACGGGAACGCTGGATCGTTCGCAGCCTCTTTTCGATCTCCTTGCCGAGTTTGTCTTTCGCATGAATGGCAGTTAGCGCCATGCGCAGCTTCCGGGTGAGCACGGCATCCTGTTCCGACAGTTCGACCAGAAGGTCTGCAAGCCGATCCGCACCAAGGGCTGCCAGATTTTCTTTCGTGACGGTCGTGCCGACTTTCGCGGATGCTGCGGATTTGCGGGTGGCAGGTTTTGTAGAAGGAGTGCGGGCCATGAATGCAGATTATAACAGTGACACAGGGGACGCAATCAAATGCCGTTGCCATGAAAAAGAGGAAAAAGCTAATGGCTCCGCCCTCGCGCCGGAAAGGGTGCGCGTCAGCGCGCTGACGCCGCCCGATGGGGTTTCCCCGATCTTCCTGCGCTGCGCTCCGTGCAGACCGGGCGATACCCCTCCCCATCGGTCGCCCTTGCCGTTGCTACCCCGCTGCTCGCCGCGAGGCAGAGGAACAGCGGGGGCTGTTCCTCGCGGAACAAAGGGCAAAGGCCATGACCGGCAACACCACCACGGCGACCGATTTCCGCAACACCATTCTCAACGGCGACAGCGTGCAGCTTATGCGCGCACTTCCTCGCAATGCGGTGGACTTCATTCTGACCGACCCGCCTTACCTGGTGAACTATCAGGGCAGGGACGGGCGAAGGGTCCGCAACGACGATAATTCCCGCTGGCTCCGACCCGCCTTCAACCAGATGCACCGTGTCCTGAAATGGGGCGGGTTTGCCGTTTCGTTCTATGGCTGGAACCGCATCGACCTGTTTGCCGATGCCTGGAAGGCGGCGGGGTTCCGCATGGTTGGGCATAT
The DNA here is from genome assembly GCF_018811975.1 of Acetobacter sp. P1H12_c. Taxonomy (NCBI): domain Bacteria; kingdom Pseudomonadati; phylum Pseudomonadota; class Alphaproteobacteria; order Acetobacterales; family Acetobacteraceae; genus Acetobacter; species Acetobacter sp. P1H12_c. The sequence goes on along the minus strand of NZ_JACRVR010000018.1, from coordinate 49,994 downwards.
TGTCTTTCGCAAGTCGTATTCGTCCTCTTCCCGGTTTCTTCGGTATGAACACGAGAGCGCCTACCTGCTGGCCAAGGGGAACGTGACACCTCCGGCAAGCCCCATTCCGGACGTGATCGACATGCCCTATAGCGGCAACAAGCTGCATCCGACGCAAAAGCCGGTGGCGGCACTCCTTCCCCTGGTGGAAACCTTCTGCCCGGTGGGTGGGCTGGTTCTGGACCCGTTCGCGGGTTCGGGGTCATCGCTGGTGGCGGCGCAACATCTTGGCCGCGACTGGCTGGGGATGGAACTGGACCCGGACCACGCGGCCACGGCAACCCGTCGGCTGGCCTGGCACGGGACGGGGAGGGCGGCGGCGTAAGCCGCCCCTTTCTTTCGTCACCCTACCCAACGGCCAGAAAATCGTGCCGGTCCCGATGGACCGGCGCATGCGGCGCTCGCCGGCATGGCCGGCTCGCGGATGGTTTGACCGGGAAAGGCACGTCCCTGGTGCCGTGGCCCCAACGTTGCCGGGACAACGCGCCGCGTCCACGGCGCGAGCGGAAGGCGCCAACAGGGGGCGCCTCGGTCATGATCCGGCGCGCTCCGCGCGCTGTCGAAATCGTGAAAACAGATCCAGAAAACCCAATTCTATTTCGTGGATATTCCTGAATCGTCGCGGCATGTGTGTGGTGTTCCTCCTCGTGGAAAGGACGCGATCCATGCTGCTCGGTCTTGGTATTGTCCTTGGCTTCGCCAGTATCGGCTTTCTATGCTGGCTGCTGTTTCTCTGTGCGGTCTATGCCGCACCGCTGTTCGTGGCGGCGATGGTTTGCACTCTGCTCTATGATCATGATGTGCTGTCCGGTGCCCATGCCATCCTCACGGGCATCGCCGCCGGAGTCATGGTGCTGGCGTCCGGTCAGGCGATCCTGGCGTTCTCGCGCGATCCCGCGCTTCGGACATTGGTGTCGTTCCTGCTCGCCCTCCCGGCCGCACTGGCCGGGTTTGGCATGACGCTGGGTTTCTGTGGCATGGGAGCTATGAGCACTATTCCGGCCTACCTTTTCGCGACGTTCGGGGCGTTGTGCGTCGGTGGAGCGGCATGGACACGGCTCTGCGCCATCCAGCCTGCGTAAGTTCCCGGTGGCAGAATCACAGTTTCGGCCAGGTCCAAAAGGTCAGCGTGGGGCGGTCAGTCCTCGTTGCGCGGGCGGATCAGGGTTCAGGATCGGGCAGCACCTTTCCTTCTGAGCGAGATGCTCAGCACAGACCCGACTGGCGCGAAGCGTCGGCCAGATTCGGTGCAGAAAACGCATGTCGTGCTGTCGGCGTGACTGGCGCCCCGGCGTCAGCTTCAGTCTCCTGATCTGGAAGGGCAGGGAACATGGTGCCAGCCAGTGGGTTATCCCGGCGGCGGATACGATACGACCTGTATGCTGGAAACGGATATCTCCTGACAACCCACGCCCCTGTCATGGAACACGACTGACTGACCTGTTTCTCCACAGGGCTGACGGCGCCGCACACCATGGCCTCTCGATATGGCCGATCTGCCCGAAAACCGGCTTCGCCTCGCCCGGCTCTGGCGCAACGGCGTCACGGAACTTTCTTCCCCTGTGCTGCGCCCATTCCGCGCGGAACAAGAAAGTTCCGTGCCGCCGTCCTCCGCGTTGCTCCGGCCCTTCGGGTGCGCCGCCGGTCGTCTCCGGGCTGTCGATGGCCATCGAGGCCACGGTGGTCGCGGCCCGATAAAAGCCAGGAGACAGGACAATGATCATCGGTTCATTTAAAAAGGTCGGCGAGGGGTACGAAGGCGAAATCGTCACCCTGACACAGAAAATCCGGGGTATCCGCTTCGTGCCCGAAGCCAACCGGGCCAGCGACAATGTTCCAAACTTCCGGGTCCAGATCGGCAAACTCGAAGCCGGGGCGGCCTGGATCAAACACACCACGGACTGGCGCGAATATCTCAGCGTGAAGCTGGACGATCCGACCCTTCCCGGTCCGATCTTTGCCAGCCTCTTCGAAGAGGAAGGTGGTGCCTACAACCTGGTCTGGAGCCGTCAGCGCCCGCGCAACGGGGACTGACCACCCCACACTGGCCCTTCCCAGCTCAGCCGGGAAGGGTTCCTGCTCACGGGTTACGCGATGGCATCAATGCCGTTCATGTTGCGCGATCATATGATCTCCAATTGCCGTCTTCTCACTGGATGACGCGCCGTGGATACTGAACGTCCGGGCAGGCGTCGCCACCCGTTCTCAGACAAACGAGGGAGGGCGCCATGCCCGGAGCACACTGGCACGACCAGGCGCGGTACGAGTATCTGCGCAACGCGATCCCGGCGGAACTCGGCTGGGAATATCTTCGGCGCAATCGTCGCTATCGCGACGAACAGCGCGCCTGCGCGGACCTCTCTCCCGACGATCCCGCCCAGGCGGAATTCGCCCGCCGCTGGGGTCCGCGATTTCGCCGCCGATCCTGATCAGCGCTTCAGTGCGCTGACCGCGCTCTGGTCGCGTCTGGCCCTGCCGACGATCCTGGTCATCCGGCCATTGCCGCCAGCTCAGACGCTGACCCCACGCCGTCTCGATCTCCAGGCGCTGTCCGATGTGCGTTTCGTCGAAACACACGATGGAATCTACATCTGTTGTGTCTGTGCTGGCGTGACCTGGCAACTCTGGATGGAACACCAATGGCCGGGGCCGCACCATTATGTTTTCGAACTGACCTATGACAGCTTCACGCCGTTGCGGGCTCACGAGACAATCCGCTTCTGGCGGGTGCTCGCGGGTTTCCCGGATCCCGGTCCCTGGCACAGGATGTCGGCGCAGTCCATCGCGCGCCACATTCTCGCCCTTCGTGTCAAAGACGCTCTTGCCATGGGCGTCAGCGAAAGGGTGATCGCCGATCATCTTCTCGGTGAACCGACGGTGCGCGCCTATGACTGGCCGGATATTTCCGGGCGCGGGCGGTTCCGTCGTCTCAAGAATCTGGCGGACCGGCTGATTGATGGTGGTTACCGCGATCTCATGGGCTATCCATTGTCGCGCCGCAGGTGAGTGGAGGGCCGCATCCGTCCGCATTGTTTTGCCTCTGATTCCCATGACGACTCCCTGATCACAGCGAAGCACAAAAAGCTGTTTTGCCGAAACGTATTTTCGAAGGTGTGCGGCAAACGGCGGTGTTCGGGTGGTAAAAAGGACTGGTTCCTGTTTCGTTTCGTGGACGCTTTTGTCGTCGATAAAAACGTCCATTCCCTGAGCCGCCGATTATCCACCAGCGTCCCTCCATACACCCCGCTCTCCGCCGGGTGTTGCATTGAAGGGAGACATGGTCATGGCGATCGCACCACGCCTGATGCGTGTTCGTGAGGCGGCCCGGTTTCTGGGTATCTCGCTCCGCACGCTCGAAAAACACCGCACCTATGGCACGGGGCCGCTCTACCGGAAAGTCGGCGGGCGGGTTCTGTATTCCGTCGAGGACATGATGGCCTGGACCGCCGGGGGCGCGCGCCATTCACCGTCGGAAACGACGTCGAGCCGTGTCTTTCCGGCGCGCCCACTGACCCCCGAAGAACGGGAGAGCCTGTGATGGCCACCGATGAAAGCTGGCGGGAGCCAGACCGTCGCTTCGTGGTCAGCGGACCGGCGAGCCCGCGTGACCAGCGCGATCTGATGGGCCGACCATTCTTCGCACTGGCGAGACGCCCGCGCTTTGAGCCGATCCGTTACCGGTCCCGACAGATCAAAGTGATCGTCCGGGCATCGGCGGACGAAGGTATGGCCACAATCTGGGATGCCGACGTGTTGCTCTGGCTCGCAGGCCAGATTGTCGAGGCTCTCAATCATGGCCGCTGGGTATCACGCCATGTCCGTTTCACGCCCTGGCAATTGTTCCACGATCTTGGCTGGGCAGACGGTGCGCACCAGTACCGCCGTCTTCGCGGTGCCCTGGTGCGTCTGGAGACCACGCGGGTCGCCACCAGCCTACGCACCCCTCCTGACTGGCCGGCGCAATCCTTCGCCTGGATCAGCGACCTGGGAATTTCCAGATCGGAGGGTGTGTCGCTGACCCTACCGATCTGGTTCATGGAAGGTGTTTGCGACTGCTCCCGCGTCCTCACCCTCGACCCCGCCTACTTCCGGCTGACCGGTGGTCTGGAACGCTGGCTTTACCGGCTGGCGCGCCGCCATGCCGGTCGGCAGAAGACCGGGTGGACGTTCAATGTGGCGGAGCTTCATGCCCGTTCCGGCAGTCTCACCCCGTTGCGCAATTTCATGATCGATATCGGCACCATCGTGCGCCGCCAGAGTATTCCAGGATACGATTTTCAGCTCATTTCAGGCGGAAAACCGGGAGTCCTGCGCATTGTTCCAACGGGTCGATCCACAGTGCCTGGGGAAAACCATGTGGATCCTACCGTTGCTGCAGATGCGGATTATACCGTTGGTGCAGGTGCGGAATTACCGTTGCTACAGGTGCAAAAACCCGTCGAAGCATCTGATTCAAAAGGAGAAAATGGACCCGTAACTTATATAACTAATATAATAACTTATTATGTAGGGAATTTCGGTCTTTCAGACACCTTCCCGATAGGTCGGTCGGGACATGGAAAAAAGGCTCGGGAAGCGGTCGCGGATCGCATGGTCGGTGTCCCATGACCGCCCGCTCTTTCCGATCGCAGGGCGATGTTCTCACCACGGTCGAACTGACCTGGATCGAGAAGCGCATCGAACATTGGGTCCGATTCGGTCGTCCCGTTGAGGATCGCATTCTCGATCGCCGGCGCAGGCTGATGAGCTTCACGCCGGGCAGCGTGTTCGCGTTCATCCGCTGGGCCGCGAACGATTTTGGCACCGTGGTGTCCTGCATCGACATCGTGCGCGCGGTCGGGGCTCAGGAAGCCTGCCAGACCGTGCCCTTCGTGCGCCCTGGTGGCGAGAGCCTGCTGCGCCAGAGCGGCTGGCCGAAGGTGCGGCGCGTGCTGGAGGCGATCGACGGCGTGGAGGCGCTGGGAATTGATCCTGCGGCTGCCTGTCCCGATCACTGGCGGCATCTGCATCACCGGCTCACGGCAGCGCAGGAGCCGCGTCCCTACACGCGCGAACGGCATGAAGGATGGTTGCGTCGGAGGGCTGTGTCATGACCCGGCGCGCCTGGTTCTTCACCACGTATTTCGCCGTGCTCGGTGTGGGTGCTTCGCTGGCGTTTCATCCGACGCCGCGCTGGGTCTGGAACGAGACGGCCAGCGTTCCTGTCGGGCTGTATCGCATCCAGCCCACCGTGCCGGTCCGTGTCGGTGACATCGTTGCGCTCCGTCTTCCCGAGCGCGAGGCGACGCTGCTGGCGACACGCGGCTACCTGCCGTTCGGCGTGCCGCTGCTCAAGCCTGTGGCAGCGCTGGCGGGCCAGAGTGTCTGCCGCATCGGCATCCACGTCACGATCGACGGCAAGTCTGTCGGTAATGCGAAGACCGTCGATCATCGGGGTCGGAAGCTGCCGGTCTGGCAGGGCTGCCAACGCCTCGAACCGGGGCAGGTGTTCGTCATGAACGCCGCCGTGCCGACCAGTCTGGACGGACGGTATTTCGGTGTCCTGCCGATGGACACCGTCATCGGTCGCGCCGTGCCGATTCATGTTCGCACAGGCGAGGCCGAGCCACCTGCGCCGCATTTTGATCCGCTCCCGGAACTCGGCGCTCCGGTCCGGGAGCGACCGCTTCTGGCACCGCCCATGATGCCTGTGAAACGGGGCGAGCTACCCATCCAATGATAGTTGCCAGCCATTGAATTTTCATACTCCCGAAAGGATTTTTCCCATGAGCCAGATCGGATTTTTCACCCGCACCGCCGATGGATTTGCCGGGCGTCTGCGCACCCTGTCGCTGGACGCCGAACTGACCTTCGTGCCAGCGGAAAACAATGGCGCGGAGCATGCGCCGGATTATCGTATCCACCTGGGTGACGGGGATACTGGCCCCGAGCTGGGCGCAGGATGGAAACGCACTGGGGAACGTGCCGGCGAGTATGTTTCCGTGCTTCTGGACGATCCCACTTTCATGCAGCCAATCCGCGCTACGCTGTTCCAGGCGGGACGCGGTGGGCGTGAGTGGCAACTGGTGTGGAACAGGCCCGCGAAGCGTCCGGGAGGTCGGGAATGAGGCGCCGGCATTTCCTGCCCGGCAGCATGCTGGCCGTGCTCGCGCTGCCGCTTTCGCCCGTTCCGGTCTACGCTCAGGATTTCGACGATCTCGTGCGTCAGGCAGCGGAGCAGAATGCGATCCCGGCAACGTGGGTGAGGGCCGTCCTTCATGCTGAAAGCGCTGGCGATCCACATGCGGTTTCCGGCGCCGGTGCGATGGGGCTGATGCAGCTCATGCCCGGCACATGGAAGGATGTCCGGCGCACGCTCAATCTGGGGGTCGATCCCTTCGACCCACATGACAATATCGCGGCAGGTGCAGCTTATCTGCGATGGCTGCACGACCGTTATGGCGATGCAGGCTTCCTTGCCGCCTATAACGCTGGTCCCGGTCGTTATGACGACCATCTGGCGAGCGGCCGACCGTTGCCCGCCGAGACGGTTTCCTATGTCGCGCAGGTCCGGACTTTGATTGGAGACCCGATCGTTTCCACCGCTGGAGTCCTGCCGAAAATCGTGGCCGACTGGCGTGCCGGATCGCTCTTCATCGCGGCAGGGAAAACGGTCCCGAACTCCGTCCGGCCGATCCCGGTTTCCATGGAGAAAAATGCCGTCCAACTCCATCCCTTTCCGGCCGAATTTCTTCCGATGCGGGATGGTTCGCGGCGTGCCGATTTTTTCGTCGCTCGCTCTGCGCCAGAGCAGGAGGGCGATGTGCGGGCAGAGGTCATGAAACCATGAGATCAGGCAAGGGAAGAGGGGTAGGGAGGCACGGCAAGATTAAAGGGCGCGGCACTCCGTCCGGCCCGAACCTGCGGTTTTCTCTGTCTGCACATGGGGTTGGCGTCCCGCTTTGCAGCACTGTCGATTTTTCGCGTGGAGTGCGCCGGTTTTCCGGAAACAGGCAGTCTTCCGTCATCCCCCACGGCACTGTGCGGGAAACGGCGGTGATTTGCGGTGCTGGCTATGTCGTCTGACGATGACACGCGGTTTCGTGTCCGGCCCGGTCGCATCCGTGACAGGAGGGGTGAAAAAAACCGGAGTTTTCTCTCGCGGATGCGCGCCACCATGCGGCGGTCGGGGGCGTCCCGCTCGCTCCGAACTCACGGCGGGTCTGGGACGAATGCGCCCGGTGGTTCCCGGGGTACCGCCCCACGTCGCAGCGGGCGATCCGGCGTCCGGAAAGGACGTGGCGCGTCCTTCGTGCGGGCGCGGCAGATCGCGGGCTGGACTCATGCGAAGGCGGGCAGTCGCCGCGTTATCTTGAAGTCGCGTATGATCCGTGCGCCCGGCCGTGATGGCAGGGCGCGCGCTCACCTCAATTACATCCAGCGTGACGGCACGTCCCGCGATGGTCAGCGCGGGCAGCTTTACGGGCCGGAGACCGATCGCGCCGACGGCGACGCCTTCCTCGAACGCGGGCAGGACGACCGGCATCAGTTTCGTTTTATTGTCTCGCCGGAGGACGCTGAGCAGATGCAGGATCTGACCGCTTTCACGCGTGACCTGATGACGCAGGTGGAGGCGGATCTCGGCACGAAGCTCGACTGGGTCGCTGTCAATCATTTCAACACGGGTCATCCTCACGTCCATATCGTCATCCATGGCCATGACGACCATGGTGAGGATTTGGTCATCGCCAGTGATTACATCACTCAGGGGGTGCGCGAACGGGCGACCGAACTGGTGACGCTGGAGCTGGGTCCGGAGACGGCGCTGGAACAACGCCGCAAGCTGGAGAGCATGGTCGGGCAGGACCGCTTCACGCGGATCGACCGGCAGTTGCTGGCGTTGGCGGAAGATGGTCCGATCGACATGCGTGGCGAGCAGGGCGGTGATCATGTCCTGCGGCAACGGCGGCTTGTGAAACTGGAGCGGATGGGCCTCGCCAGCCAGACCGAGCCTGGTGTGTGGACGCTCGCGCCGGAGACGGAGAAAACGCTGCGCGAACTCGGGGAGCGGGGCGACATCATCCGCGCCATGAACCGGGCGATGCACGAGCAGGGGCGAGCGCCGGATCCCGGCCTGTTCGTCTTCCATGGCGCGGCTTCACGCGACACGGTGGAGGGGCGGATCCTTGACCGTCATCTCTCCGATGAGCTGGGCGAGCAGATTGGGCTGGTCATCGACGGGGTGGACGGGCGCACCCATCATGTCGCCGGGATTGACCCGGTTTCCCTGGACGGGGTGCGAAACGGGAGCATTGTCGCAGTCGGCCCGGAGGTCACAGGCCCCCGTCCCGCCGACCGGGAAATCGTGTCGGTCGCAGGCCGTGACGGTGTCTATCGCGCGGACGCGCATCTTGCGCAGGCACGTTTCATGCCACGTATTCCCGGAGGCGATGCCGACGCCTATGTCGCCTCCCATGTGCGTCGCCTGGAGGCCCTGCGGCGCGCCGGAATTGTCGAGCGGATCGAGGATGGGCGGTGGCAGATCCCTGGCGACTATCTGGAACGGGCTGCGGCGTATGATACGAGCCGCGCGAAACAGATGTCCGCGCGCGTCCTGTCCAATATCGATCTCGAGGCCCAGATCACGGCGGATGGTGCGACATGGCTGGATCGGGGGCTGGTCTCGCGCGGCAGGTCGAATCTGGTCGATGCCGGGTTCGGTCATCAGGTGATCGAGGCCCGGAAACAGCGTCAGGATGTGCTGATCGAACGGGGCGACGCCTGGCGCGACAGGGAGGGGGACGTCCGCTACCGCAAGGGCCTGCTGGCGACGCAGGAACGGCGGGAACTGGACCGTGTTGGCGGTGATCTGGCGGCCTCACATGGCACGTCCTACCGCACCATGGCGGACGGGGAGAAAATGCGTGGCACGCTGAAGGAGAAGGTCCGGCTGGCGAGCGGAACCTACGCGCTGGTCGAAAACGCCCAGGAGTTCGTGCTGGTGCCCTGGAAGCCTGTCATCGAGAACCGGATCGGCCAGGAGATCACCGGCGTCATGCGCGGGGGCGCCATGGACTGGCACCTCGGGCGGCAGCGGGGGCTGGGATTGTGATGCGGGACAGGCATGAATCATATTGCCAATTTTTGCCATACACGACTATCCTCCTCGCATGAGCACCATGAACATCTCTCTACCAGAAGCCCTGAAAAGCTTCGTTGACCAGCAGGTTGCCGGTCGTGGGTTTGGCACCAGCAGCGAGTATGTGCGTGAACTGATCCGCAAGGATCAGGACAGACAGCGTCTGCGGGGCCTGTTGCTTGAAGGAGGCCAGTCCGCACCGGGCTCCACGGCGGATGCCCCATATTTCGAGCGCCTGCGATCGCGTGTGCGCGGCGTCTGATCATCATGACGACCAGACGCGCGGTGCTGCGCGAGCAGGCCGAGCGGGATATTGATCGGATCATTGACGATTATGTCGGGAAAGCCGGAGGTGCTGTGGCCGACCGGTTTGTCGGGGCGCTCGAAGAGGCGATGAGCCTGATCGGGCAGTATCCCGGCATCGGCTCGCCGCGTTGTGGGTATGAACTTGATCTTCCGGGGCTCCGCGCACTCACTCTCCGGAACTGGCCGTTCGTGGTTTTCTATGTTGAGTGCGAGGACCATCTGGATGTCTGGCGTGTCCTGCATGCCCATCAGGACATTCCGGGGTGGCTGCGAGATCCCGATGGGGACGATGCTTCGGAACAGTGACCGAATGGGGCCAAACCGATTCAGTGATCTTCCATAAGGCTGGCAAGAATGTCAGCGGCATCGAGTCCGATGGCGGTCGTGATGTCGAGGAATTCGATCACGTCGATCCGACGCTCGCCGGTCTCGTATTTTGCAACGTAAGACTGGGGCTTGCCGAGCCGCTCCGCCAGTGTGGCCTGGGTCAGTCCCTCGCCGCGCCTTGCTGCGATCAGCAATTCCATGAGACGGTGCTGTCGCGGAGAGCGCAGCGATTTCGGCATAGGGTGCGGTTCCAGTTGAAACTGAGGAACCGTCCCAATAATCCCGTATCGGGATTATCCCATTTCAGGATATGATCTGTGGACCTGAAGGAAAGGGCAGGATCATGACGTCTCAACCCGAGAACAGAGCCGTTCCAGCCGATGAGGCGCCGGACTGTCCGCTGCTGACGGCGTATGACCATCTTCATCATGTCACCTATCTCCGCCTCCTCGATGCCGAGGAAGCAGGCGCGGACTGGCACGAGGTGGCGCGGATCGTACTCGGTCGCGACCCGGCAGCCGACAGGGACGGCGCGCGGCGATGCTGGGACTCGCATATGGCGCGGGCGCGCTGGATGCGTGACACCGGCTATCGCCAGCTCCTGACCGTTCCCGGCGGCAAGACGCCGCATTGAACGCTCCATCCGATTTCTTACACAAAGACCGCCGATTGCCGCACGGCTCCTGAATTACCTTGCCTCGCGCGTGGTTATTCCTCCTGACGGACGGATCATCATCCTGTCACGGAGGTCTTCATGTCCGCGTCCCGTGTGGCCTGGGGCCAGGTGATCCTGGTCTTCACAATCATGTCGCTGTTCTGGTGGGCCGCAACCGAGTGGACGGCCTGGCGTCTCGGGTTCCAGCCCGAGCTTGGGGCGCCCTGGTTCATGCTCGGGCATCGCTGGCCTGTGTATGCGCCGCCGCTCTTCTTTTGGTGGTGGTATGAATTCGACGCCTATGCGCCCGGCATTTTCGTGCATGGCGCGCGGATTGGTGTGGCGGGCGTTGTTCTGGCCGTCCTCGTGGCCTTCGCCCTGTCGATCTGGCGGGCGCGGGCAAGGCGTCGGGTCGAAACCTATGGTTCGGCCCGCTGGGCCACTTCCCGCGATATCCGCACAGCGGGATTGCTGGGCGAGAGCGGGGTCGTTCTGGGTAAATACCGCCGGGTCTATCTCCGGCATGACGGTCCCGAGCACGTGTTGTGCTTTGCGCCCACCCGCTCCGGCAAAGGAGTGGGGCTGGTCATTCCGACCCTGCTGACCTGGTCCGGTTCGGCCATCATCCACGATATCAAGGGTGAGAACTGGCAGCTTACGGCGGGATTTCGCGCGACCTTCGGGCGCGTGCTGCTGTTCGACCCGACCAATCCGGCATCGGCCGCCTACAATCCTCTGCTGGAGGTCCGTCTGGGCGAATACGAAGTCCGCGACGTGCAGAACATTGCCGATATCCTGGTGGACCCGGATGGTGCTCTGGAACGGCGCAACCATTGGGAGAAAACCTCGCACGCCCTGCTGGTCGGCGCGATCCTGCACGTACTTTATGCCGAAGCCGACAAGACGCTCGCCGGTGTGGCGAAATTCCTCTCCGACCCGAAGCGGTCGATCGAGACGACCCTGTCCGCCATGATGCGGACAAACCATCTGGGGGAGAGAGGGCCACATCCCGTCGTGGCCTCCGCCGCGCGGGAACTACTCAATAAATCGGACAATGAACGCTCCGGCGTGCTCTCCACCGCCATGTCGTTTCTCGGGCTCTATCGTGACCCGGTGGTGGCCACGGTTACCAGAAGATGTGACTGGCGGATTGAGGATCTCGTTTCCTCGGTACAGCCGGTTTCGCTTTATTTCGTCGTGCCGCCCTCGGACATCAGCCGCACCAAGCCGCTGATCCGGCTGATGCTCAACCAGATTGGACGCCGTCTGACGGAAGATCTGGAGGCGGCGGCCACCCGGCGCAACCTGCTTCTCATGCTTGATGAATTTCCGGCTTTCGGGCGACTGGATTTCTTCGAAAGTGCCCTGGCGTTCATGGCGGGGTACCGGATCCGGGCCTTCCTGATCGCCCAGTCGCTCAACCAGATCGAGAAGGCATACGGGCCGAACAACAGTATTCTGGACAATTGCCAGGTCCGGGTCAGCTTCGCGACCAATGACGAACGGACTGCCAGACGGGTGTCGGATGCTCTGGGCACGGCAACGGAGCAGCGGGATTCCACGAATTATGCCGGGCATCGCCTGTCGCCCTGGCTGGGGCATCTCATGGTTTCCCGGCAGGAAACCGCCAGGCCGCTTCTGACCGTGGGCGAGGTCCAGCAGTTACCCGACCATGAGGAACTGGTCATGCTATCGGGCTGCCCGCCGATCCGCGCCCTGAAGGTCCGTTATTATCAGGATCGTCGCTTTACCACGCGCATCCTGCCGCCCCCCGATCTGGCAGCGTTGGTGCGGGACGGGGATCCCGCAATCGATGTGTGGTCTGCACGGGTGGTCGCAAGGGACACGCCGGGTGTGTCGTCGCCCCCGGAGGCCGGATCCAATGCCGAAGATACCGACGACGCCAACAGTGGCGTCCGCCGTGAGCCGGAATTGCCAGAGCATGAGGATATCGCGCCCGAGCGGCCTGACCCGGCCGCCGAGTTCGAAATTCCCGACAGCGATCCCGAGGCCGAGGTGCAGCGCGCGGCGGAGTTGCGGCGACAGGGGAATATCATCCGTCAGGCCGGCATGGATCGGAATGACGGTCTGGAACTGGGAGGAAACTGACCATGCACAAGCGCAGCCGACGCCTGAACGTCTATTTCGATCCCGATATCCATAAGCAGCTCGAGGCCCGTGCCGTGCGGCGGGATATTTCAAAGTCCGCCCTGGTGGAGACGGCGGTGCTGTCGTTCCTGACGGACGATGCCACTGAGAGGCAGGAGGCCGCGACCTCGCGCCGCCTCGACCGGCTGTCACGCCAGATGGCCGGACTGGAGGAAGATCTTTCGATCCTGGCGGAGACGGTAAGCCTGTTCGTCCGGTTCTGGCTGACCAGCACGCCACCACTCCCGGAGAACGCGCGGGCATCAGCCCGCGCCATGGGGCTTGAACGGTTCGAAGGCTTCCTGACCGCGCTGGAACGTCGGCTGGCGACGGGGGATCGATTCCTGCGCGACCGTCAGCGCGATGTCGCGGCACGACAGGATCCGTCGGGCACCGATCCCGCCTGAATGCTCCCAATCACATACGCTTTTACCGCATTACCCGAAATCCTTGTTGCCAGCGTCTAAATCCGCTCCCTTCTAATAATCCCCGTCGTCGTCCGGGCAGGCCGGATGATCCGTAAAAACGGGGATTCCCATGGCAGTTACACCGATTGAGAGTGGTGCCCGACAGCGTGGGATTTCCATGCTGCGCACAGCGATGGGACCGGCGATTGCGGGGCACCTTGCCGACCCGGCTGTGGTCGAGGTGATGCTCAACCCCGATGGGCGGCTGTGGATCGATCGGCTGTCCGAGGGCATGGCCAACACTGGCGAAACCATCACACCGGCCGATGCCGAGCGCATCGTACGCCTGGTCGCGCACCATGTCGGGGCGGAGGTGCATGACAGTTCCCCGCGTGTCTCGGCGGAACTCCCGACCGGGGAGCGGTTCGAGGGATTGCTCCCGCCCGTTGTGACCGCCCCGAGTTTCGCCATCCGCAAGCCCGCCGTGGCCGTGTTCACCCTCGACGATTATGTCGCCGCCGGAATCATGACGGTGGGGCAGGCGGTATTTCTGCGCCGTGCTGTCGCCGAGCGGAAGAACATCCTCGTCGCTGGCGGCACAAGCACGGGCAAGACGACGCTGGTCAACGCCCTGTTGGCCGAGGTGGCCAAAACCGGCGATCGCGTCGTGCTGATCGAGGATACGCGCGAACTGCAATGCACGGCGTCCAATCTCATCGCCCTGCGGACCCGTGAGGGTGTCATTACGTTGTCAGACCTTGTCCGGTCCGGTCTCCGTCTGCGCCCCGACCGTATCCCGATTGGCGAGGTGCGTGGGGCCGAAGCCCTTGATCTGGTCAAGGCATGGGGCACCGGCCATCCGGGCGGTATCGGCACGCTGCATGCCGGATCGGTGCTCGCTGCCCTGTATCGTCTGGAACAGCTGATCCAGGAAGCCGTGGTCACAGTGCCACGCGCCATGATCGCCGAAACCATCGACGTCATCGCCGTGCTGTCCGGACGCGGCACGGCACGCCGTCTGTCCGAACTGGCGCAAATCGACGGCCTCGATCCCGTGACGGGCGCCTATCGCATCCGCCCGGTCAGCCTCTCGTCTCCAGAAACATCCAGTTCTGACAATGGAGAATCATCATGATGCCGCCTTCACGTCTGCGCGCCATCGTGTGCGCTGTCGCACGTCCTGACCGGCATGTGCCGGATCTTCGCGTGTTCGGAACATCCATGCTGCTGTCACTTGCTTTTGCGTCATCGGCCTGGGCATCGGGATCCAGCATGCCGTGGGAAACGCCCCTGAACGAGATTCTGGAATCCGTGCAGGGGCCGGTCGCCAAGATCATCTCGGTCATCATCATTACCGTGACCGGTCTGACGCTGGCCTTCGGGGAAACATCCGGCGGGTTCCGCCGTCTGATCCAGATTGTCTTTGGACTCAGCATCGCTTTTGCAGCGTCCAGCTTCTTCCTCTCGTTCTTCAGCTTCTCGGGCGGAGCACTGATCTGATGGCGGGATATGACGATGACGCGGTGCCGGGCTTTCATGTCCCGGTGCATCGCTCGCTGACCGACCCGATCCTGCTGGGTGGGGCACCCCGTGCCGTCGCCATCGCCAACGGCACGCTGGCGGCGGCGATCGCCCTCGGTTTACGGCTGTGGCTGATCGGAGCCGCATTCTGGATCGTGGGTCACGGGCTCGCCGTCTGGGGCGCGAAGCGTGATCCGTTCTTCATCGAAGTGGGGCGGCGGCATCTCCGTTATCCCGCCTGGCTGCGGGCATAGGGAGGGCAGGGCGATGATGTCCCTTGGCGAATATCGCAACCGGAATTCCCTGCTGTCTGATTTCCTGCCCTGGGCCGCGCTGGTCGAAAAGGGCGTGGTCCTGAACAAGGACGGTTCCTTCCAGCGCACGGCAAAGATACGCGGCCCCGATCTGGACAGTGCGACACCCGCCGAACTGGTGGGTGTGACAGGACGGCTGAACAATGCCCTGCGTCGCCTTGGCTCCGGCTGGGCGGTGTTCGTGGAGGCGCAACGCGTCCCGGCGACAGTGTATCCCGACAGCGACTTCCCGGATGCCGCTTCGCATATGGTTGATCTGGAACGCCAGGAGCAGTTCGAGGATGAGGGCGCGCATTTCGAGAGCCGGTATTTCCTGACCCTGGTCTGGCTGCCGCCTGCGGAATCATCAGGCCGTGCTGAACGATTTCTCTATGAGGGCCGGGAGCACGATGGGCCGGACCCGCATAGCATATTGAATTCCTTCACCGATCGCTCCGACCGGCTTCTGGCCCTACTGGATGGGTTCATGCCCGAAGCGGCATGGCTGGATGACGGGGAGACGCTGACCTATCTGCACTCCACGATCTCGACGCGGAACCAGCGCGTGCGCGTGCCGGAAATTCCCATGCATCTGGATGCGCTGCTGGTGGACCAGCCGCTCTCGGGCGGTCTGGAGCCGAAACTCGGCGATGCGTATCTGAAAACCCTGACCATCACGGGTTTCCCGAGCCGCACCTTCCCCGGAATTCTGGATGACCTGAACCGTCTGGCCATGCCCTATCGCTGGTCCACCCGTGCCATCCTGCTGGACAAGACGGATGCGACGAAGGTGCTGACCAAGATCCGTCGGCAGTGGTTCGCAAAGCGCAAGAGCATCGCGGCCATTGTCCGGGAAGTCATGACCAACGAGGCCTCGGTGCTGGTGGATAATGACGCCGCCAACAAGGCGGCCGATGCCGATCTCGCGCTCCAGTCGCTGGGCGCGGATGATGTCGGGCAGGCTTACATCACAGCCACGGTCACGGTCTGGGACGGCAGCGCCAGTATCGCGGCGGAAAAATTGCGTCTGGTCGAAAAGATCATCCAGGGTCGCGATTTCACCTGCATGACGGAAAGCCTCAACGCCGTGGAAGCCTGGCTGGGGAGCCTGCCCGGCCATGTCTACGCCAATGTGCGTCAGCCCCCGGTCTCGACCCTGAATCTGGCGCATATGATTCCGCTTTCTGCCGTGTGGGCCGGGCCGGAACAGGATGGGCATTTCAGGGCAGCGCCGCTTTTCTACGGCAGGACGGCGGGTGCCACACCGTTCCGGTTTTCCCTGCATGTCGGCGATGTGGGTCATACGCTGGTCGTAGGACCGACCGGGGAAGGTAAATCCGTGCTGCTGGCGCTCATGGCGCTCCAGTTCCGTCGCTATGCGGGATCGCAGATTTTTGCCTTTGATTTCGGCGGGTCGATGCGGGCCGCGACGCTGGCAATGGGAGGCGATTGGCACGATCTGGGTGAAAACCTGTCGACAAGTGAGGTGAATATTCTCGGGATTGTCCTGCAGCCGCTGGCGCGGATTGATGATCCTGAGGAACGCAAATGGGCCAGTGAATGGCTGGGGCAGATCCTTGCCGGTGAAAGCGTAACGCTCACTCCGGAGGTGAAGTCTCACCTCTGGTCGGCTCTGAACTCCCTGGCGTCATCGCCCAGCCATGAACGGACTCTTTCAGGTCTGGTGGCGTTGCTTCAGTCTAATGCCCTGAAGCAGGCCCTGGCGCCCTACTGTCTCGGCGGACCCTATGGCCGCCTGCTTGATGCCGATGCCGAGCGGCTGGGAGATGCCGATGTGGTGGTGTTCGAGACAGAGGGCCTGATCGGCTCCGGCGCGGCGTCTTCCGTGCTGTCCTATCTGTTTCACCGCATCGAGGGCCGTCTGGATGGCCGTCCGACGCTGCTGGTCATCGATGAGGGCTGGCTGGTGCTGGATGACGGGAACTTCGCCGGTCAACTCCGGGAATGGCTGAAAACCCTGCGCAAGAAGAACGCCAGCGTTATCTTCGCCACACAGTCCCTGTCGGATATTGCCAATTCGCCGATCGCCCCGGCGGTGGTGGAAAGCAGCCCCACGCGGATTTTCCTGCCCAACGAGCGGGCGATCGAGCCGCAGATCATGGCGCTCTATCGTAATTTCGGTCTGAATGACCGGCAGATCGCGATTATCGCGCGTGCGGCGTCCAAGCGGGACTATTACTGCCAGACCCAGCGGGGAAACCGCCTGTTTGAACTGGGGCTCGGGCCTGTCGCACTCGCCCTGTGCGCCGCATCCGGCAAGGACGACCACAGACTGATTGATGCGGTTTTGGTGGAACACGGGCGGGACGGTTTTCTCCCTGCGTGGTTTGACGCGCGTGGCGTGTCATGGGCGGCAGATCTGTTGCGCGACGATCGTGGACCGGAGGGCGTGCCATGACGGAAAAATCTTTACCGTTCTGGACTGAATTTTTCGGTCGTGCGAGCGAAAAACATTTCCGCCCAGGTGTCCTTCTCACTTCTGCAATGCTGGCTGTCGGCGGGGCGTTCTCTCCCTTGCATCCGGCCCATGCCCAGTGGGCTGTGTATGATGGAGCCAACCATGTCCAGAATGTTCTCATTGCGGCACGGACCCTCCAGCAGATCGACAATCAGATCACGTCTCTCGCCAATCAGGCGCAGATGCTGGTCAATCAGGGTCGCAATCTGGCGAGCCTACCGCTTTCGACATTGTCATCGTTGCAATCAACGATTTCCCAGACCACGGCACTCCTCGCGCAGGCGCAGAATATTGCCTACAGCGTCCAGTCCGTCGAGCAGCAATACCAGCAGGCGTACACCTCAATCTCGTCTGGCATGTCCGACAGCGCCCTGTTCAGCCAGGCGCAAACGCGGTGGCAGAATTCCGTCGGTGGGTTTGAGGACGCGCTGAAACTTCAGGCTCGGGTGGTAGGAAACATCCCCAGCGACAGTTCAGCCATGACGCAACTGGTTTCGGCCAGCCAGACATCGACCGGGGCGTTGCAGGCGGCGCAGGCTGGAAACCAGATTCTGGCCCTGCAATCCCGTCAGTTATCCGACATTCAGGCCGAACTCGCCGCCAACGGCCGCGCCACAGCCCTGCAACAGGCGCGCGATGCGGCGACGGAAGCAGAAAGTGAAGCCCAGTATCAGCATTTTTCCCAGCATGACGCCTATGTGCCGGGCACGGTGTCGATGTTCGGCAGCAGCGGGAACTGACCGCCATGGCGATGGGCAATGTGGGCGTTATCGACACCTTCCTGAATACCTTCACCACCACCATCGACAACGGCTTCGGTCTGGTGAAGGGGAATGTGATCTCACTGGCCGGAACACTGTCCGTGCTGGATATGGTACTGGCTGGCCTGTTCTGGGCCTGGGCTGCGGATGAGGACATCATCCAGCGTCTGGTGAAGAAGACGCTGTATATCGGCTTCTTTTCTTTCCTGATCAGCAATTTTTCCAGTCTGTCGAAGACCGTCTTTGACAGTTTTGCGGTCCTTGGCCTGAAAGTCGGTGGCGGCAGTCTGGCTCTCGGAGACTTCCTGCGGCCCGGTCGACTGGCATCCACGGGCTTCGATGCGGCGCAGCCCTTACTGGACTCGGTTCATAATCTCCTTGGTCCTGTGGCCTTCTTTACGAATTTCATCCAGATATTCGTGCTCTGCCTGTCGTGGCTGATCGTGCTGGCGGCGTTCTTCATCCTCGCCGTGCAGCTCTTCGTGGCGCTGATCGAATTCAAGCTGACCACGCTGGCGGGTTTCATCCTGATCCCCTTCGCCCTGTTCAACCGCACGGCTTTCCTTGCCGAGAAGGTGCTGGGCAATGTCGTATCGTCCGGTGTGAAGATCATGGTGCTGGCGGTCATTTCCGCCATCGCGTCGGTTCTGTTCGCCCAGTTCTCAACCTCCTACGGCAGCGACGTTCCCACGATCGGGCAGTCCGTCTCGGTGGTGCTGGCCTCGCTTGCAATTGTCGGCCTGTCCATTTTTGGCGGCAGCATCGCCAACGGGCTGATCTCCGGCGCACCGCAACTTGGGACCGGTGCAGCCGTCGGTACCGGCATGGCGGTGGGTGCCATGGGTGCTGCTGCGGCAGCCGGTGTCGGGGCTGTCGCATCCGGTGGTGCCGCAGCCCTCGGTGCGACCGCTGCTGCCGCTCGGGGCGGGGCCGCGATCGTCGGGGCAGCCACGTCCGCCTATTCGGCTGGTGCTGCTGGCGCATCAGGTGGTGCGGGCAGCATGGCCGCCGGGATCGGAGGTATGGGCCGGGCCGTCGGCGGGAACGTCGCGAATGCCGTCAAAGGGGCGGCCTCACGTGCCGGTTCATCGCTCAAGGAAAGCTATGCCGCCGGTGGACGCTGGGCCGCGCGCGGGATGGGGGAGGGGGGCGAAGGCGGCGAAGGCGGAGCCGGGGGTAGTGGACCGGCACCTTCTGGAGGCGGTGGCCCGGCTGGAGGAGGTGATGGCGGTGGAAACGGCGGTCCTTCTGGTGGCGGCTCCGGCGAACCGCCCCGCTGGGCGCAAAAGATGAAGCGCCGCAATGCCGCAGCCCATGCCGCCGAGGCCGCCCATGTCATCCGCTCCGCCGACGGCGGGGGCGGATCTTCCTCCATCGATCTGTCGGAAAAGGAATGAGGACGATGTTCCGCCGCTCGACCACACGCTACGGGACCACGCCCGAACCCGTGACACCGTATCAAAAGGCAGCGCAGGCGTGGGATGAACGGATCGGCTCTGCCCGTATCCAGGCCCGCAACTGGCGGCTGATGGCCTTTGGCAGCCTGTTTCTGTCAGTGGGGCTCGGGGCCGGGCTGGTCTGGCAGTCCGCGCGCGGCACCATCACGCCGTGGGTGGTGCAGGTGGACCGGCTGGGACAGACGCAGGTTGTAGCCCCCGCGACAGCAGGCTATATGCCCGCCGATCCCCAGATCGCCTGGTATCTGACGCAGTTTATTGGTGATGTCCGTGGCCTGTCGTCGGACCCCGTGGTGGTCCGGCAGAACTGGCTTCGTGCCTATGATTTCACCACCACGTCCGGTGCGCAGGCGCTCAATGACTATGCCCGCCTCAACGATCCGTTCTCGCGCATCGGGCACGAGCAGGTCGAGGTGGACATCGCCTCGGTCATCCGGGCCTCGCCCGGCAGCTTCCGCGTGGCCTGGACCGAGCGCCATTACCGCGACGGTGCATTCACCGGCACCGAGCGCTGGACCGCGATCGTCTCGGTCGTTCTGCGCACGCCGCGTGATGCCGATCACCTGCGGAAAAACCCTCTGGGTATTTACGTCTCCGCCATCAACTGGTCGAAGGAGCTGGGCCAATGATCCGTCGCGCTTTTCGTGTCCTGCCGCTGCTGATCCTGCCTCTGGCTGGCTGCGCGCAGCATTACCACCCGCCGGTCATCCGCTATGATGACGCTGTTCAGGCGACACGTCTGCCGGATCCACCGAAACCGGTGCGGGTGGTGGAGGTGCCACAGCCACTTCCCCTGCCGGGCCAGCTCAAGCCGTTGCCCCCACGACGCATCATACATCCGGCCCCCGAAGTTGCCGATCCGACCACGCGTGTAACACAGGCCAATCTGGCGGCGCGCATTCAGCCCACGCGAGCCGGGTTCATCAATGCGGTGCAGGTCTATCCTTATTCCCCCGGTGCTCTCTATCAGGTCTACACCTCGCCCGGCGAGATCACCGACATTATGCTCCAGCAGGGTGAAAAGCTGGTGGGAACCGGACCCGTGGCGGCAGGTGATACGGTGCGCTGGATCATCGGTGATACCGAAAGCGGGGCAGGGGCGACAAAACGCATCCATATCCTGGTCAAACCGACGCGGCCGGACCTCACCACCAACCTGATCGTCAACACCGACCGGCGGACCTATCTCGCGGAACTACGTTCTACACCGGCTACCTACATGGCGTCGGTGTCGTGGGATTATCCCGAGAATGATTTGATCGCCCTGCACCGGCAGAACGATGAGGCCGATGACGCTAGCCCAGTGGACACGGGGCTGGACCTGAACGCGCTGAATTTCCGTTATGCCATCCAGCCTGTGAAAGGCGGCACGCCGCCCTGGCTGCCCGGCCGGGCGTTCGATGATGGTCACAAGGTCTATATCGCCTTCCCGTCCGGGATCGGGCAGGGCGAACTGCCGCCGCTTTTTGTGCTGGGGGCGGATGGCGGGCCGGAACTGGTCAATTATCGGGTCCGGCAGAGCTGGATGATCGTGGATCGCCTGTTCGCGGCGGCCGAATTGCGGCTCGGGGATAAACACAGCGAGCAGCGGGTGCGCATCGTCCGTACCGACGGACGGCGGACATGACCGGGCAGGCGCCGACAGTGGGCGAAAATCCAGCAGATCCGGCCACAGGGGGAAATTCCGCAGCATCACCACCGCCAGATCTGCGCCTGCGGTCGGAACGACCGCGTGTGGTTCGTCTTAACCGCACCGTGGTCTGGGCGCTCGGTGGAGTAGGGATGCTCGCCATTGGTCTGGCTCTTGGCTACGCGCTGGAGAACAGCAGCCACAAAGCGCCACTCGCCGCCAGCCAGGACACGGATGTGCGTCCGTCCGCCGATGGGCTGGCGGGGCTGCCCTCGGACTATGTCGGCAATGGCGTCCCGAAGCTCGGTCCCGCGCTGCCCGGCGATCTGGGACACACCATCCTGAAGGCACAGGGGCAGGGGAAAGCCGCATCCGGCGGGGAGGACCGGCGGGCCGCGCAGGAGGTCGAAGCGGCGATTGCCAGCCGGCTGTTCGTGCAGACGGGGGAACGTGACCGCGCCGGCGAACAGACGATGCCGCCCGCGTCGGGCGCTCCTGCCTCTCAGGGACCAGCGGCCTCTGCGGCCGACGCCCAATCTGGCAACCGTGCCTTTCTGGCGGGCCAGCCGGACCGCATGACTGTCAGCCCGGATCGTATCATGCCGCCTGCGTCCCCCTATATCCTTCAGGCGGGGACGGTGATCGCTGGCGCGCTCAACACGAAAATCAGCTCCGACCTGCCAGGCCAGATTACCGGCCATGTGACCCAGAACGTCTATGACAGCCCGACCGGGCGCTATCTCCTGATCCCGCAGGGCAGCACCCTGTTCGGAGCCTATAACAGTAGCGTCTCCTTCGGGCAGCAGCGCACCCAGATCATCTGGACCCGGCTCATTTTCCCGAACGGGGAAAGCCTGGTGCTGGAAAAACTCCCCGGCGGCGACGCCATCGGCCAGTCCGGTCTGTCTGACGAGGTGAACAATCACTGGGGCCAGCTTTTCAAAGCCGCTCTGGTCACCACCCTGCTCAGCGTGGGGTCAGAGGCGGGAACCAGCCTGAGCGAAAACAATCTGGCCCAGGCGATCCGCTCCGGCGCCAGCAACGGCTTTTCTATGGTCGGCAACCGCCTGATCGATCGCAGCCTGAACGTCCAGCCCACCCTGACCGACAGGCCGGGACTACCCTTCACCGTCATCCTGAATCGGGATCTGGTCGTCCGACCATGGCATGTAAAAGGAGAAACCGATCATGAGTGATCTGAAAATCAGTGCTCTCCCCGATGAAAAACCGGTTCGGCTTACAATTGATCTGCCCGCATCTGTGCATCGTGATCTTCTGGCTTATGCGGACGCCATGAACGCCCTGCACCAGCAGAGTGTCACGCCACAGAAATTGATAGCCCCAATGATCGAGAAATTCATCCTCTCCGACAGGGCTTTTCTCAGGTGGCGTCAGAAGCGTTCGGGGGATTTACCGTCCTCACCAGTTTAAGAAGCGTCTGGAGCGCTGGGTTGTGGTTCTGGCGTGACCACAGGGCATGAAATGTCAGGGTGATGGGATCACCTGCAAGAGGACGTAGGCGCACGCCCGGAACCGACAGGCTTGTTGTGGCGGCGGAGGTGAGGGCCACTGCCCGGCGGCGCACGACATCGGCCAGCAGGGTGTCTCGTCCAACCACCATGTGTTCGATCCGGGGTGGTGCGCCATGTTGTTCGAGATAGGGAAGGGCCTGCGCCATCAGCCACGATCCCATGCCTTCCCGGCGAACCAAAAAGGTATGATCCGCAAGATCATTCCATGTCACGGCTTCCTGCATCGCCACGGGGTCATGCTCCGAAAGCGCCGCCATCATGGTTTCGGTCCATAATGGCATGACGCACAGGATATCATGGGCCAGTGTCCGACGTGGCGGAACGTCAGGGGTAAAGGCAATATCGATTTCGCGTCGTCGCAGTCCGGAGATCAGCAGATCAGGGGCGAATTCGCCCGACATCAGCCGAACATAAGGCGAATGTCTTACGAAACGATCGAGGATATTGCGCAGAAAACCTCCCGCGCTTGAAGACTGGACACCGACCATAAGCCTGCTTTCAGTGGTGACTGGAAGCAGGCGGGTGGGACGGAGTGCCTGGTCAATCAGACTGACGGCTTCATTGATGACGGAGAGAAACTGCTGTCCCTCGTAGGTGACATGCACGCCGTTGCGGCGTTCAAACAGGCGGAAACCGATAATATCTTCAAGAGTGCCGATCCGATTGCTGATAGAAGATTGTGAAATCTGTAAGGTTTCACCGGCCTTTCGAAAATTACGGTGTTCCGCCACGGCGAGAGCCTCAACCAGTGAGGTAAGGGATATCTGGCCGCTGACGATCAGGCGGAAGAGCATGTTCCTGTCGTTCTGCGCATCATTCTGGTGTGATCCCACAGGACGTGTCTCCGAACAGGTTTCTCCAGTTTCGCGAAAGTTTTTGGGGCGGGGAGCGCATCCTGCGCCTGTTGCCGTGTAACCTTACGGGTCTTGCACAGGAGCGTCCCACGAGTTTGGCATGGATGGCCCCTCGGATCTTGCCGGGGATAACCCATGATTGTTGCATGGGATGCCTCTCGGAAGTTGCAGCGATGCTGCCCCTCGACTTTGGCATCGAGACGAGGGGCAATGCGTTGATTTTAAATAAGGAAAGTCGGTGTAGTTTCGGGCCGGGAAATTTCACCAATTGTAGGTCAAGTTTCCGTACAGTCGGCGACCTTGGCCCACGTAACAAAATTCTCCATCACAGCTCGTTAAGTAATATTTATTTGTTAAGTTGGACACAGCAAGTTGCGCCTTCAAGCCTTTCAAGGCTGGCGTCATTTGCCCAAAGTCGTAGTGCGCTCCGATATCAAATAAAATATAAGATGGCGTCTTAAATGATTCGACGTTGTCTACATAACTGTATCCAACATACCTCATTCCCCAATTAATACCAAGTCCTTTTGCGATTTTTGCCGGTAATGTATAATCTGCAAATATCGAAAACATATTCCGGGGCATGTAGGGGACCACCTTGCCGGATTCTGATACCGCGCTCCCGTAGCTATTCCCCGAAAAGTCGACACGTTGTGCGGTCTCGTTAGTCTTCGCGAAGCGCAAGTCGGTATACGTGTATGATGCGACGACTCTTAGGTCACGAGTAACATTAGCATTCGCTGATACCTCAAAACCCTGAGATCTTACTCTTCCACCGTCGGTACTGAATCCCGAATGTTCCAGATCACTTATAAGATAATGATTTTCGTCAATATGAAACGCGGCGGCTGTAATAAGAATATCTTTGTTTGGAACTTTATATTTCAGTCCAGCTTCGAATTGTTTTCCTGTCAGCGGAGAAAATGGCTGTCCTAAATAATTTGTCGATCCATTTTGTGGTATAAATGATGTAGCGTAACTAAAATACGGAGAGAGACCGAATTTTGTATTATATATTAATCCAGCCCGCCATGTGAAAGCATGCTGAGGAGCAGGAGATTTGAAGTTATCCGTTATTTTTAAGATATGGTCTTTATTTATATTGCTTACGCTATATCTTTTATTATCATAACTAACCCAATCTTCTCTTCCCCCAAGAAGTATAGAAAGATCTTTCCATTTTATTTGATCTTGAAAATAAACACCTTCTTGGAAATAGTTATATGGCCCCATACTTCCGGAGACACGACATGCAGCAGAATGGATGTCGAGGCACACTGCCGTATCAGTCCCTGGATTGTATATGCTTTGAGTATAGGTTTTCGTGAAGTCGTACAGTGCATTTTGCGTATATTCCAACTGCCTGAAATCAGATCCAACTACCCACGTATGTTGAACTGGGCCCGTCGAAAACTTTCCAAATACGCGCGAATCAAGGCCTATCGTTTTGGAACGATTCAAAATAGACCATGGCCTGACTCTTTCTTCATCCGAACTCACTAAGGAGCTAGTATAAACGTTGTCCGTATTGCTTTGAGAATCTTCATATCTGAAAACCTGTGAAAATGAAATAAACTTATTGAATTTATGATTAAACGTAAATTCGAACATCCCTTCTTTCGATCCTTGGCGATTAAAGCTTTTGTACCCAGTAAATGTGCTCCGTGGGATACGCGGGCAATCGCGATTTTGTATTAGCGTGCCGCAGGTTGTGTATTGTAGATAATTTGTACCGTTTCCCGGGGTGTACATATACATTCCGAGCAACGAAAGGGATGTCTTGGAGTCTATATCCCAAGTAAGTGACGGGAGAACTCCAACGCGGTGGTAATCGATATGATCGACCTGAGTTCCAGAGGTGACTCCTATCGCCGCGACACGATAGCGTAGCTTACCGTCTTTCGTTATTTTATCACTTACATCGGCGGTAGCCTCGTAGCGTCCCCAACTCCCGAAACCAACAGAAATTTGACGAAGAGGGGTATCTGTTGGTTTTTTAAGACTAATACCAATCATACCACCTGGATTAGTTTGCCCATACATCACGGAAGCAGGTCCATTAATGGCTTCAATTCGCTCGATAAAGGCTGTTTCTCCCGAGCTGGCGCTATTGAGTTGCAAACCATCAACAAATGAACTTGAACTGAATCCGCGCTGCATTACGCCGCTTGGATGTCCTGTATTGGCGCTGCCATTTTGATAATTCCCATACATTTCTGAGTACACCCCAGGTGTATAGCGCAATGCTTCAACCACGTTTTGTGGTTGCTGATCTTGCATTAGCTGCTTAGTCACTACGTAAATAGAATTTGGAATTTCAATAAGTGGAGTATCCGTCTTGGTTCCTGCCATCGTGGTCGTGGCAACATACCCGACGCCAGGCCCGGTAGGATCTTGATGGGTGACTGTCCCCCCTACGCGAACAGGGCCAAGCGTGATATTGGCTGCTGCTTTTTGAACAATAATGATATTTCCACTTGTCCGGGGGCTTAGGCCAGTGCCACCGAGCAGGACATTCATAGCAGCGGTAGGTGTCATAGTACCGCTGATACCCGGTGAACGTACATTACGTGTCAATTCACCGGCCGCGACGGTCTGGACATGCGTGATCTTTGAAAAAGCGGCGAGTGCTCCATCCAGCGATTGTGCCGGAATGGAAAAAGAAAAAGTTTGTTCGGTGGGGCTGACGGTAGCTGCTGCTTTGGCTTGCCCGATGCTGGCGACAATGCCGACCGAGCAGCAAAGAGACGTTGTTAGCAGTAGTCGCGCCATTCCGCATCGCGAGGGGAGGCATCTGGAGTGTATATGAAGTCCGCTCACCTGTTCTGGTTCCCTGTCATCTTCCGGGAATGCTTTCTGATATGAGAAGCATTCTCACTTGCATCTTGTTTGTGAAGACGACGGAACTGGGCACTTTCGGAAAATTTTTATGAATTTATTTTTTGCGATGTGAAAAAGAGTGCTGTCTGAGAGGTCTGGCCGGTATCAGAAACGGTATTTGCTCTTTGGATCAGGTCACCGCTGATCGTGTCAAAGCTGGATGAAGGATCAGTAGAGGACGGTCAGATAACGCGTGAAGCGTAGAATCCTGAGTCCAAAGGCCTCGTGAAGGGCGTTTAGGGCTGTGTCTTCCTGACCGATGACGAACGTGCCGGAAACGGGCCTGTTACGCCCCTGAAGGCTGGCGAGCACGAGCTTCGTGGTGCCATACCGGTTGAGTTCCGCTACGACTTCCACAAGCGGCTTCTGACGGAAAACGAGGTTCCCCTTGCGCCATGCGCCAATGTCATCAGGATCAACAGCCTGTATGCCACCAAGACCGCCTGTGTCGTAGGATATATCCTGTCCTGCCGTTAGCCTGACGTGATCGGGGGGAGGGGGGCCATAGGCAACGTCAACCATACCTTCTTCCACGGCGACGTTTGTCTGTCCTTCCAGATATCTGAGATCGAAGCGCGTGCCGACATCGGTCACTCGGCCTTTGCCGGCAAGAACGTAGAACGGGTGCGCGCTATCATGGTGAACGGAGAACCATACCTCTCCATGGAGTAGGGCGAGGCCTCGTCCATGTGTGTCAGGCAGGATCTTCAGGGCGCTATTCGGGCTGAGCGTTGCAACAGACCCATCCGCCAATGTCACCGTTTTCTGTTCGCCTTGGCCAGATCGGTAATCCGCCTGAAGCCAGTCACTCCACCCGCTGGACAGCATAGCGATGCAGGCGACGGCCAGACCAAGGCTGCCTAACGCCAGGGCCGAACGGCGTGAACTTCGGGGGCGTTGGATGGTGCTGCGCGCGGGCACAGGTGGTTTTTGTGCAAGCGTTATCCTGATGTCCGATGCAAAAGTCTGGATGTCTTCCCAGGCCGCCTCATGGTCAGGGCTCTGTGCACACCATTTACGAAAAGCATCCCGATCTGCCTCGGTGACATTGTCCCCTTGCAAACGATGATACCAGGCATTGGCCGCATCAAATGCGTCACCTGACGGTTCATTCCTGTTCTGCACGTTCAGATATCCAGCCGCCCAGAAGGCGGACATGCTGTCTCGTTTATTGTTTCCGCAGGTGTAACAGGCGACAGGTCGGGATACCATGATCCTGTTTGCGGTGACGCGTAAATGACTGTCACTGATGGTCGCGGGCGTACTGGCGGCAGGCTTTCATGGCGTCACGAAGATGATATTCCACACGGCGCAGGTCCATCCCTTTTTCTTCCGCGATCTGACGGTAACTGCGTCCCTCGAGATGGAAGCGGATGAAGATGTCACGTGTTTCGTCGGGGAGAGCGGCGATTGCTTCCCGCAGAATGGCCCTGCGCTGCTTTTCAGCATGCTGGACCTCGGCATCGGGAACGGGGCAGGGTAGGTCTGGCGCTACACCTCCTCCATCCCGGTTGCGTTCACGTCTGATCCGACGGTTATAATCCAGCATGATGTTGGATGCCGTGGTGAAGAGGAGATGTCCCGGGTTATTGACGGCCTCAGGTTCAGCCAGCCGACTGAGCCGCATGAACGCATCCTGCACCACGTCCGCAGCCTGTTCCGGATCCGCACATTTCCTCCTGGCAAGCGCCTCGACCTTCCGTTGTTCAGATCGGAAAAGCGTTGTCAGAAGTGTGCTCCAGGACGTCACGTGCTTGGTCCATTCATGTCATCGGTCATGACGGGTTGGGGTTGATCCGTAGAGACGGGCAGCATGTCAATGCGATTCATGTCTGTAACGCAAATGAGAAAAAGTCGCAATATTTTCACATTCCACAGTGCCGCCGGAAATGGCCGTCGCTTGGGATAAACCAGAATGTCTGGGTGCTGTGGAACGGAGCGGCAAGCGACATGATCCGCTTTGTTCGATGAAGTGACAGGCAGGCGTTTCAATATGTTATCTGAAAAAATTTCAGGGCTCCGAGAAAAAAGCCGCTTTTTGATCGTCTTTGTTAGGTGAGGGAATTGTCGCGGACCGTTTGTGATCAGCCGGTCATCAGCGAAATATTCCCGATTTCCGACGCATGCGAAGGCGCGTAGATGTAATGGAACCGGCAGAATTTTACGCAAAACAGAGTTGCGACTCACTCTTACACGCATTTGTGAGCGCGTGGTTTTCATGACCACCCGCACCCTGCGTCGCTGGTTCGTGGTCCATAAATGGACGAGCCTGGTCTGCACCCTGTTTCTGCTGATCGTATGCGTGACCGGCCTGCCGCTGCTGTTTTCCGAACAGATCTGGGACACGTTCGTTGGCGACGATGATCCACCCTATGAAGTTCTGCCGCCGGGAACGCCGAACGCCAGTCTGGACGTCATTGTGGAGAAGGCGCGTGCGCTCTATCCCGGCCAGATCATCACCAACGTCAATCCGGATGACGATGAACCGGCGGTGCTGGTCTCCATGGCTCCAAGCTGGCAGGCCCTGAAGGACGACGAGAATTACCCCGACCGTCATTCGGGCCACTGGATCAAGTTCGATGCCCGCACAGCCAAGGTGCTGGAGCAGTCGCGCCCGGCAGATGCCCCGAAGGAGCCGCGCACCTGGACCGGCATCATCATGGGCATCTGCAACCAGCTTCATACCAGTCTGTTCGCAGGACTGACAGGTCGCCTGTTCCTTGGAGCCATGGGCGGCGTCTTCGTGGCGTCGCTGGTGTCCGGGATAGTGCTGTATGGCCGCTTCATGAAGCGGCTGCCGTTCGGTTCGGTCAGGAGGGATCGGGCCAAACGCCTGACCTGGCTGGACCTGCACAACCTGCTGGGAGCAGCTACACTGGTCTGGGCAACGGTGGTGGGCTTTACCGGGCTGGTCAATGAACTCCAGACACCGCTGTTCGGCCTGTGGCGCGTGACCGATGTGCGGCAGATTTTGCGGCCCTATGCCAACCTGCCTGTGCCGTCGCAGGACCATCTGTCCTCCGTGCAGGCCGCGTTCGACACGGCGGCAAAAGCCGCTCCCGGCAATGAGGTGACCGGTCTGTCTTTCCCAGGTGCCTCCTTCGGCAGCCCGGTGCATTATGTGCTCTGGACCCGTGGTGCGACGCCACTGCGGGCGCGTCTGTTCACCCCGGTTCTGGTTGATGCCCGCACGGGCGAGCTGACCGGGGCGTATCCGATGCCGTGGTATCTACGCTTTTTGGAAATATCCCGTCCTTTGCATTTCGGCGATTACGGCGGTATGCCGCTGCGTATCCTGTGGGCGCTACTCGATGTGGTGGTGATCGGCGTGCTGGTCAGCGGTCTGGTGCTGTGGGCCGGTAAACGCAGGACCGCCACCGACGCCCGGCTGCGGGCGCTGGGATATGAACTGGATGACGTAGACGATACGGCTGTTCCTGCCCTGACGGCGGAGACGGTTCGATGAACGCCGTCTCTCCCTCGCCAAATGTGACCTCGCGTGCTCCGGTTGCTGTCTGGCCGTGGCCGATCGCGCTGGGTCTGCTCACCATCTTCGGCCTGCTCTCCGCCCTGCTGGGCCAGCACGGTATCTGGCTGGCCCTGTCGTGGGCGGCCCTTTCCATTCCCCTCATTGTGACTGTCGTCTGCCTGATCCGGGCATGGAGCCGACCGTCTTCCAAAGGAGGTCTCTCATGACCGATCTTGCCCCGATTTCCTTCTCCCCCTGGGACATGTTCCTCAACGCCGGCCCGGTCGTCCGCTGCGTGATGATCCTGCTCGCCGTGGCCAGTCTGCTGACCTGGACCATCTTCATCGCGAAGTCGGTCGAGCTGTTGCGCGTGCGGGTAAAGCTGACAAAAGCAGAGAAAGCACTGGAAGAGGCCAACACACTGGATCTGGGGGAAGAGTGGACGCGTGACATGTCCTCCATCGCTTACACACTGGTCATGGCCGCCGAGACAGAACGCAAACGCTCTCAGGACATTCCCGACGATAGCGAGGGGCTGAAGGAGCGTGTTGTCCTGCATCTCGGGCGGCTGGAAGCCGCCGAGGGCCGCAGGCTCATGCGCGGCACCGGTGTGCTGGCCACCATTGGCGCAACATCGCCCTTTATCGGTCTGTTCGGCACGGTCTGGGGAATCATGACATCCTTTACCGGCATCGCTGCCAGCAAGGCGACCAGCCTCGCCGTGGTCGCTCCCGGCATTGCCGAAGCCCTGCTCGCCACGGCTCTCGGTCTTGTGGCCGCCATCCCGGCCGTGGTGATCTACAACCATCTCGCGCGCCAGACGGCGTCCTGCCGCGCGCAGGTGGCTGATCTGACCTCACTGGTTATGCGTCTCGTCTCGCGCGATCTCGGCCGCATGCAGGCGCTGACGGCCAGCGGGCAGGTGGTGCGGCTTGGCGCATCGCGCGATAGCCGCACGGTGGCTGGGGAGTAATCAGCATGATCCGCATCCGCCACACCGATGAGAGCCCTCATGAGGCGAGCGAGATCAATGTCACGCCGTTCATCGACGTGATGCTGGTGCTGCTGGTGATCTTCATGGTCACAGCGCCGCTCACCACGGTGAACGTGCCGGTGGACCTGCCGTCCTCGACGGAGAAGCCGACACCGCGCCCGGATGATCCGGTGTTCCTGACGGTGAAAGCCGATCATGGTCTGGCGCTGGGAGAGGACGATATTTCTGCCGATGCGCTTCCCGGCGCGCTGGAAACTGCGACCAAAGGCAACAAGGACGAGCGCATCTTCCTGCGGGCCGACAAGACGGTCGATTACGGCACGCTGATGGGCGTGATGGATAAGCTGCGCTCTGCTGGCTATCTCAAGGTCGCGCTGGTCAATCTGCAGGGGCAGGAGGAGGGCAGCGAGGCGGGTTCAACGCCAGTACCAACCGGTGGCAATGTCGCTCCCGCTGCGCCCGCATCCGGAGCGACACCGTGAGCGATGCGATGAACATGGCGAATACGGCGGTTTCTACTGGCGTGGCTCAGGATACGGTCCAGCCGTCTTTCTCCGACTGGCAGAGAGGACAGGAGCAGTTAGCTCGGCGTGAGGACGCCTTGCGCTGGGGCCTGTCTTTCCTCGCCGTGCTGGCGGTCGGTGGCGGGGCGATCTGGTGGATCATGCGCCTGCCGCCCCCACCGATGGCCGTGCCCGAACCACCGCCTGCGGCCATCGCCATCGATATGGCGCCGGAACCGGTTTCGACACCGACGCCACCCACGGATCTTCCGCCGGGACCACAGCAGACCCAGTCCATTCCCGATCCGGCCCCGGTTGAACCACCCAAGATCACCGCACCGCCATCACCCGCACCCAATCCGCCGATCCCGGTGCCCAAGCCCGAGAAGCCCAAGAAACTGGTGAAGAAGCACAAGCCGGTGCCGATGCTCAAAAAGCCGATCCCGGACAAGACGCCACCGGCAGAGGCGACAACCGCGCCGCCATCCTCGGAAGCGCCACCAGCACCAACGCAGGCAGCCCCGGCACCAGGTGCCTCGTCGTCAAAGGCATCTCACGATCCGGTCACCTGGCAGGGCGCGCTGCTGGCGCAGCTTGAAAAGTTCAAGCGTTATCCATCCGACGCCATGGCTGATCATCAGGAAGGCGTGCCGACTGTGACGTTCTCCATGGACCGCAAAGGCCATGTGCTCTCGGTCACGCTTGCCAGCAGTTCCGGCCATCCACTGCTGGACCAGGAAGCGGTGGAGCTCCCCAAACGTGCCCAGCCTCTACCCATCCCGCCGGACAGTGTCGCGGGAGACCGCATCACCCTGACGGTCCCCGTCGAGTTCTACATCCATGCCGGTGAGAACTGAGGTTTTCGCCGTTCTCGCTCCCATTCCCTTTCTCTGATCGTGACAGGATCAAGACCATGCCCGCTTTCTCCGAACACCGCCGTTCACCACCCGCCCTGAACCAGATCCGCCCCGGCATGGGCGCCAGCCGCAGCGCCGTGCGCAGGCTGGAGGAACGCAGCGAGGAGGTCGGCATCAAGATGACCGATCTGCGGCGCATCCTCTTCCATGGCATTCTGGAAGCCGGACCACGGGCGACAGCGGTCGAAATCTGGAAAACGCTGGGCCGGATACTGGAGCATGGTCACGCGCCGTCACAAGGGTCGATCCAGCGCAATCTGAATCTTTTTGTCGAGCGCGCCATCCTGCGCCGTGATGTCACACCGGATCGGCTCTGGCGCTACAGCGTGGCGCCTGAACCCAGAGCCGTCCTTGCCATCACCTTCGTGGAAGCGGGGACAGGTCGGAAGATCGCCTGCAACGCGCCGGAAGTTGCGACCTTGCTGCGCCGGGTGGCCGCCGAGCATGGACTGGCCGTGCAGGGCGCGGCCATCACGGTCACATCGTCAGTGGGCATGTCATGACGACAGAATAGGGAGGCGGAAAACTTTTTTCGCCTTTCCTTTGAAAAAATGCCTGCATCGATCGTCTTATAGAGTGAGCCCTCCCGCAGGGACGGGACATCTTCCTTGAAATTCATCGCCTGGTTCGTCCACCGCCCCGTGGCGACAACGCTGCTGCTGATCTCCGCCGTAATGTCGGGACTGATGGCGCTGCCCCTCCTGCCGGTCTCGGACCTGCCCGATGTCGACCTGCCGGTGATCTCGGTCTCGGCGTCCAACGCCGGCGGTTCGCCCGAGGTCATGGCTCGCACCGTGGCCGCCCCGCTAGAGCGGCATCTGGGCAATATTGCAGGCGTCACGCAGATGCAGTCCACCTCTACGCGGGGTGAGACGGAAATTTCGCTGGGCTTCGAACTGGGGCGCGATCTCAATGGCGCGGCCCGTGATGTGGAAGCGGCGATCCGTGCTGCCCGACGCGACCTGCCGACCACGCCGGGATCGGACCCGCAATACCACCGTGCCAACCCCAACGCGACGCCGGTGCTGATCCTGGCGGTGACACCGGGCATGCAGTCTATGGCGAAGCTGTATGATCTGGTGAACACGACGCTTCGGCCCATGCTGTTGCAGGTACAGGGTGTGGGCGATGTGACGCTCATGGGCAGTTCGGCGCCTGCGGTGCGGGTGGAGATGAACCCGCTGCTGTTCTTCAAATACGGCATGGGGTTCGAGAACCTGCGGGCGGCTCTGGCGTCGGCCAATGCTCATACGCCCAAGGGCGTGATCGATATGGCGGGCCAGCGTTACCAGCTTGCCGTCAACGATCAGGCGGAACATGCCGACGCGTATCGGGATCTGGTGATCGCCTACAAGAACGGACGTCCCATCCGGCTGCGCGACGTCGCCACTGTCACCGACAGCATGCAGGACATGAATGCCGCTGCCTTTTTTGACGGAAATCCAGCCCTGACCCTGATGGTCCGTGCCCAGCCGGGGGCCAATCTGGTGGGCATCGTTGATGCGGTGAAAGCCCGCTTGCCACAACTGCGCACATTGATGCCGACCGGTGCGGATATCGAGGTGGCGCGAGATGGCTCGGCGGTGATCCGCTCCTCGCTGCACCATACGCTGGTGACACTGCTGGCCTCCTGTGTTCTGGCCTTGGCCGTAGTCTGGGTGTTCCTGCGCTCGTGGACGGCATCCATCGCAGCCGCGATCATCGTGCCATGCTGCCTGATGGCCAGCGTCGGGCCGATGCATCTGGCTGGTTTCGGGCTGGACAATCTCTCGCTTATGGCGCTGACGGTGGTGACGGGTCTGGTGGTGGATGACGCCATCGTGGTGATCGAGTACATCATCCGCATGCGTGAGCGGGGTCTGTCCGTTGAGGAAGCGGCCATTGCCGGAGCCAGCGAGGTGGTCTTTACGCTGCTCTCCATCACCGTGTCGGTGCTGGCGGTGTTTCTGCCGATCGGGCTGGCCTCGGGGCTGACGGGACGGCTGTTCCGGGAGTTTGCCGGAACGGTGGGGATCGCTGTGACCGTCTCGCTGATCCTGTCCTGCGTGGTGACGCCGTGCCTGACGGCGCTGTGCATGCGGTTTTCCGAGGGAAGAGACGCCCGCATCAACGAAGAACAACCGACCGTAGCGGAAGATCATTCCCTCGGCGTCGATGCCGCCGATTTTCTGGATCATGAAAAACACGGCGGCAGCCTGTATCGCGGCATTCTGGAAGTCTGCCTGACCCATCCCGGCAAGGCGGCGCTGCTTTTGCCATTGACCCTGCTGGTGGGCGTCTTTCTGTTCACCCGCATGCCGAAGGTCGTGTTCCCGCGTCAGGATATCGGCATCGTCTCGGGCGGATCGCGGGGCAGCGGCAGTTCGCTGGCCCAGACGAAGGCCCGGCTGGAGCGGTTCAGCAGGGTGCTGCTGGAAGACCCGGCTGTCAGCCATGTCATCGCCTATCTTGATACCGGCGAGGGTTCCAGCCACGGCATGGTATTTGCCACGCTGCGCGACCTGTCCACCGGGCGCGCTTCAGGAGCGGAAGTCGCGACCCGCGTGATCGCCCGGATGGGCAAGGACATCCACGCCGAATATCATGCCCAGGCGCCGGGCAACATCATGATGCGGGTCGGCTCGAACAGCAGCGGGGTGAGCTACATCCTGCGCAGCGAGGATGACCGGCTTCTGGGACCGGCGACACGCAGGCTGGCAAAAGCCCTGCGGCATCACCCGGAGTTCACGGACGTGGACCCGGACGTCGATCCGCCCGGACAGGGGATCACGCTGGCGATCGACCGCGATACCGCCGCCCGCGTCGGGGTCACGCCACAGGTGATCGGCAACACCCTGTCCGATGCGCTGGGCCAGACCACAGCATCGGTCGTCTACACGACACACGGACAATACAATGTGGTGCTGACTGTGGAAAACCGCTTCCAGCGTGATCCGGAGATCCTGAAACAGTTCTGGATCAGTCCCTCGGGTGGGTCAGCGTCCGGCAGTTCGGCGTCCAACACCATCCGGGTGGTCACGTCGGCTACAGCCAGTACCACAGCCTCGACCGGTGCAACGGCGTTTCGGAACCAGATCGCCAATTCGCTGGCGGGCGGGGCGAATGCGTCGACGGGATCGGCGGTGGCGACCGGGGCGGAGACACTGGTGCCGCTCTCGGTGGTGGCACGAATGACCCCCAGTCTCGATCCGGTGGCCGTCACCCATATCGGTTACGCCAGTTCCGCCTCGCTGGCGCTGGAACTGGCGTCCGGTGTGAGCCTGTCGCAGGCACAATCCGTTATCGATCAGGAGTGGCGCAGCCTGCATCTGCCAGAAACGATCAATGGCGAATTGCAGAGCGATGAAGGGGATCTGGGCAGAAGCACGCATGACAGCGAAATCCTGATTATGGCGGCTATCCTGGCCGTCTGGATCACGCTGGGC
Organism: Acetobacter sp. P1H12_c; assembly: GCF_018811975.1. Taxonomy (NCBI): domain Bacteria; kingdom Pseudomonadati; phylum Pseudomonadota; class Alphaproteobacteria; order Acetobacterales; family Acetobacteraceae; genus Acetobacter; species Acetobacter sp. P1H12_c. The sequence continues at coordinate 14,279 of NZ_JACRVR010000018.1, read as the reverse complement.
ATGCTGTACGAGAGCGTGTGGCACCCGCTGACCATTCTTTCCACCATTCCCTCGGCCGGGATCGGGGCCGTGGTCGCGCTGGACCTGTTCGGTCTGCCGTTCTCCGGCATGGCGGTCATCGCCATGCTGCTGCTCACCGGCATCTCGCTCAAGAATGCTATCATGCTGGTGGATTTCGCCATCCATGCCGAGCGCGAACACGGCATGACGCCACGGGGCGCCATTCGTGAGGCCTGCCTGCTGCGGCTGCGACCCATCGTTATGACCACCTTTGCTGCCGCCCTTGGGGCACTGCCGCTGGTGCTGATGGGGGGCTACGGGATGGAACTGCGGCAGCCGCTCGGCATAGCTCTCATTGGCGGTCTGTTGGTGAGCCAGACCCAGACCATGTTCACGACCCCGGCGCTCTATCTGCTGGTGGGACGATGCGCACAGTGGGGGAAAGATAGAAGCGTCTGATGGCAACTATGGGGGGAAGAACGAACCCGCTGCGCGGGATTGGTGCGATGTGGAGGTCTGTCACCACGGCGTGAGCGATCTGTTTTATTTGGAACTGTCCTAACGCCCCGTCGTCAGGGCAAGCCGCGTGGGTCACGTCTCGACGCGCATGAAGCATTTATTGCCGACATGATTGAAGCGCAGAAAGATATCACGCTCCAGGAGATGATAGCGTGCCTGAAAAGCGAATGTGACATTGAGATCGGCCGCAGCATGCTCAGTCGCGGACTGCGGTAGCACGGACGGACATTCAAAAAAAGACCGCCCATGCACTGGAGCAGGAGCGCGAGGACGTCCTGAAACGACGACAGTATCAGGTTGCGAGACATCATTGGCGTAATCAAGGATTTCGGGACACAATAGGTGACGAACGCTAACCGTAGGCCAATAGCTTATATGGGCAAACTACTCTCGGTAGACGACGATGGCACTCTATACGCTATATGAAAGACTATATATTTGAAATGAAGGCGAAAGATGGACGGACAGGGTAGAGATCTCTCCACTGAAGCGGCGGCTCTTGCTGACATCCTCAGATGGTCAGCGGACATCCCCACTTGGCAACGGGACGCCCTACGGCGGCTATGTGGCCAGGCGAAGCTGGAGCCGGCGGACCTGACGTCGCTCGTGGCCATCTGCAAGGGCGCCGACCAAGGCTCGCCGCTCGATGCGACCCACGTTCGAGATCCCGCCGCCAGCCATGCCGTCGTCAGTCTCGGTGCGCTGCACGGCCTGTCCAACGTCAACGCTCTCGCTTCAGGCGAACGTCTGTCCTTTGGAAGGGCTGGTCTGACAGTCATCTACGGCGACAATGGCGCCGGCAAGTCCGGCTATGCTCGTGTTCTGAAACAGCTCTGCAGGGCGCGCTCTCCCAAGGGGGATGCGATCCTGCCTAACATCTACGCAGCCGATGGGGGCACGCCGTCCGCCCATGTCGAGTTTTATATTGGCGGTCAGAAGCGCAATGCCTCTTGGACGCAAGGCTCACCGACCGACGCGATGCTCTCGGCGGTCAGCGTATTCGATTCACGCACCGCCAATGTCCATGTCGAGAACACCAACGATCTTGCCTACACGCCTCTTCCTCTCCGCATCCTCGCTGGCCTCGCGCAGGCCTGCCTGGACGTGAAGGCTAACCTCGCTGCCGAGATCAAGACCTTGCAGGAGCAGACGCCAGCCATTCTTTACAACCCCGAGTGCAAGCCCGAAACCGAGGTCGGCAAGCTGGTCGCCGTCCTTTCAGGGAAGACCAAGCCTGAAACCGTCGAGAAATTGGCGGGCATCAATGTCGATGAGGAATCCCGGCTTCAGACCCTGGTCACTGATCTCGCCAGCGATCCGGCGCGCACGTTACGCCAGCTTCAGGGCCAAGAGACCCGCCTCAAGACGACCATTGAACATCTGGAGCGTTTGGCGGCCGTCGTGGCTGAGGAAACCTGGACCGCACTGCACGACGCCCATGCCCGTCTTGGTACGGCACGCCAGGCGGCCGCTTCCGCTTCCGCGAACCTCTTCGCCGACGAACCGCTGCCCGACATCGGGTCAGACGTGTGGAAGTCGCTCTGGGAGGCAGCCCGCGACTATTCCCGTGCGTCAGCCTATCCGGAGAAGGGCTTTCCCGTTACCGACGCCGGCGCGCATTGCGTTCTCTGCCAGCAGCCCCTCAGCGAAGAAGCCTCGAAACGTTTGAGCAGCTTCGAAGCCTTCGTCCAGGATGAGAGCAAGCGCCGGGAGGAAGAGGCTGAGAGGGTCTATGAAGATGCGCTGAAGGATGCCGCGTCGAAGAGTATCGCGATGGCCGAAGTCCCGGCAATCATCACGCTGATCCGGGACGATCTTGGACAAGAGACCCTCGCCACATCGGTCCGTCGCGAGATTTTGGTTCTCGCATGGCGTCTGCGCGCCATCCTGCGCACGCATCGTTTCGAAACCGTACCAGCGTTGCCGCCGGCCGTTGCGGTTTCTGTCAATTCCTTGCGAAGCGCCCTTTCCGGCTTGGAGACCCGTATGAATGCCTTGAGGTCGGAGACAAATTCACCTCAGCGAATTGCGCTTATCGCCGAACGCGATGGGCTCGCCGATCGCAAGTGGCTGGGTGTCGTTCTGCCCGATGTACTCGCACAGATCACTCGTCTCAAGACCGTAGAGACTCTCGAAAAGGCAGGCAAGGACACGGCGACAAACAAGATCACCAAACAGAGCGCCAGGATTGCGCAGGCCCTCGTTACTAATCGCCTGCGTGGGCGTTTTGCAGTTGAAGTAGACAAGCTCGGCGTCGCAGGGCTCGCCATTGAGCTCCAGCAGACAAAGACGACTGCCGGTGTCCCCTTCTTTCAGGTTCGGCTCATCAACAAGCCGAGCGAGCCAGTTGGGAAGGTTTTGAGCGAGGGCGAGCATCGCTGCGTAGCTCTCGCTGCGTTCTTGGCGGAACTCTCCACAATCGACGCGCAGTCCGCAATCGTGTTTGATGACCCTGTTTCGTCGCTCGATCATCTCCATCGTGATCGCGTAGCGGCGCGCCTGGCCGAAGCCGGCAAGTCCCGGCAGGTCGTAGTCTTTACTCACGACATGGCTTTCCTGCTGTTACTCGATGAAGCATGTCGGGCTACCAAGGATCTCGAAGCTACACCCGTCACCTATCGTCTTGTCAGCAGAGGCGCCAACAATTCAGGCTTTTGCCATCAAGAGCCACCCGCTACTGTCATGCCGCTAGACAAGGTGCTCGACGGCATGAAGTCGCACCTTTCCAACGTGAAAATCCATTATGAACGAGGCGATCAAGCCAAGTGGTTGCGCGAGGTGACCTCTTTTCAGGACCAGTTGCGTACGACATGGGAGCGTGCCGTCGAGGAAATCGTCGGCCCGGTGATACGGCGACTGTCGCGTAAGGTCGATACCACCGGCCTCATTAAGCTCACCGTTCTCACCGATGGTGATTGCACGACGATGCGAGAGGCCTTTGGCAGATGCTCGGCGCTACTCCACAGCCAGCCCGGCGAGATTAACCCGCGGATTCCCGCGCCGAGTGTCATCCAAACGGAAATCGAAACGTTGGAGAGGTGGATCGCTAATATCCGAGTCCGGCAGGAGAAGCTCGTATGACGAAATTCCAGCGCGTCAAGCCGATACCTGCCGAAGGACGTCCCTTTCAAACGCAAACGAAATCCGTTCGCTGTGCCGGCGGACTGTCCGCTCTGGGGAATAAGATTGGCAGACTGAATGGCTGACATGAGGGCGGAAGCGGACATGGCTCTGAATAATTAAACGATCCGTTTGGCGAGGGTAGTCAAACAGCGCCTGGGTCTTATTGACCGTGTCCGACAAGCTGCTGGATATCTATGAGCAGGACGGCATGAATCTGAAACAGTTGATGGCCTTTTCCATCAGCGATGATCATGCCCGCCATGAACAGGTCTGGGACATCGTATCCCAGAGCCATAACCGTGAACCCGCATATTGCCCTGACCGAACTGCTGCATACTTGGTGCGCGATGTTTACTGGCAGACACCGGGTGCGGATTGCCTGGAAGCCTATGTCCGCGAAATCCCGCTGCCGGTCCATTCGCCCGACATGCCGGGCAGTGTGCCAGCGCAACGAGGGCTGGAAGCATGATCTGCCGGATGATGAGGATGCGCTGTGGCGATGGATCGACGGCCTGGACGATGCCAGCCGTATGGCAGTGCTGGCCCATTGTTTACCCGTAGCGCCCCATCATGCTGGCAATGACGTGCAAGAGAGGAAGTTTATTGCGACTTAGTAATGATACAATCTTGCCGCATCAGGCTTGAACCTGCCAAACCAACTGTCGTGCATTTTTCCGGAATTATTATTCAGTAAAGGAGGACAGTTTCATTCTTCTGATAAAGCTGGGTCAGACCGGCATGAGCGACCCGGAATTGACTGCGCCGCTTGATGTCCGGCCTTGCCGACGAAGCCTTTTCGATTTTAACAGCCGGGTCATAATACACCGTCCCCGTCGAAAAAGCCTTTAGGAACAGCAGAAAATCGGTCTGCTCGCAAAGGAGAACCTGTGCCCCGTAGCTATATTCCGGCGGTGGTGTTCGGGATAAGGAGGGCACGTAGGCCGCCTGCGCATGCTTCCGGTTCCAGTGTGCCATCAGGCTCTTGAAAGTCCACGACGCAGCAACAGCGTCGGTCGCACTGACCAGAGCCATGCCGCCCTCGATATCGGATATCTTGCCAGTCGCAGCATCATATCCCGTCAGGGTCATGCGCAACCCGGTTAGATGGTGGTGACCGCGAGTACAGTCATAGCGGCCGCCAAAATTGAAGCGATCTTCTTTGCCGCTCTGATCCGCGTAGCCGAAACGCTTCAGAAATTCTGCCACGCCCTCGCTTTTGTAGATACCGCCTGTCGGTTCCGGCGTCATAAGGGTTACCGGCGATTTTGGCCTGAAGGCTGTGAAATTATTCACGCCATATTGCTTCACTTCCCAGCCCATGAAGTCCGGCTCTGCGTAGCCGTTGGGAGTAATGCCAAGCTCGGCTTCAAGAGTATAGCCGCCCCCATTGCGGGCTGCATAGGGCGCCTTCGTACCGTCTTTCGCCAGCTTTTGGGACATGATCCAGTTCAGCTGATAAATGCGGCGCAGTTCATCAAGGAGGATAGTTTTCGGATCGGCTGGTAGATCCAGGCTGAGCGGCAATTCGGTGAAGACGCCTAGCATCGGCCAGTTGCCTGCCGTCAGTTCCTTTGTGATCGGGTCATCGGCATCCGTGACATAGCCCAGGACGACGCCGTCTCGGGTCACGCCGAAGAACATAACTCGTCCCTCATCGCGAACGGTGAGGAGCTTTGAAGGTGCCCCCTTGCAGCCCTTTAGAAAGCCGGACATCCTCACTTCGGGATATTTGGGGTAGAGGATCAGGTTTGCGTCGGGTGCGCGGTGCCTGCCTTCTTCATTGATCCAGTAAAATTCGACATCGGCCTTAGCGCGGTCGCGCACGCTGCCGGCCTTTTCAGAAGCGTCAGTGTAGACTTCGCCATGCGGAATGACATTCAGTGCTGCAAAGCCACCACCCAGATATACTTGGTTTTTCGAGTTATCATTGGGCGACAAATATTTTGCATAAATACGATGAGCGCCATAGTAGCGCATCAGATCTAAAAATTGCTCCAGTGATGCGACCAATTATCTGCCCCTAACAGTCATAGTCTTCTCCGCTGATCTTATCCAGGCGACCAGGTGCTGCATAGCCTCGGAAAAGTCGGGCCGGGTGCGGCCCTTTAGGACACATTCCCAAACCGTGGCGACCCGCCAGCCAGAGGCCGGCAGGGCCCGGATTGCGCGGCTATCATTTTCCATATTCCGCTCGATCTTCGTCCTCCAGAAATCCTTCCGCGTGGACGGCCAACGTCGTTTAACAGATAACCAATGGTCCGGAACTAAACCGTGACACGTCCAGTATGCAGAACGCGGCGGGCATGCTGACATCCTGCCAACATATCTGATGGATGCTTGGTACCGTGTTGCTGCGCTTGGAACATATAAGGAACAGGGCTTGCTTTCGGGGACAGATTCTGCCATCAGGGCAGAGATAAACCTCGTGCTACCCTGATCTGAAAGAATGCCTATGTCATCGCGGACCGATTTCAGCCTGCTGCGCGATCGGGCAGGCCTGACGCTGCACCAGGCGGCTGAAGAACTGGGTCTTGGGGAACGGACAGTGTACCGTTATGAGAATACCCCCGGCACGGCGAGCCGGACCTCTCTCAATTTCCTGCGCCGCATTGCTGATGAACGTCTCCGGGCAAAAGAGAAAGACAGGGTTGATTTCCGTTTTATCGATCTGTTTGCCGGGATAGGCGGCCTGCGGATCGGTTTTGAGGAAATCGGCGGTCGATGTGTCTTTACATCCGAATGGGACAGATTTTCACGGCAGACCTATGCTCTGAACTATCCGGACAACCATGAGATCAGCGGGGATATCCGTCCGTTCGCAGAAGATCCCTCCCTGATTCCGGAACATGATGTTCTGCTTGCAGGTTTTCCATGTCAGCCGTTTTCGATTGCCGGGGTTTCCAAGAAGAATTCTTTAGGTCGGCCTCATGGCTTCCTGTGTGACACGCAGGGAACCCTGTTTTTCGATACAGCCAGAATCATCGCCCATCACCGGCCGGCAGCCTTCCTTCTGGAAAATGTCAAAAACCTGGAACGGCACGATAAGGGACGTACTTTTGCCACGATCATGCATGTTCTCGAGGAAGAACTCGGTTATCATGTGCAGACCCGCGTGATCAGTGCCGCATCATGGGTGCCACAGAAACGTGAGCGTATTTTTATTGTCGGATTCAGGGAAAAAACAGATTTTGATCTGAAATCTCTGGTTGTGCCACCGATAGAAAAAGGTCCGAGGTTGGGTTCAATCCTTCTGCCGCATGCAGAGGTGGAACCAAAATATACCCTTACGGAACATCTGTGGAATTATCTTCAGAATTACAAGGCCAAGCATGCTGCTGCGGGTAACGGTTTCGGCTTCGGACTGTGCGGACCGGATGATGTGGCACGGACACTCTCCGCCCGTTATTTCAAGGACGGGTCCGAAATCCTGATCCGGCAGGAGGGCAAACGGCCGCGCCGTCTCACACCGCTGGAGTGCGCGCGTCTTATGGGTTTCGATCGTGGTGACAGGCGGTTCCGTATCGGTGTTTCGGACACGCAGGCCTATCGTCAGTTCGGAAATGCGGTTGTGGTGCCGGTTATCGAGTTTCTGGCCAATGCCATGAAGCCCCATATACGCTCGGCCCTGGCACGGGAGCGCCGGGACAGCAGAGACGGGACTGCAGGCATGAGACCTGCTCATGATCAGAGCATGGCTGTTGCCTGATATCGTTTCACCGGAACAGCGCAGCCGGATGATGTCCGGCATCCGGGGAAAAGACACAAAACCCGAGATGGTTCTGCGGCGGGGGCTGCATGCTCTTGGTTTCCGGTTCAGGCTGCATGACAGGAAACTGCCCGGAACCCCTGATCTGGTTTTCCCGAAATACCATGCTGTCATTCTGGTGCATGGCTGCTTCTGGCATGGACACGACTGTTACCTTTTCCGTCTTCCCGGCAGCCGGACCGAATTCTGGCGGATGAAAATTGACCGGAACAGGGCTGTTGATGTGCGGACGGAACTTGCTTTGCATAATGCTGGCTGGCGCGTGGGAACCGTATGGGAATGCGCGATGCGTGGGAAAGGACGTCTTTCCATGGAAAACATCCTTGAAGCCTGTTCAGCATGGCTGAAATCGGACGCATCCGAACTTGAAATAAGAGGACGGTAACTGGTGAGACGGGGACAGCTTTCGGATCAGTTTGAAGGGGTCGTGGCAAAAAGACTGACCGAGGTTGAAACCCGTCCCGACAGGTCCAATCAGCATGAACTGAACGGTTCTACGGCCCTAAGGAAGCTTCTGGGTGACGACGACCGCCGGAATATTCCAGCCAGGTTCATATGGCTCGGGGAGGAAGAAGCTGCCATTTCCGTTGATGGCATGCTGAGCTGGTATGACGCCCGCCGGAAACATCCGGTCCGTACCGAATACCGGCTTTATTACCGTTCCAATGAAGTGACCGAAGTCATGGCTTCGGGCGATGTGTTCTTTCTGGCCATGAGGCAGGACGGAAGCGCCCTTCTGATTGTTGTGCCGGCAGACAGCACCGTTCAGAATCAGCTTCTCTGGCTGTTCGGGCTCGATGACCTGTCGGGAACCAGCTTTTCTTTCCAGGAGATAGAAGGGGCGCACGACCCCGAGCTGGGCTTCGCGGCCCGTTACATTCTCGATGAACTGGGAGTGGAACCGGAAGAACCTGAGGCGGATATTCTTGATACGTTGATTGAGCCGTTTGGTCTCAGATTTCCCACGACACGTGTTTTTTCCGAGCTTGCGCGTTCCTCACTGGCGGATATTTCGGCGCACGATGATCCGGACGGGGCACTGGTTGAGTGGATGGAGCGTGAAGAACAGCTGTTTCGCAGACTGGAGCGCCGTATCGTTGCGGAGAAAATCAATGGAGGTTTTCAGTGCGCCGAGGGGGCAGATGTCGACGGTTTTCTTGCATTCTCACTGAGTGTGCAGAACCGGCGTAAGGCCCGCGCAGGGTCCGCCCTGGAAAATCATCTTGAAGCGGTATTCCAAGCCAACGGCCTTCGGTATGCACGTGGCGCCGAGACAGAGAACCGTAATAAACCTGATTTTCTGTTCCCCGGAAAAGCGGCTTATGCTGATCCACTTTTCCCGGCTGACAGGCTGACGATGCTGGGTTCGAAATCGACACTCAAAGACCGCTGGCGGCAGGTACTGTCGGAGGCGTTACGCATCAGAAAAAAGCACCTTCTCACACTGGAGCCCGGTATTTCCGAAAACCAGACTGATGAGATGCGGGTAAAGGAACTACAGCTTGTGCTGCCGCAGAAGCTGCATGCCACCTTCCGGCCGTCGCAACAGGCATGGCTTATGAATGTTGGAGAATTTATCAGGCTTGTCAGAGGGCGTCAGGGCGCATAGTGATTTCAGGATCACAGAAATGGATTATTTCATCTTCAGGCTAAGCAGCCAGTCATCGGTCACTGGCTCTCTTTTTTCTCCCCGCATGAATGCGTCCATACGGGTCGCGACTTCAGTGTGAGGCATGCCAAGCGCGCCGAACGATGAGAAATCTGTTGCCAGCAACGGATAGAATTTTAACCCTTTCCGACCAGTGAAGGAGGTGTCTGCTCCTGAATAACGTGGGGGCTGCCGCATTATGGAGAGCGCATCCCCGGAGGTTATTTCACGGCCTATTACGGCAGCTGAACTACGGGCCGTCATGTTGTTGGTCAGAAACATCGACCCCGTTTCCTTGTCCCAGCGCGGTTTGACGATAATGGTGTGAAGCGAACGAAGACCGCAACGTGCCAGCTGTCTGATCATTCTGAGTTCGCCATCATTCAGACCGAAGGTCAGAGGCCTGCCGGACATCGGATATTTATGCTTGATTTCGAGGTGCCAGAGCTGATTGCCCTGCAGGTAAATGCGATCGACATTCCATACATACTTAAACCAGGGCTGAATGCCGAAATTCAGGAATATTCTGGGCAGAATAACGCGTTGACCGAGTTCGGTCCCATAATGTTCTGACAGGTAACCCCAGAAACTCTGGTTGATGCGTTTTGTATCCCTGACAGATGCGTCAATATCAAATGCTGAAGGCTCATTTTTACCCGACAGCTTTTGGGCCAGTTCAGGAAGGGGGAACCATGTGGAAACCCGCTTTCCTTCCCTACATTCGGCAGCAGTAAAAAGTTTATGGGCATTGTCAAAACGGACAAGTATTACCCGGTAATGCTGTCCGAGCGCAGTGAGATATCGTCCCAGTCCCACCGGGCTTCCCCTGTCCCATACAAACGCATAGGTAACCTTATCTCCAGGATTGACTGCTATTGCCGTGTCGGCATCAATTAGCCGGGGAACATCTTTCTGGTCGCCCGGGAATGTTTCAAGATACTGGTCAAACAGACTTTCGATCACCAGGCCTTCCGCGAGGCGATGTTTGTCTAGAGCAAGAAACTGCCGACACAGATCATGATCGGAGAGATCAAGTTGAGTTAGTTCGCCGAATGGTATATTCATTTATGTAAGTATTTCAGTTTTCTGATGTGGTATATTATGAATTATATTTAGTTTTTATGAACGTCGTGATTGAAATTTTAAGGAAAAGAGAGTGATTACGGAATCTCTATTTCTTTAGAGAGCGAGATTTAATTGAGGTGACTGTTTATGGGTTTCGCATGTCCAAATCCATGCATCGAATTCCCGTCGAGATATAGACAGCAGATCAGCGGCATAACAAAATACATATTTTAAGAAACTGTATTCATCGTTATTAATGCCAGCTTTTGCCGCAAAAGTTCTGACGTGACGATCCACAGCAATCGACTCAATTCCTACTAAACAAGCCATGTAATCAACTGTTTTGGGGCCGATTCCGTTCAGTGACTGGAGGTCTGCACAGAGCTTGTCGGACTTGAGTAATAAGCGAATGTCTTCCGTAGTCTCGACATTGGCTTTGTGGAAAAAACTAACCAGTTGTTCAAATCGTCCGACTTTTATCGGATGCTGCCAGTCAAGAAGATGCCTCGAATGACCCTTCTTAACGACAATAATGAGCGCACTTATGCAATCCGCATCTGGAAATTTCCTTAGAATACGATCAACGCGTGGTAACACAACTGAGCGATAATTAAGTCCCGCTTGCAGGACAGAATCCGCGAGAAGGGCACCTGCATGTTCATAGGTTGCGCGTCGTATACCATATGAAGAGGGAACGCCTTGATGCGATGCAAAATCGGCGACCTTACGTGCGGCCTTCAGCAGTTCAAGTCGATCAGTTGTGTGGTGCGTCATTGTAGTAATCCAGTTTGCCGTAAAGCTCCTAAGCGCTCTACGCAGTTTGGACAAGCTCCACAAGGCAATTGGCTAGCAGCTTGGCAAGAGAAGGTCCTCCCAATAGGGACACCGAGACGAATAGCCTCCCGAGCGACTTCTGTCTTTGAAAAGTATCTAAACGGAGACGTAAAGCGGACTGGACCAATGGATTCTGTGAGTCCATCAAGTTTATTCATGAACTCAGCCGTACAGTCAATTTCTTTAGCATGATTACTATTGATGAAGCCCGTATAAACTTCAATAATTCCCAACGTTTGCGCTTTTGCAGCGGCAGCAGCATAAAATAAGAGAGTTCGATAAGGTACGTACAAATCATCATCGTGAACATCATCTTTCCAAAGGTCAGCTTCTATAATCAAGCGTGACTTTGACCCTCTAAAAATATCAGAGAGGTTGACGCGTTCTGGACGCTGCATGCCGGTAGGTAGGACCTCGTTCACTCGATGCCATTCCGTCTCGACACAGTGTTGTCCATAGTCAAAAAATAAGGGACTGACATCAGCTCCTTTCGCATGCAGTAAAAAAGCTACTGTTGTGGAGTCTAAACCTCCAGATGCGAGAAGCATTACCTTCTTAGTCATGAAAGAGTGCCGTGGATAATTTTTGATAAGGCGTCGAATGTCCCATTCAGGCAGATATCAAGATCAGATGAATAAGTAACACTTCCCTTAACGACCATTGTATTTCGGTTTTCGTGACGGGGATCGAAAGTAATAACAGGCTTTCCCATCTCGATTGCAAGTCCAATTTCAACTAGAGTTCCTGGGTCACGTTCAATTGGCACGGCAAAAACTACCGAACATTCCCGAAGCAGTTGCACATCGTTAAAATAGTAAACAGCAAGAGATTCAATGGGAGATTCGCGGTCAGCCTCTCCATTTTCTTTAACAGGTCTTCTGACGTGGAAGTTATGATATTCTAATGCTGCTACAGCTGCCGCGATTTCTTTGTGATCTGCGTATGAGAAGTCTGGCGCTGCCAAATAAATCTGTAGATCCGGACGTATATGCCATGGGAGACTAACTCCTCCTAAATTGCGGACAATATTGATGGGAAGCTGGAGTTGTCGTTTGACATCGCGTCGAAGATCATCTGGCCATGTAGTCTGGGAATAAATTGTTGCGACTTGCATGCCTCGCCAAGCCGCATCACGTGCACTGTCTTCTAGAGTTCCAAATACAGCAGTGAAAACATCCCCGACCCCTACGGAATTTACGGTGGTGCCTAGGGTGGCAGTAATGTATTCTACATCGTTGGTTGTAAGGTCAAATAGTCTGCTACCGCCACGATTTTCTTTTAAAAGTAAGTTTTTTACCCCAATATTTTTGGAAAGTTCTATTAATGGATCAATATCGACAGAAGCAAGTGTCGAAAATAATTGCGAAGATGTCGAGATTACTAATGAGGTGATTTTATTCGTAAGTTCTCGGAGGGACCTCGCGTCGTTTATATCGTAAGCCACATCAATCGTGATGTTAGCTCCTGATTGGAACTTGTTAATTATACTTTCAATATTGTAGCGTCCCGGGAATATAACAACGCAATTAAATCGACTCAAATCAACATCGTTGTAAAGTGGAACAACTCGTCTCTCGTCACGAAGAATATCTTCATAGCCTTGGTGTCCAATCTCTCTTACGTCAGCAATGGCGACAACGTTTGGAGCTCCGGTAACTTCTCCGAGTAGAATAAACTCTTGGCATCCATGCTGGTTTAGGTAATTCCGAGCTTGTTCGACCAAGTATGAGGGGCAAAATGCCCCGACGGAGTATTTTTTTCCACTTGCCCATAGACCGCGAGCCGCGTGTACTACACCACCAAGTCTCACTTTTGCGCCATTGGTGCGCGTCGGCATCGTAAAGTCAATCGTGACTTCGCCGATCAGAAGGGGAGGTGTCGCTGGCATTTATTTAACGACAAAATCGGCTTGAACTTGGGGATGACTACCATTCGAAGACGCAGTTACCACGCCGGTATATGTGAATCCGTCCTGCAGGCAACCCGCTAGATAATTTAAGCGAGTAGGTAGAGATCCGACAGATTCTGTGCCCGCTACAGCTATGATTCTGCCTTTTATCCCAACTGTAAGAGGAGTGCCAACTGGAGGCGGAGCGCCATGGGTCTTATAAAAATCGTGGCTGGCAACGTCTTCTAGGCTCGCCGTAAATGCTTCACTACATTTATCTGAACCGCTGGAGCCGCCAGAAGAATCATTACCTGATTCTGTTTTTTGTTTGCCGGAATAATCGCTAAAATTTCCTGATCCACTGCTACCCATTATTTCCCCCTAAAAATGCTAGGGAATAATATTCAGAGAAGACCGACTATATCAAGTAGGCGGTTCTGCAATGCACATCCTATTGATGCGGCGAGGGTGACGCGGGAATTAATAACGTGCGCGAGGTTTAGGTGTGTTAAGATTTTGAAATTATGCGATTATATCATTGTTCGAATTGAGTGTGGGTATCGGTGGTTGTGTGCCCCCGCAACCACTTCCATCATAAATCACTCACAATCGACGTCTGATCGCCATGAAATACTGGCACATCAGACAGTTACATGCATCCCGACCTTCGAAAGAGGGCCGGGCAATTACGCGCGTCCGCACCACGCCATGGCCAACAGGGCCGCCTCAACCAGTTTCTCCGATCCGTTCAGAACGAAACGTAGAAACCAATGAGGAACATCATCATGCGCGATGAGCAGGAAATGCGGGACGAAATCCGTGCCCGAATGAAGGGCCGGATCCGGTTCAATGTCGCCACAGATCGGATCGAAGTGATCGTCGGTGCGCCGGATGAACTTCTCCGGTGGGAGCCGATCAACCGGCTCACCATGCTCCAGCATCTTCCACCCCTAGTGGTGGAGAGGCTTTGGGACATGTTTGCCGATGCGGCAGGGTCGGGATTCTATACCGAAGACGGGCTGGCCGGGGTGAAATTCCTCGGCTTACACCGGGTTGCAGAGTATCTTGAGGAGGAGGAATGCATCCGGATCGACGAAATCCCGATGCCTGCGTTCTCAGCACTGGTACCCGCTGTGAGTCTCGATACCTATCTTGAGGGGCGAAACCGGACAACAATCGCCGAAATCCTGAAGGCCGTCCCAGACGCCGCCGAAAAGGAATTGCCTCTTCAGCTCAAAGAGGCTGGATGGGAGCCACGGCGGTCAGCTACAGAACGCTTTTGGGTGAAAGTTCAAAACGGGTAGACTGATGAACCGGCTCTCCTTCTCACCAGAGAAGGAGAGTTGGCGCACGGCAAGCAGAAAGGCAGCTTTCGCCTTCTTCTCGGATACCGAAGCGAAATCTTGCGCGTTCCCGAACCGGACGTGACTTCTAGC
>NZ_JACRVR010000017.1:0-62106 GCF_018811975.1 Acetobacter sp. P1H12_c | reverse complement strand
GGATGCGGTCAGCCGGTCCCGTTCACCATCCTGCGGGGCAGGCGGCGGGCTGGCGGGGGTTGCTGTGCCGGGTGGGGAAGGAGGAACCAGTCGCGGTTCCTGCCCATCCCGCCTGCGCGAAGAAGGGCTGAGCTTCGCCGTCATAAAGTGCCGGATCTCTCCTCCGCAAGAACCGCGCCAGAAGCTGACCGGTTGAAGCGGCTATTTTGCCATTGCTTCTGCATTGTTGCCACCCTGAATCCGAATTTGCCTTACATAGCAGGGTGCGCAGTTTCCTGCGAGGGATCCTGTGCGGGCCGCTGCGGGATGGCATCGGCCCGGACAGGGGCCGGGTCTACCGGGATTGGCGGCCCGCTTTGCATTGTGTCGGGCGTGAGGGTCTTGCGCAGATGCGCGACGTCTGTGTCCGCCACAGCCGGAGCCGTATTGCCCCATGCCTGACGGATAAAGGTGACAACAGTGGCCACCTGAGCATCTGTCAGCCGTGCGCCAAAGCCGGGCATGGTGAAGGCGGAAGGCGCTGCGGCCGTGCCGTGCAGGGTCGCGCCTGTCAGCACAATATGAATGAGGGAGTCGGCTGACCTGTTCTGCACCACCGGATTACCTGCCAGCGGCGGGAAGGCCGGAGCATAGCCCGCGCCGTTGCTGCGGTGGCAGGCTGCGCAGTTATCCAGATAAAGCTGCTGCCCCGGTGTCAGCCTGCCGCCTGCCTGAAGGGCATGGGTGGCGGCAGGGTCTGGCTCCCAGCCAGCTTGCGTGGTGTCTGCCGGGGGCAGGCTTTTCAGGTAGCGCGCCATGGCTGTCAGATCTTCATCCGTCAGATATTGCGTGCCGTGATGCACAGCGGTGTCCATGTTGCCAAAGGCGCTGCCGCGTTTATTCCGCCCTGAGCGCAGGAAGGCCGTGAGGTCTGCCACACTCCATGCGCCCAGACCCGTGCGGGGTTCCCCGCGCAGGGAGGGTGGGGTCCAGCCATCAACTGCCGCCCCCCCGGCCAGATAGTGCGGGCCGTCCTGTGCCGTCAGCGCGGTTTCCTGCATGGCGAGGCCGCGTCTGGTATGGCACGCGCCACAATGGCCGGGGCCTTCCACCAGATAAGCGCCGCGTGCCATCTCCGGCGTGGGGAACGGGCGTTCCGCCGATTTGCGTGCGGCGTCCGGTGAGGGCGCGAAGACCCAGCGCCACACCGCCAGCGGGAAGCGCATGGAAAGGGGCCATGGAATAATGTTAGGCCGCACGGCCTGCGCGACAGGCTGCACCCCATGCATGAAATAGACATACAGCGCATGCAGGTCCGCGTCCGTCATGCGGGCGTAGGAGGGGAAGGGCATGGCCGGGTAAAGCGAGGCACCATCGGGCCGCACGCCTTCCCGGATGGCGCGGACAAACTGCGCTTCTGTCCAGCGGCCAATGCCGTGGGTTTTGTCCGGCGTGATGTTGGAGGAATACAGCGTGCCGATCGGGAGCTGAAAGGCATAGCCTCCGGCATAGGGGGCCGAGCCGGGCATGCTGTGGCAGGCCGCGCAGTCCGCTGCGGCGGCAATGTAGCGGCCTTTGGCAATCAGCGCTTGTGCAGGCGTGGCCTTGCCATCAGACGCAGAGTGAGAGGCCGGGGGTATCATGCCTGATGGCAGGGCCTCCGGTGTAGCGGCAGGCGATGCAATGGGACGCGACGCTGCATCTGCCGGGCTGGCAGGAGCGGGCAGGGATGTGCCCGGCTGTAGGGCGTGCTGGCCTGCTGCCAGAGCGGGGGTGGTGAGGCTGGTGAGAAGGGCCGCGCCGCAGAGAAGGAGATACTTCATAGCGCCACCAGCGGGCCGCCATTGCCCTTCAGCCATTGGGTGCGGATATGGTGGGCGGACCAGTAGGCGAGGGCGGCGACCAGCCCTGTCGGGTTATATCCCATGCCCTGCGGGAAGGCGTTAGCGCCGACCACAAACACGTTGGGTACGTCCCAGCTTTGCAGATAGCGGTTGAGGGCAGAGGTTTTCGGGTCGTCGCCCATGACGGCGCCCCCGCAGAGATGCGTGGTCTGATACTCGCGCACGTCAAACGGTTTACCCGGCTCCCGCATGCCATACTGCACATCCTGCGCGCCGAGGGCCTTCACCACGTTGGCAAGCTGGCTGATGACGTAACGGTTCATGCGGATATCATTATCTTTCCAGTCAAACGTCATGCGCAGCATGGGCTGGCCGTAGCTGGTGCGCCATGTGGGGTCGAGGTCCAGATACACATCGCGGTAGGCCATGTTGGAGCCCTGCGCGTTGATGGTGAAGGAGTGGCGGTAGGTCTCAATGGCCGCCTTCTTCCACGCACTCCCCCAGCGCGGCACGCCGGGCGTATGGGCTTTTGCGCCCGCAATGGGTTTGACGCCCGCCTGATTGACCCAGAGCGGGGAGCCACCAATAAAACCAAGGGGGCCGTGGTCAAAATTATCGCTGTTGAAATCATCGATCGCAACACCCCCGGCGGAGCCGATAAACTGGTCCGTGCTGCGGGGGGGCGGCATCCAGACGGTGCTGTTGGTAATGTTCTGATAGGTAAAGTTCCGCCCCACTGTGCCAGTGTTGCTGACAGGGTCATACGCTTTACCAATACCGGAGAGCAGCATGAGGTGGACGTTATGGAACTGGAAGGCCGCCAGAATGACCAGACCCGCTGGCTGGGTGATCTGGTTGCCCTCGGCATCCTGATAGACAACGCCGGTCGCTTTTTTGCCGGTGGAATCCAGCAGGACTTTCAGCACATGCGCGTTGCTGCGGAGTGTGAAGTTTTCATGCCGCCGCAGGGCGGGCATGATGTTTACGTTGGGTGAGGCCTTGGCATACATGTAGCAGGCATAATCGCTGCAATAGCCACAGAAGTTACACGGCCCCATCTGCGCGCCATACGGGTTTGTATAGGGCTGGGACGCATTGGCGGCGGGCATGGCGTAAGGGTGATACCCGGCCTCCGCTGCGGCATGGCGGAACAGATGCGCGGTATACACATCCCGCAGGGCGGGAAGCGGAAAATCATCCGAGCGGTCAGGCGCAAACACATTGCCCTTGCCAGTAGTTTTTCCGTTTACGGTATAGGCTTCCCCGGATGTGCCGAAGACTTTCTCCGCTTTGTCAAAAAACGGTTCCAGTTCCGCATAGGTGACGCCGTAATCCTGAAGGTTCATGCCCTCGGGGATGAAGGTGCGGCCATAGCGTTCCGTAATATGGCTGCGCAGGCGGAGGTCCTGCGGAGGGGCGCGGAAATGCACGCCTGTCCAGTGCAGGCCCGCCCCGCCGACGCCTGCTCCCGGCAGGAACGCCGCCAGCCGGCGATACGGCACAGCCTCCTGATCCATCCGGTTGCGCACGGTCACTGTTGTTTGCGCGGGGTTTTGAAAAAGCTTGTAGCGCACAGCGCCTTCCAGCTCATCCAGAGAAGACGGGTAAGCACCGTCCCGCGCGGTTGAGCGCCGCTGCCCGCGTTCCAGCATCACAACGGAAAGACCGGCTTCACACAGTTCCTTGGCCATGATGCTGCCAGCCCAGCCGCTGCCAACCACCACAACATCCACGGGGGGAAGCGTTTTGTCAGTCATGCTCAGCACGCTCCCCGGTAATGGAGACGGGGCCGTAGGGGTATGGGGTGTCATACCGGTCTACCCAGTCCATATAGTCACCCCGCGCACCGGGGAAGCCCATCATCACCCAGCCCGCCAGATGTCTGTTGCCACCGTGGAGAGGGTCGGCAAATGCGCCTTCAATCGTATCCGAGCGGAGCTGCTCGAAAAATGTAGAGGCGGGTAAAGGAACGGGCGATAGGGCGGGCTGGCCAGCAAACTGTGTGGCGTTCTGTTCCAGTGCGGTCAGAATGGTGTCCTGCACGTCTGGCGTCAGTGTTTCAAACGCCGCCTGATGCGTCTGCCGCACCCATGCAATGACGCCTGTCAGACCGGTTTTGTAAATCTGCTGCGGGCTGTAAGGAAGCTGGTAGCCCAGATTGGCTGGTGCGTCTGTACGGTGTGGGCCTTGCATATACCAGAGTTCTCCACGGCCCCACGGTGTGTCCATCTGCTGGTCAATAAAGTGGGGCACGCCAAGGGCCAGTGCGCCGGGGCCGCTGGCATCGGCAGGGAAAATCCGCTCACACGCGGCGCACAGAAAAGCAAACTGCTCCGGGTTGAAAAAACGCGGTGCATCGGGTGCCGAGGATGAACGGGGATGAACAGGTGTCGCTGCGTCGCTGGCGCGTGCTGCCGTGCCAGTCTGGTCCGCGGCGGCCTGTGCGGGCGTTATGCTGCTGACGGCAAGGGCTGCGGCTCCGGTGCCTAACCCCTGCACAACATGGCGGCGCGTGGGAGCGGCGGCAGCGGGATGAGGGCGGTGCGGTGTGTGGGGCATCGGCGGCTCTTTTCCGTGGACGGGGGGTGACCTGTGGCGGTCTCCGGCCCCGCTCCAGCAGCTCTGTTGCGCGACCGTTCTTGCCTTATGGTTAGCGGACGGGGGGGCGGGAAACAAGGCAGGGGCCGGTCCGGGGCCGGTTTCGGTCGGTCCATGCGGCGGGTATGGGGCGTTGCCGGAGTGGCTGGTTGCGCGGCAGGAGGTGTTCGGGCCGACCAGATCCGGGCGGCCAGAAATAGACCCTGTCGGTGGGGGCAGGGTGCGGAAAATCCGTGTGCTGGCGGCACGTTGCGCGGCTATGTTCGGGGTGCGGGTGGCATGGGGATAGGCCGCCCGGATGCCGGGAGGGCAGGCAAAAAAAGGGCGGCCCCCATAAGGAGCCGCCCTCTGTTCAGGCGTGTTTAAAAACGGGTTTATTACCAGATTTTTACGCGCTGCTTCGGTGTCAGATACAGAGCCTGACCCGGTTTGACATCCCATGCCTTGTACCAGGCATCGATGTTATGCATCGGGATGTTCACACGCGCCTGCGGCGGGGAGTGCGGGTCAGTCACGATCAGGTTTTTGACCGTATCGTCCCGCAGCTTCTCACGCCAGACCTGGGCCCAGCCGAGGAACACGCGCTGGTCACCCGTCAGGCCATCAATCACCGGCGCAGGCTGGCCGTTGAGGGAGGCATGATACGCATCCAGAGCCAGTGTCAGGCCACCAAGGTCCGCAATGTTCTCACCCATGGTCAGCTTGCCGTTCACGTGTACGCCCGGCAGTACCTCAAACGCATCATACTGTGCGCCAAGGCGGTCAGCCAGCTTCTGGAAGCGGGCGGCGTCGGCCTTGGTCCACCAGTCACGCAGGCGGCCATGTTCGTCAAACTGACGGCCTTCATCATCGAAGGAGTGGGTCATTTCATGACCAATCACCCCGCCAATGGCCCCGTAATTGACGGCGGCATCGGCCTGCGGGTTGAAGAACGGCGGCTGAAGGATGGCGGCGGGGAACACGACCTGATCAAACAGCGGGTTGTTGTAAGCGTTGACCGTCTGGGGCGTCATGTCCCATTCGTTCCGGTCCACCGGCTTGTCCAGACGGGCCAGCCAGTAATCCCACTCAAACGCCACGCCGTTTTTGGCATTGCCGTACACGTCACCCTTTTTCACGTTCAGGCTGGAATAATCCCGCCATTCGTTCGGGTAGCCCACCTGCACTTCAAAGTTTTCAAGTTTGCGCAGGGCGGCTTCCCGCGTTTCCTTGCTCATCCATGTGTTGTGCTGGAGGCGGATACGGAAGGCGTCTTTCAGGTCGCCCGTCAGCTTCTGCATGGCGGTGCGGTTTTCCGCGGGGAAGTAGCGTTCCACATAGACCTTGCCCAGAGCCATGCCCATGGCGGCACTGGTGGCCTGCACGCCGCGCTTCCAGCGCACGGGCAGCGCGGGCTGGCCGGACAGGGCCTTGCTGAAGGTAAAGCGGGCCTGCACAAAGGCATCCGGCAGGTAGGGTGTTGCGTTTTCAACCGTATGGAACGCCTGCCATGCCTGAAGCAGGCCGATATCGGCTTTGGCCAGAATGGCGGCCTCACCCGTAATGGCGGTGGGTTCCCCCACAATCACGGTGCGGTTTGCAAGCCCTTCTGTCGGCAGGCCAGCGGCCGTCAGCCAGGCAACCCAGTCAAAACCCGGAGCGGCTTTGCTCAGGGCGTCCACCGTCATGGGGTTGTAGGTTTTCTGCGGGTCACGCAGGTCCGCGCGGGCCCAGTGGACTTCCGCCAGCTTTGTTTCAAACGCCACAATGGCGGCGGCGGCATTGGCCGGTTCCGGCCATTTGATCAGCGTCAGCGCCTGCGTGATGTAGGTCTGATAGGCGGCGCGCTTGGCGGCGAATTCCGGCTTCAGGTAATAATCACGGTCCGGCAGGCCCAGACCAGCCTGATCCACACCCAGCGCGTAGTGCGTCGGGTCCTTTGCGTCCGGGTTGATGCCCAGAGAGAAGGGGGACGTCATGAAGTTGGCGGACGCCGTGCCGGAAAGCGTTGCAAACGCCTTGGCGTCCAGCATTTTCTGGATGCTTTCCAGATCATCCTTCATGGGCTTGATGCCCTGCTTTTCGATGGATTTTTCATCCATGAAAGAGGCGTAGAAGGTGCCCAGCTTTTCCTCAATGCTCTTGGGGTGCTTGACCGGGTGAGCGGAGAGATCATTCAGGATGGTCTGCACCCGCGTGCGGGAGAGTTCAGCCAGCGCATTGAACGGGCCATAGCTGGTCATGTCTGACGGGATGGTCAGGTGGTCCAGATAGGTGCCGTTGGCGTATTTGAAGAAGTTGTTGCCCGGCTTTTCTGCGGTGTCCCGCCCGGCGAGGTCCACACCCCAGGTGCCGAAGGAGGCCTGCGGAACGGTGGCGGGGGCAGCTGCCTGCGGGGCGGTTTCTGCGCGGGCAATGCCTGCAACGCTGCTCAGGCCGAGGCCTGCGGACAGCAGCAGAGCCACCCGGCGTGACAGTTTGGCATGACGGCGAACGGTCATGAGGTCTTCCTATTATCCAGTACGGGCGGTGCGGGCCTGAACCCTCCCCCCGTTATATTTGTGGAACAGACTGTTCCGGTGT
The DNA here is from genome assembly GCF_018811975.1 of Acetobacter sp. P1H12_c. Taxonomy (NCBI): domain Bacteria; kingdom Pseudomonadati; phylum Pseudomonadota; class Alphaproteobacteria; order Acetobacterales; family Acetobacteraceae; genus Acetobacter; species Acetobacter sp. P1H12_c. The sequence goes on along the minus strand of NZ_JACRVR010000017.1, from coordinate 55,123 downwards.
GAGGATAAAAGCATGCCATGCCGGAAATGCCTACCCTCTGAAATCATGGGCTTTCCGGGGGTTGCGCCAGCCTGACCACGCTTGCCTCCGGGCCGTGCGGGCGGGGAGGTGAGGATGTGGGGCCGGGAGCATGAGAACGGTGGGTGTGAGAGCAATTGCCGCCGGGCCGCGTGGGGGGCGTGAGAACAATGGGTGTGAGGCAAGGGGATGAGACAGTGGCGCGGGACAAGCGCACGGGACAGGGGTACAGCACCGGGGGGGGCGGATGATAGCAAACCCGACGTTAAGGAGCGGGCCGGAAGGACTGGCCCGAATGAACGTGTCCGAAAAAACTGGCCTCAAAGGAACTGGTTCAACGTGCAGAACTGCTGAATTAGGACAGGACTGAGCGAAGTGGCACGGGGACGTTGGATGTCGAGAGCGAAAAAGGAGGCGTGAGGAAAATCTGTCCCGCCGGTCCGGGGCGCGGAAGACGAAGGGCCGGAGTGCCTGAGAATCAGGTCGGGTACGATTCGTGAAAGTTTCCCGGATTAACAAACTGTTTTGAGTTCAATAGTGTTGAATTTTTTAAGAATTCAGACTGCTTTCTCTGAAAAAAAATCTTGGTGAAAAACGATGGTCTGTGTGAACCGCCGGCTGCGTGCGCTGGAGCAGAACTCTGATAGTTTCACCACAGATAAACAAATTTCATATAATAGGCGTTTGTTTCCGGTGTGTTCCGGCCTTCCACACTGTGGGAATAGCGTGTGGTCAGGCTGATGGATCGGGTGAGGGTAAACATGGCCCCGACGCCCATTGCGACCTCCCGACTGCTGGAATTATCAATCCAGTTCTGCACGGTTCTGTCCCGCGTGGCGGCGGTATTCTGCCAGTCAAACGCCAGAAACGGTTCCACGACGCGGTGAGCTTTCCAGCTAAAGCGCAGGTTACTGTGGAAGGTGGTGCCGGGCTTATAACTATGCTGCCCGTCAACATGTTTTGTCATGTTGACAATCGCGCCGAGGTCTCCATCAAAGCTGAAATGTTTCCATTCATAGTCAAACATGAAGCTGGACAGGTTGGACCAGTAATGTGTGGCCAGTGAGTCCCGCGTGCCGCTTGGGGTTTGTAAAAAGGTCTGAATACCGAAGGTGCTGTTTTTATTGGGTTTGAACCACACAGCCGGACCGCTGATGGTGCCGCCAAGGCCGCCATAATTGGTCCCGTTGGCCAGCGTGTAGGATTCGGTTTGAATGACCTCAAACGCAAAGCCCACATGCGGGATTGCGTCAAAACTCCTGAAATGCACGTATTTTGTCATGCCCGCCCATGTGTGGCTGCCACCCACCGGCTTGCGCGCGCCCTGACTGTTATAGCTCAGCCCGGCGGCATTGCCGTCCCCATACTGGACCAGCACGTTAAAAGGCTTGAAATCAACAGGAAGATCGTATTCATGCGGGCCGATAATGGCCAGAGGGATATCCGCCGCCTGCGCATGGGGCCGTGCGGAAAGACTAGCCAGACCCAGAAAAAATACGGCAGGGCGAATATGGAAAAGACTTGTGGAGGAAAGGTTTTTACGAAAGATTTCTGACCTGAACAGGTGGGGCAGAGGGGAGCTGATCATGCAGGCGGCACTTTTTATCTGGTCATGGTTTCAAACAGGTCTTACACAGCGCGGCCTGTGCCTTGGGCCAGCGCGGTGGAATGACAGCCCCACTCATGAAGTTTTTTTGAAGAGAGAGCGTGTCACAAACCTGTGATTCTTTCATTAGTCACATGAATGTTATTTAAGACTTGTCTGAATGAATGATCAGTAGCAAGGGATATCAGAACGCAAAAAAGAGAGGGAAGAGGGCACGCATATCACAGAAGTTTTTCCAAGAGTCTGACGTTCATTTCTGAAAATTGTGAGGTTAACATGAAGCCGACCTTATCCAGGTCATTAGGGCTTATAACCGGTGTAGCGCTGGGGCTGGTGGGGCTGTACCTCGCCATTGCCGGTGGGCAGCTTGCAGTCCTTGGTGGCTCGCTGTTCTACGTTCTGGCCGGTCTTGTCCTGATTATCACGGGCGTTCTGGGCGTTGCGCGCCCGAAAGCGGCCCCCCTTGTCTATTCCGCCCTGATGCTGGTGACCCTTGTGTGGGCGCTGGCCGAAACGGGTCTGGATATCTGGGGGCTTGAAGTCCGCCTGATCACCTTTCTGGTGTTTGGCGTGTGGCTGCTCGTACCGGCCGTATGGGCCACGGGCCGCGGCTGGCTGGCCGATAAAGCCGCTCTGCTGGGCAGCGTTGCCGTAACGGGCGTGGTGCTGCTGGCAAGCTGCTTTACGTCCTACTCCATCAACGGCACGCTGGCCCCCGAGCGGATGGCGGCATCAGACCCGGCCGCCGAGACGGATAACAATATTGCCGATGCAGACTGGCATTATTATGGCCGCACCGCACACGGGGACCGGTATTCTCCGCTGGGGCAGATCACCCCGCAGAATGTGTCTCACTTGAAACTGGCATGGCAGACCCAGACGGGTGATACCGCCCGTGTGGGTGAGGCCGCTGTGGCCGGGCCTGATCAGGGGCATGAGTTCAACCTTGAGGTGACGCCCATCAAGGTGGACGATACCCTGTATATGTGCACCCCCCATAGCTGGATTGTGGCGATGGACGCCGCAACGGGTAAGATCAAATGGACGTATGACCCGCATCCCGACAAAAAGGATGTTGCGGCCAACGTGTATCTGGCCTGCCGTGGTGTGTCCTTCTACAAGGCGCCCGAAGGCACGCAGACATCCTGCCCGAAGCGGATTTTCTCCCCGACGGCGGACGTGCGTCTGGTGGCGGTCAATGCCGAAACCGGCAAGCCGTGTGATGACTTTGGGGATCACGGGTCCATTTCCCTGCGCACCTATCTGGGCAATGTGCCGCTTGGCTTCCACTTCGTCACCTCTCCGCCGCTGGTGGTGAAGGACCGCGTGGTGCTGGGTGGCTGGGTGATGGATAACCAGGCCAACTTTGAACCCTCTGGCGCGGTGCGCGCGTTTGACCCCCTGACGGGTGAACTCGCATGGGCATGGGATGCTGGCCATACGCCGGAAAACTGGAAGCCCGGCCCGAATGATGAACTGACGCGTGATACCCCCAACGCATGGGGCGTTTACACGGCAGACCCGGAACTCGGCCTGCTCTATATCCCGACCGGCAACTCCCCGCCCGACAACTGGGGTGGCTCACGCCGTCCGTTTGATGAAGCAACGTCCAGCGCCACAATTGCTCTGGATATTGAAACCGGCGAGCGGAAATGGACTTTCCAGACCGTACACCATGACCTGTGGGACATGGATATTCCGGCTGGTCCGTCTCTGGTTGATCTGCCCGGCCCGAATGGCGAGACCATTCCCGCACTGGTGCAGAGCACCAAGCGCGGCGAATTCTTTGTGCTCGACCGCCGGACCGGCCAGCCTGTTCCGGGCTATCCGGTTGAAGAAAAGCCGGTTCCGACCGCTGGTGTTGCGCCGGATGACCATGTGTCTCCCACCCAGCCGTACCCGGTTGCCATGCCGTCTCTCACCCCGCCGGATCTGAAAGAGACGGACATGTGGGGGGCAACATTGCTGGACCAGCTTATCTGCCGTATCCAGTTTAAATCCTCCGCGTATGAGGGGCAGTTCACGCCGCCGCATGTTGGAAAAACCACCATTGTTTATCCGGCTTTCTACGGTATTGTAGACTGGCAGGGTGCGACGGTTGACCCTGTGCGCAAGGTTCTGCTTGCCAACGCCAGCTATCTGCCGTTCCGTATCAAGCTGGACCACCGGAAATCTCTGGAAGAAAGCGGTGCTCTGCCCAAATGGAATGGTGAAGGCAATGAGCCCACGCCGAAAGGCAACGCTCTGGCGATCTCACCGGATTATGGCACCCCGTATGTGGCCTACACCAACCCGTGGCTGAACCCGCTTCAGATCCCCTGCAAAGGACCTGTGTGGGGCACCATGACGGCGATTGATCTGGTGACGAAGAAAATCATCTGGCAGCACCCGATTGGCACCACGCGGGACACCGGGCCTTTCCGCACGCACAACAACCTGCCGCTGCCCACGGGCATGTATAACATTGGCGGCAGCATTGTGACCAAGGGCGGTATGGTCTTTATCGGTGCCACGGCGGATGATTATCTGCGCGGGATTGATCTTGCTACAGGTAAGGTGATCTGGCGTGACCGTCTGCCCGCTGGTGGTCAGGCAACGCCCATGTCCTACTCTGTCAACGGCAAACAGTATGTGCTGATTGCGGCTGGCGGGCATGGTGGCCTTGGCACCCGCTCTGGCGACTATATCCGCGCTTATGCACTGGATGATGCTGCCAAATAATACTGCCAAATAACAGTGCGGTTCCGGCTGGTCTGTAAAAAGCCAGCCTGAGCCATCAGAGGTTTTAAAAAGCCGGTTCCGCCCGTTTGATCAGGGCGGGGCCGGTTTTTTTTATGGGCGCAATGCGTTGTGACTGGTGTGGCGGGTGAGTTTTGTGATCACATGACGGGTGAGAATGCAACCTGCTGCGCGCGGTCAGGTTGGTTTGGGTCATTGCGGTGGTGTGGTCTCAGTTTTATGGAAAAGGGGAGTGTCGGGCATGGTCTGTCTTGTCATTAAAAGCGGGGGCGCTGCCGCCCTGCCGGAATGGAAAGCCCTGTTTGCCCGCCTCATGCCCTCGCTGGCTGTGCGGGACTGGAATGATCCTGCGGTGGACCCGGCCCATGTGGATTACGCACTGGTATGGAAGCCGGAGCCGGGGCGGCTGGCAAAAATGGTCAATCTGAAAGCTATTCTGAGTGCCGCCGTCGGCGTGGACCATATTACCTGTGACCCGAACTGGCCGAAAACAGTGCCCCTGATCCGCATGGGGGGTGAACTGCCCGCACAGCAGATGGAAGATTACGTGCTTTGGGCGGTATTTTCCATTTTGCGAGATGCCCCCCTCTGGCGCACGGGGCAGCAGGAAAAGGTCTGGACGCGGCAGACCGGTGCCGCCCGGACGTCGGGCGACATGAAAGTCGGGGTGATGGGGCTGGGCAGCCTTGGTGCGCCGGTGGCAACGCGGCTGGTGCGGGCGGGTTTTCAGGTCTCTGGCTGGGCGCGTCATGCCAGAACGCTGGAGGGTGTGACCTGCTACGCGGGCACCAAAGGCCTGAACCGCTTTTTGCAGGGGTGCGACACGCTGGTCTGCCTGCTGCCTGAAACGCCGGAAACAAAAGGGATTGTGACGTATGATGTGCTGGCGCAGCTCCGTAAACCGGCCGGGCTGATTAACGTCGGGCGCGGGCCACTGGTAGTGGAGGCGGACCTGCTGCGCGCCCTGAATGACAAGACCCTGCACACCGCCGTGCTGGATGTGTTTGAGCAGGAACCGCTGCCTGCGTCCTCGCCTTTATGGGCGCATCCGCGTGTGCTCGTGACCCCGCATATTGCCGCGGAAGCCTCACGCGCCTCGCGCGCGGAGTATGTGGCTCAGGTTATTCGGGCGCTGGAGCAGGGGCAGGATGTGCCGCTGCGGTATGACCCGGCACGGGGGTATTAAACCCGCGTCCGGATGTGACGCCTTTATGTAACTGTTGCGCGAAAAGATGGCCCATACGCCATTCCAGACTTGCAAGAGCGGGGGAGCTGCCTTCATAGGAAGGCTGTTTTTCGGGGTGGCTGAGGCTGGCCGCCCGCTTTGCAGTATCTGGCGGCCTGATGGGCAGAGGGGCTGGCTCCACTCAGTCTGCGCGTGTTCAGGATCATGAAGGAGCGGTCTTATTTTCTACCATGCTCAAAAAATTGTCTCCCTACGGAGAGCAGGCGCAACCAGACGGTTGAGCAGGCTCGGCACGGCGCTGAGCATGGTGGGAATGGTGCCTGTCTGGTGTGCTGCGGCACAGGCTGAGCCGCAGGACGTTTCCGGCGCGGTGCCGGGCGTGACCCCTGTTGTGGCCGCCCCGACTGCCGCTTCAGGGCAGTCCGGGCGGACGCAGGGCGGCGGACATAACCCGGCGCACAGCGGCGCGCGGGGGCGGGCAGGGCAGGGTGCGTCTGGTCCGGCTGCCCGGCGGTCCGCACGGGCCAAACCCGGCCCGGTGGTGGCGCGGCAGACAACGGCTGTGGATGTCAGTGCGCGGCGGCATGATTTTGCGTATCAGGAAGCACAGCACATCCCGGATGCCACAACGCGCATTACGGCGGAACGGCTGACCGAACGTGGCGTGGTGACGCTGCGCGGGCTGGAGCGTGTTGCCCCCAACCTGACCATTCAGAGCATTAACGGCACGGCCTCCACCAATTTCTATCTGCGCGGGGTGGGGTTTAATGACTTCACGCAGAACAACATGGCCCCGGTGCTCACCTATGTAGATGATGTCGCCTTTCCGTATTCGTCCATGACCAGCGGGATGATGTTTGACCTTGCAGGAGCAAGCGTCACCCCCGGCCCGGTGGGCACGGAACACGGGCAGTCGGACACGGGCGGGGAAGTGCATCTGCACACCAATGACCCGACGGACACATGGCATTTTGGCGCCACGCAGGACATCGCCTCCTACGCCCGCAGCCGGAGCGAGGCCTATGTCTCCGGCCCGCTGGCGCGGGGGCTGAGCTTCCGTCTGGCCGGGCAGACCCAGCATGGCGGCGGCTGGCAGACCAACCCGCTGAACGGCGACCATCTGGGCGATGCGGACCTCTGGGCGCTGCGCGGCAAACTGCGCTGGAAGCCGGACGCACACACCACCATTCTTCTGGGTGGCCATTTTACGCAGGATAACAGTGAGGTGGTCACCGCCGTGCCGGTGCACCGGCTGATTGGCACGCAGGCCCTGCCGGACATGGCCTCATGGCAGCAGGCGGAATGGTCCTCCCGCCCGCAATTTGCAAAACTGATTGGCCGTAAAGCCGGAATTAAACCCAGTGAACATAATCAGTTCTGGGGTGCCGATCTGCATATCGACCATGATTTCGGCCCGCTGACGCTAAGCGCCATCAGCGCGTTTGAGACGGAACGGCAGGGCGAATACACCGATCAGGACGGCACGGTGCTCTCTCAGGCGGATACGTACCGCACGATTGACGCTAACACCTTTACGCAGGAACTGCGGCTCCATTCCTCCAATACGCAGGATAAGCTGCAATGGGTGGTGGGTGCGCATTATCAGCGCACGCGCATGGATCAGCGGTTCTTTTTTGACTACACGGACTACAGGCCCGCGCGTGGCTATATGATGTCCACCACGTTTGGCCTGAATCAGGAAAGTCTTTCGGAATTTGGGCATCTGAGCTACCGGCTGCCGCATGGTGTGATGATCTGGGGCGGCCTGCTGCATGAGCGGGATGAACGCTCGATTACCGGCCTGCGGTCTCAGATTTTTGGCGGGGCGACGCAGAACTTTCATGGTGAGAGCACGACGTCCGACCAGTTTGCCGGGCAGGTTGGCGTGTCCTGGCAGATGCTCCGGCACGCGCTTGTTTATTATAAAATGAGCAAGGGGTTCAAACCCGGTGGGTTTACCGCCAACAACACCCAGATTCAGGCGCAGCTTGACCCCTTCAAACCGGAAACGGTGCTGACATATGAGGCCGGATTTAAAGCCGACCCCATTCCGGACCGGCTGCGTATTAACGGTGCAGCGTTTTACAATGATTTTCACAACCAGCAGATTCTGGGCACGGTGCTGATCCCCAATTACGGGCCGCTGAGCGAGATTACCAATGCCCCGAAATCTGAAAGCTGGGGGTTTGAGGGCACCATTGAGGCGCACCCGTTCAGCCATCTGCATCTGACGCAAAATCTTGGCTGGCAGCGCGGGAATTTTCAGGATTTCCCGACCGTGAACCGCGCTAAAACCAACGCCTATTATGCGCAGCATGGCGTGTGGAAAGCCATTAACGATAATTTTGGCGGCGTGGATAACGGCCAGCCCAAACTGACGCTCAATGGATCAGCCGAATGGCGGCAGCCGCTGGCGCGGGCCTATACGCTGGAATTCGGGCCGGACTGGCAGTATCGCGGCAGTCAGGCTATAACGCCCGGCGGCACCGGCTTTTATCGTCTGCCGCCCTATTTCCTGCTGGGGGCGCATGTGTCCTTCCGCTCCGCTTCCGGGCGGTGGGAGGCGACGGTGTATGCCCGCAATATCCTGAACCGCCGGTTTGCGGAAAGCGGCGGGCAGGCCACAACAACCTATTTTTACATCCCCGGAGAGCCACGCTTTATCGGCGGCCGGATTTCCTGCGCTTATTAACGCTCTCGTCCTGTTTTTTCGACATTCCGGGCATGGCTGTGTATTTATGCAGCCATGACACAGGACGATAGTGACGGACACACTCCAAAATCCCCTCGTAAAAAAGACCTGAAAACAGGCGGAGAGGTTTGTTTTTCATGAGCGATCAGCACGACTCTCACGCGCATTTCGGCTGGTTCAAACGCCGGAAAAATCTGACACCTGACGATATTACGGTTGTGGATACCGATATGCTCAGGCGGGCCGTAGGCGCTGCGGCTCTGGGCAACGCCATGGAATGGTTTGATTTTGGTGTGTACGGTTATATTGCCGTCACGCTGGGGAAAGTGTTTTTCCCCTCGGCCGATCCGGCGGTGCAGCTTATTTCCACCTTTGCGACATTTACCGTGGCCTTTCTGGTGCGCCCGGTTGGCGGCGCGGTGTTTGGCCCGCTGGGGGACCGGTATGGGCGGCAGAAGCTGCTGGCCATTACCATGATCATGATGGCGCTGGGCACGTTCTGCATCGGGCTTATTCCCTCTTACGGGCAGATTGGCGTCTGGTCCCCCATTCTGCTGCTTCTGGCGCGTCTGGTGCAGGGGTTTTCCACCGGCGGGGAATATGGCGGCGCGGCGACCTTTATTGCCGAATACTCAACAGACCGGAACCGCGGGCTGATGGGGAGCTGGCTCGAATTTGGCACACTGGCAGGCTATATTGCCGGGGCTGGTGCGGTGATCGCGCTCCAGTTTCTGCTGAGTGATGCCGCCATGCTGGGCTGGGGCTGGCGTATTCCGTTTCTGGTGGCCGGGCCGCTGGGGCTGATTGGCCTGTATATGCGGACCAGACTGGAGGAAACACCGGCTTTTCAGGCCTATGCGGAACAGGCTGAAAAGCGTGAGCAGGATAAGCCGGGCTGGCGTGCCCTGCTGACGGTGCACTGGCGGCAATTGCTGAAATGTATCGGGCTGGTGCTGGTCTTTAACGTGACGGACTATATGCTGCTGACCTACATCCCCAGCTACATGACGGTCACGCTGAATTACCCGGAAAGCAAAGGCCTGCTGCTGATTATTCTGGTCATGGTGCTGATGATGCCACTGAATATTCTGGGCGGGTACTTTAGTGACAGGCTGGGCCGCCGCCCGATGGTGATCAGCGCGTGTGTGGCTCTGTTTTTACTGGCTATCCCCAGCCTGCATCTTATCCGCAGCGGGAATGATTTCGGGATTTTCGGGGGTCTGATGCTGCTCGGTCTGGCGCTGGTCTGTTTTACCAGTTCCATGCCCTCCACCCTGCCTGCGCTGTTTTATACGCCGGTGCGCTATACGGCGCTGTCCGTTGCGTTCAACGTCTCGGTCTCCCTGTTTGGGGGCACGACGCCGCTGATTACGGCCTGGCTGGTGAAAAAGACCAACATGCTGGATATGCCCGCGTGGTATCTGATGGCGGCGGCGCTGATAGGCGCGCTTACCATGCTGACGGTGCGTGAGACGGCCCGCCTGCCGCTGCGTGGGTCTCCGCCTGCGGTGGCGAGTGAGGATGAAGCAGAGCGTCTGCTCAACAGCAAACAGCGCCTGACAGTGGACCCGGTACCGCCCCCTGTGCCCTGAGGCACGGGATTTGTTTTTCCGGAACTGGCTCTCCCGGAACGGGTGCTACCAGAACCGGGCGAGAAGGGCTTGGCCGAGCGTGACGGCATCAATGCTGAGAAATACAGCCAGCAGAGCTACGGAAATCTGGTGGCGCGCAAGGCCCGGCGCCAGCCTGCCCGCCTGCGGCATGGCGGGCAGCAGGAGCGCACAGAAGGGGAGCAGCGGCAGAAAATACCGCCCCTGAATACCGGAAATGACGTCACTCCCCACGGGGGACCAGATCACGTAAAGCGAGAGCATGATGCCCAGACTGCTGGCGGCCATAATGGCCAGTGTTGCCAGCACGCTGCGCGTCTCCTGCCGGGCAGCGGCGGCCCCTTTCCAGAGGGCGCCAGAGAGAAACGCCAGTACCAGAACAAGCGCGGTCAGCACATAAAACTGTTTGCTGAGCGGGGTATCCAGCCAGCCCAGACGGCCGATCATCTGGCAGGCAAAAGCCGGTGCATAGAGCGCCAGCGTATGGAAGGTGACGGCGAGTGTTTTGAGGGGGTGGAGCAGCATCCAGCGGATCTGCCCGCTATCGGACACCCCCGTCTGGGCCAGAAACTGCACCTTGAAGGGGGCAATTCCGCATATATACCACACCGCCGTTGCCAGCAGACTGAGGGTAAACGGCAGGAGCGGGCGCAGGGCATTGCGGCGGGCAAACGCCGCGGGCAGAAGGGCCGCAAGCAGCAGGGGCGGCTTGGCCATGGCAAGCAGGGCGAACAGGACACTGAGGCCAAGCCAGTTGCCTGTGCTCCAGCGCGATGCGGCGGTATGGCGCGTCAGAATGGCGGCGGCCAGAGCGGCCAGGCCGATCAGAATACCATCATGCGAGCAGGAGCCCGCCAGATTGAGCGTCATGGGCAGGCTGGCAAGCACAAGCAGCCATGCTGTTCCGCGGCGGCTGAGGGCAATGGCGGCCGTGCAGAGCAGGATGGTGACAAATCCGTTTGTCAGCCGGGCGACATAAAACGTCTGGAGCACGGACAGGCCGGTGAGGCGGGAGATGCGGATAGCGAGGGCTTCCGGCAGATAGCCCCCCGGCGCATAAATGGCGACGTTACTGAAATCGATAAAGTCGTAGGTCTGGCTCCACGGGATGCGGGACGCCTGATCAAACGACGTGATGGAAAAATGCCGTTCCGGGTGGCCGATCAGATCGACTGTGGAGATCAGGGCGGGCAGCACGGAACTGGGGATCATCCCGCCGCTCTGGTTTCCTTTCCGCATCCCCGTCAGCTCGCCTTGCGAGACCTGTATGGCGCGGAAAAAATGCGGTCCTTCATCGGGCGTCATGCCTTCGGGCGTGAAGAAAACGCTGATCACGACCATCAGGCTGGCGAAAAACAGATACAGTCTTGCCGCGCTGAAAGGGGCGCGCAGGAGGGAGACCAGAAGCTGCCTCACGCCTGAAGAACCGGGCAATGGGAGAAGGAACGCAGAGGCAGCATGGGCATATTTTCCGGAATGATGAAAATAAGAGGGGCTACAATAAGAAAAATAACAAAATCAGAATAGCAGGAAACATGTGCCCTGAGCCCGCCCCGGAAAATCAACGGGGCTCTTCACGCGGAGGTGTAAAAAAGCAGCCGCTTGCGTATGGTAGCAGGACGCGGCACAGGCGGCGTCTGGCATGGGGAAGAGCAACGCGCGGTATGATCAGTCTTTTTGATATTTTCAAAGTTGGTATCGGGCCGTCTTCTTCCCATACAGTGGGGCCAATGCGGGCAGCGCTCAGATTTATGGAGGCCTGTGCGGAGCCGGATGCGGGCCAGCCGGGCGGCGCATCCCCGGTCGCGCACATCCGCGTCACGCTTTATGGCTCTCTGGCATGGACGGCCAGCGGCCACGCGACGGACAAGGCGGTTATTCTCGGCCTGTGCGGGGAACATCCGGAAACCGTCAGGCCGGACCAGACGGACGCTATGGTTGCGCATGTGCGGGCGCAGGGGTGCCTTCCGGCGCGGGGCGGCCTGCCGCCGGTGCGGTTTGCGCCGGAGACGGATATTGTTCTGGATAAGGAAACCCACCCCCCCAAACACCCCAACACGCTCCAGTTTGAGGCGTTTGATCAGACCGGCACCCTGCTGCGCACCGCGCGCTTCTGCTCCGTAGGGGGCGGGTTTATTGTGTCAGAAGAGGCTGCGGACAGTAGTTCCTATGCTCTGCCGGATGTACCGCATGATGTTCGTTCTGGTGCGGACCTGCTGGCGCTCACGCAAAAAACCGGCCTGAGCATTGCGCAGATTGTGCTGGAGAATGAAAGCGCCCTGCGTCCCGCGGCCGAGGTTGTGGCGCATCTGGACCATATTGCCTCTGTCATGATGCACTGCATTGAACGCGGCGTGGCGCAGGCCGGTATCCTGCCCGGCAAGCTGCGGGTGCAGCGGCGGGCGCATGCGTTATATGAACGGCTGAAGGATAAGGACCGGCGCAACAGCAACCTGCCGCATGAAATTATGGACTGGGTGAGCCTGTTTGCCATTGCTGTGAATGAGGAAAATGCTGCCGGAGGGCGCGTTGTTACCGCCCCGACCAATGGCGCGGCGGGCGTGGTGCCAGCGGTGCTGCGCTATTATCGGGATTACTGCCCGGGGGCCACGGTGGAGGGGATGCGGGATTTCCTGCTGACAGCCTCCGCCATGGGCAGCCTGTTCAAACTGAATGCCTCTATTTCCGGCGCGGAAGTCGGGTGTCAGGGCGAGGTCGGGGTTGCGTCCTCCATGGCGGCGGCGGGGCTGGCTGCTGTGCTGGGTGCTACCCCTGCACAAGTGGAAAATGCAGCGGAAATTGCCATGGAACATCATCTGGGCATGACGTGTGACCCGGTGGGCGGGCTGGTGCAGATCCCGTGCATTGAGCGCAATGCGTTTGGGGCCATCAAGGCGATTAACGCGGCGTCTCTCGCGCTGTGCGGGGATGGAGAACATCGCGTCTCGCTCGATCAGGTGGTGCAGACCATGGCCGAGACCGGACGGGATATGAACCACCGTTACAAGGAAACCTCACTCGGAGGGCTTGCGATGAACTTCCCGGAATGCTGATGCCCGGCGCTCCTGCAGGCGGTGGTGGAAGGCCGGGGCCGGGCGGGGTTGCTGTGCGGCCATGGCCGCAACGCGGGCCGGGGCGTTGGCCAGCATTTGCGGAATAAGCTGGGTTTCTGGCAGGTTTTTCCAGTATTTACGCGGCATTTCAGACAGCATGGCTTTGGTCTTGATACGCGCCGGGTTGAAGGTGGAAACGTAATAGGTCTGCCAGAGCTGGTCGATATCATCCGACAGTCTGGGTTTGGCGCAGGGCGTGGGGCTGAAGGCGCAGGTCTCCCCATTCCATGCCAGTGAGCCTTTGGGCGTGAGGATCACCCAGTCCATATCCACAAACCGTTTTGAAAAAAACGGTGCCACACTGGGCAGAACGTAATGGTCCGGTTCAAACCACGCATAAAAGGAGCGGCGGCCTGCCTGTGCCGCGCCATGTTCACGGAAGCGGACGTAGGCGGTCATTTTATGCGTATCTTCCCGCACCTGTTTGTGCATGTACAGGGCGCGGGCAATGTCCGGGTCTGTCGCGATGCTGGCCAGAGCCGGTTCTGTCTGCGCGCGCCAGAGGATGCGATAGGCCAGAGCAAAGCGTGTCTGGTCCGCATGGCGCAGAATGGAGCGCAGCAGGGCGAGGCAGTTGCTCCGCAAAACCGGAGGCTGTGCGCCCGCTTTTGGGGTTGGGGCGACTAAAGGCGTATCAAACAGCGTCGTTTCGGCCGAGGCGCAGCGCCATTCAATTTCTTCCGGCGCGCGGTCTGCCAGAAAGCACTGGCGAGCCAGAGGCCGCCATGCGGAAAAGGATGTGTGATCATCCAGAATAAAACCGTAGGCCATGAGCAGAAACCACGTGTTCAGAAAAGGGCAAGTTGCTGGGGTTGCGGCACAAAAAGCTGGCGGAGATTCTGCTGGTCCGCCAGCCTGCCGGGGGACCAGCCGGTGGTGTAGAGAAACGGTTTGATCTTGCGGATGGAGACTTTCAGCTTTGCAAGGTCTTCCAGCCGCAGGTGCCTGTGGCGGCGTGCGGCAACAATGGCCTGCACGGAGCGCACCCCAAGCCCCGGCACCCGTAACAGCATTTCCTTGGGGGCGCGGTTGAGGTCTATGGGGAACAAAGCGCGGTTTGCCAGAGCCCAGGCCAGTTTGGGGTCCAGTTCAAGGTCCAGCATGCCATCCGTGCGGGCGGCGGTAATTTCAGAAAACTGAAAGCCATAGAAACGGAAAAGCCAGTCCGCCTGATACAGCCGGTGCTCCCGCAGCAGCGGTGGCGGCCGGATGGGCAGAATGGCGGAGGCATCGGGAATGGGGCTGAAGGCGGAGTAATAGACGCGCCGCAGCTTATAGCCTGTGTAAAGCGAGGAACTGCTGGACAGGATATCGCGGTCGGTGGCCTGATCAGCCCCGACAATCATCTGTGTGCTCTGGCCGCCGGGGGCAAAACGCGGGGCTTTCCGGCCGGTGAGGGTGCGGTCTTTTGCTGCATCAATATGCGTGCGCATCTCCCCCATGGACTGGCGGATTTCCGAGGCATGTTTTTGCGGGGCGTAGTCCGCCAGCCCGCGTTCCGTCGGCATTTCCACGTTGATGGAAAGCCTGTCCGCATACAGCCCGGCTTCCGCCAGCAGGGCGGGGGAGGCGTTGGGAATGGTCTTGAGGTGAATATAGCCCCGGAATTTGTGCGTCTGCCGCAACTCCCGCGCGACGCGCACCATCTGGCTCATGGTGTCATCGGATGAGCGGATGATGCCGGAGGAGAGGAACAGGCCCTCGATATAGTTCCGGCGATAGAACTCCAGCGTCAGCCAGATCACTTCATCCGGCGTAAAACGCGCGCGCGGCACGTTGGAGGACGAACGGTTGATGCAGTACGCGCAGTCATAAATACAGAAATTGGTCAGCAGGATTTTCAGCAGGGAAATACAGCGGCCATCCGGGGTAAAGGCATGGCAGATACCGTTGCTGACGGACCCGAGCCCTTTGCTGGCGGCGGAGTCGCGCTTGCCCGCGCCGCTGGAGGAGCAGGACGCATCATATTTGGCGGCATCGGAGAGCAGCGCCAGACGGTCGGACAAGCTTTGCTTCATAATGTTCATGATATGTTCTTGTCTGGCGCATTGCAAGAGATCTCTCCTGTTCTGCCCGACTTTCCCCGCCTGCGCGGCGGAAAGCTGCGGAAACGGCTCTTGTTTTAACCTGAAACAGAAATTCACATATGCGTGCGATGAATGATTTTGAGAAGCATGTCCGCAACGGTGGGGGTATGGAGGCGTTGGGAACAGACTTTCCTCGGTCAGTGACAACCAAGAAAAAATAAAGGATCTGGTCCATGCAGATTTCCACAGAGACCCTGCTTCGGTCCTACCGCGCCATGCGCACTATCCGGGTGTTTGAAGAACGCCTGCATCGTGAATTTGCTACCGGAGAAATACCGGGTTTTGTGCATCTCTATTGCGGCGAGGAAGCCTCCGCCGTGGGAGTGTGCGCAAACCTGACGGAGCAGGATACCATTGCCAGCACCCATCGCGGCCACGGGCATTGTATTGCCAAAGGTGTTGATGTGGGCGGCATGATGGCTGAAATTTATGGCCGCAAATCCGGCGTGTGCCGGGGGAAGGGCGGCTCCATGCATATTGCCGATCTTTCCAAGGGCATGCTGGGGGCCAACGGCATTGTGGGCGGTGGCCCGCCGCTGATCTGCGGGGCGGCTCTTTCCCACAAGGTTTTAAAAGATAACGGCGTGGCCGTAGCCTTTTACGGGGATGGCGCCTCGAATGAAGGCACGACGCTGGAAAGCCTCAATCTGGCGACGGTCTGGCAACTGCCTGCGGTGTTTGTGGTGGAAGATAACGGCTATGGCGAGGCCACCGGCGCGTCCTACGCCTGTGCGGGCAACCAGAAGGACCGCGCTGCCGGGTTTGGCATGCCGTATATGGAATGTAATGGCTCGGACTTCTTTGCGGTGCATGATGCCGCGCGCGATGCCATTGACCACGCCCGCTCCGGCAAGGGGCCGGTGATGCTCCATGTGCATCTGGAACGCTGGTACGGGCATTTTGAAGGCGATTCCATGAGCTATCGCGCCTCGAACGAAGTGGCCGATGCCAAGAAAAACCGTGACTGCCTTGAGAGTTTCCGCAAACGCGTTGAGCAGGACAAACTGCTTGAGCTGAGCGCGCTGGATGAGATTGACGCCGCCGTGGCGGATGAGGTGGAAAGCGCCGTTCAGGCCGCCAAGCAGGCTCCCTGGCCGGAAGAGGCGGACCTCATGGCCGATGTCTACGTCAAGATCTGACGCATTTCAGATGACGCCACACGCACTGCCGTGTGAGCAACCAGCCCGGAAGGGAAGAGACCTATGAGCAAGAAAAGCTTTCGTCAGGCGATTAATGAAGCGCTGCGTCAGGAAATGCGCCGCGACCCCACTGTTGTGCTGATGGGGGAGGACGTTGCCGGTGGGCAGGGTGGTTCTTCCGGCGTGAAGGACGCATGGGGCGGGGTGCTTGGTGTGACCAAGGGCCTGCTGACCGAATTTGGGGAAAGCCGTGTGCTGGACACCCCAATTTCTGAAGCCTCCTATATTGGGGCCGCGGCCGGTGCGGCGGCCACGGGTCTGCGCCCGGTGGCGGAACTGATGTTTGTGGATTTTGTTGGCTGCTGTCTTGATCAGATCATGAATCAGGCCGCAAAATTCCGCTATATGTTTGGCGGCAAGGCCCGCACCCCACTGGTGATCCGCGCGATGTATGGCGCAGGCTTTAATGCGGCGGCCCAGCATAGTCAGGCGCTTTATCCGCTCTTTACGCATATTCCGGGGCTGAAGGTGGTTGTGCCGTCTTCCCCATACGAGGCGAAGGGTCTGCTGATTGAGGCCATCCGTGATGATGATCCTGTGATCTTCCTTGAAAACAAAGTCATGTATGACGATGAGGAAGAGGTTCCGGACGAGGCCTACACCATCCCGTTTGGGGAAGCGAACCTGACGCGCGAGGGGAATGATGTGACCATTGTAGCTATTGGCCGCATGGTGGGCATGGCGAACGAGGCTGCGGACCGGCTGGCAAAACAGGGTATTTCCTGTACCGTGCTGGACCCGCGCACCACCTTCCCGCTGGATGAGCAGACCATTCTGGAATGTGTGGAAGATACGGGCCGCCTTGTGATTGTGGATGAATCCAGCCCGCGCTGTAACATGGCGTGTGATATTTCCGCCCTTGTGGCCGAGCAGGCGTTCGGCGCGCTGAAGGCCCCGATCCGCCGCGTTGTGCCGCCGCATACGCCCGTGCCGTTTTCCACCCCGCTGGAAAAACTCTACATGCCGAACGCGGACAAGATCGAGGCTGCGGTCAAATCCATCATGATGCAGAAAACGCCTGAGGTTGCCTGAACAATGACACATGCACTGACAGCCCTGACCATGCCCAAATTCGGTCTGGCCATGACCGAGGGTAAGCTCGCCTCCTGGACCGTTTCCGTCGGTGATACGGTGCGGGAAGGGGATGAAGTGGCGGATATTGAAACCAGCAAGATCACCAGCGGGTATGAAAGTCCGGCCTCCGGTGTCCTGCGCAGGCAGGTGGCGCAGGCGGGGGAAACCCTGCCGGTTGGTGCGCTGCTGGGTGTTGTGGCGGACGCAGAGGCGTCCGACGCCGAGATTGAGGCGTTCATTGCCAGCTTCAAAGCCGATACGGAAGAAGAGGGCGGTGAGGATGCGGACGCTGCAAGTGCGGAACCGCGTCTGGTCACGGCGGGGGAGTACACCCTGAACGTGCGGGATGCCGGGCGGCGTGACGGTGTGCCGCTCCTGCTGATCCACGGTTTTGGCGGTGATCTGACCAACTGGATGCTGAATCAGGATGTTCTGGCCCGGCATCATCGGGTTATTACGTTTGACCTGCCGGGGCACGGCGCATCCTCCAAGGATGTGGGGGATGGATCCGTTACCATTCTGGCTGAAGCTGTCTCTGAATTGCTGAAGGCGCTGAATGTCCCGCGTGCGCATATCATGGGCCATTCACTGGGTGGCGGAATTGCTCTGGCGCTGCTGCGGGATTATCCGGATACGGTGGCCTCTCTGACACTGATTGCCCCTGCCGGACTGGGGCGCGAGGTGAATGCGCAGGGTCTGCACGATATGGTGGAGGCCGACCGTACGCGGGATATGCAAAATGCCTTGCAGGCTCTTGTGTATGACAAATCCCTCGTGGGCCGGAAAATGGCGGATAACGTGCTGAAGGTCCGGCGTCTGGACGGCGCGCGTGACGCCCTGCGGGCGATTGAGGCCGCCTGCTTTGGCAACGGCCAGCAGTCGTTTGATCTGCGGCCGGTGCTTGATGCGGCCCGTATTCCGGTCACGCTCTTCTGGGGCGAAGAGGATGAAATCCTGCCCGCAGCCGGCGCAAAAAATACACCTGATTTTGTTGTAAAGCACCTCCTGCCACAGGTTGGGCATATGCCGCAGCTTGAAAAAACGGCGGAACTGAACCGGCTTGTTGAGGCGTTTTTAGAAAAATCTCAGGTTGCGGCTTGACCTCTTAAAATACTGACATGGGCGGCATCATGCGGGAGCATGGTGCCGTACTGGTCTGAATAGTGGGAGGCGAAGGCTTCCCGCTCCAGCCGTTCACAATAATCCAGATAGCGGATTAACGCACGCTGGCCGCGCAGCGTGTTGCCGTAGGTGCGTTTGTAATGCTTCCACAGCATCAGCACGTTGACGGACCATGCATCATACGCATGCTCCGCCACCCGCTGCCGCACCAGCGGCGGGAGCTGGTCAAACGCCTGCCAGTCATCCCCGGTGTAGCGCCGCCACATCGCGTCGCGCAGGGTGCGTTCATTGGAAAAATCAGCCTCAGGCATAGGCGTCTTCCTCCTCTTGCTGGCGATGCCGCCAGACGGGGAATGGGTCAGCGAGGCCAGCATAGGCTGCGGGCCGGAAACGCTCCTTGTCCTGCGGGGCAAGGCAGGCGTCCAGCGCGGCGCGGAGGGCGGGTTCGTCCATATCCGCTGTGCCGATAAAAACGATTTCCTGCCTGCGGTCTCCGTAAACAGGGTCCCACCTGTTCACCAGCATGTCTTTCCAGTCTTCATCCTCCGGCCAGTGCTCGGGAGGGATCACGCACCACCATAGGCCCATCGCCTGTGTGCGGACCAGCGCACCCGCCTGCCCGAGTTCCCCTACCCATTCCGGCCGGGTGGCAAGCCAGAAATGCCCTTTGGCGCGCACCACACCGGGCCATGAGGCGTCAATAAAAGCCTTGAATTTTTCAGGAATAAACGGACGGCGGGCACGGTAGACAAAGGTATGGATACCGTATTCTTCCGTTTCGGGTACATGCTCGGCGGCCCCATAAAGTTCTTTATACCACAGCGGGTGCTGTTCTGCTTTGGCGTGGTCAAAACGGTGGGTGTTCAGAACACGGTCCAGCGGCACCTTGCCCATATCGGTTTCAATCAGATCCGCATCGGGGTTGAGCGCGCGGATAATCTGTTTTGCGGCGTCACGCTGTTCCGGTGTGGCGGTGGATGTCTTGTTCAGAACAACAACATCGGCAAACTCAATCTGCTCTACCAGCAGGTCCACCAGAGCGCGGTCATCGTCCTCGCCTGCGGTTTCTCCCCGGTCTTTCAGAAAATCGGTGGAGGCGTAATCCCTGAGCAGGTTTACGGCATCCACCACCGTCACCATGGTATCCAGCCGGGCGATATCCAGCAGGCTCTGGCCTTCTTCATCCCGGAAGGAGAAGGTGGCCGCTACGGGCAGAGGTTCCGCAATCCCGGTCGATTCAATCAGCAGGTAATCAAACCGACCTTCATCCGCCAGACGGCGCACTTCTGTCAGCAGATCATCGCGCAGGGTGCAGCAGATGCAGCCGTTGCTCATTTCCACCAGTTTTTCATCCGTGCGGGAGAGGTCCGATCCTCCCCGCACCAGATCGGCGTCAATATTCACGTCGCTCATATCATTCACAATCACCGCGACGCGGCGGCCTTCACGATTGTTGAGAATATGGTTGAGGAGTGTGGTTTTCCCGGCTCCCAGAAAGCCGGAGAGGACGGTAACGGGCAGCAGGGTGGTCATGATGCGTCTTCCTTCGGATTGCGGTTCCGGGTGTCTGTATGATACGTTATATCATAACATATACTTAAAGCGAAACCCCATGCTGACCATGCTCGCCCCCTTCCATTACCCCACAGCAGATGCCGCTTTTCAGGCTCTTGCGCAGCCAGATTGCCATATTGCGCTGGCAGACCGCACTCTGCCGCGTGATCTGGAGCAGGCCGCGCAGGCGTTTCTGCATGATGGTCCCTCCCTGATTCTGACGGCAGGCTCCCCCGGACAACTGGAAGAAGAACTGGCGTCCGCCTTTACGCCCGAAACACGCGTGCTGCTGGAAGATGCGCTGCGGCTGGCCCGGCATTATTGCGCGACAACCGGGATGGACGCCGTTCGCTTCCGGCTGGAGCGGATTACTCATGACAGTTGCCGCCGCTTCCATGTGGATCATGTTGTGTTGCGGCTGCTGTGTACTTATGTGGGGCCGGGTGTGCAGTGGCGGCGGGCCGAGGCGGGAGAAAATGCGACGGTGCATCAGGCTGACGCCGGAGCTGTGGCATTGCTCAAAGGCGGCTGCTATCCCGGCTGGCAGCCGGAGGGGGCGGTGCAGCACCGGTCTCCACCCCTTTCCACGCTGGCCGTGCCCACTACGCGCCTGTTGCTGACGCTGGATGCCCCGCAGGCGTGCGGTATGTCCGAGGATCAGCGGCGGATTGTCCGGGATTAGCAAAATCTAAGCAGCAGGACTTATTTTATACAAATCCTGCTACAGAAGAAAAGCGCGGCGCATGAAGCGGGAAGAAAAGACGCCTTCCCCCCTCTGACGCAAAAGCGTGGGCCTTAAGGCGTGACCGGAGAGGCCTGATGCACTGTGAGCCAGCTTGCGGCGGTATCAAGGGTGATCGTCGCGGGTTTGTAGGCCTCTGGCGGTGCCGTGAAAATGGAACTGACATATGTTTGCGGGTTCCGGTCATAGAGCGGGAACCAGCTTGACTGCACCTGCACCATAATGCGGTGGCCGGGGCGGAAGGTGTGGTTCATGACCGGCAGCCGGAACTGGTAAAGCTGGGGCTTGCCTGCCGGAATGGCCTCCGGGTGTTCAAAGCTGTTCCGGTAGCGGCCCCGCAGAATGTCACTGCTGACCATAAGCTGATAGCCGCCGAGTTCACGCTGTTCCGGCACTTCATCCGGGTAAACGTCAATCAGCTTCACCACAAAATCACCATCCGTACCGGTGGTGGTGGCTGTCAGATGCACCAGAGGCTGGCCGTCCAGAGCGATGGGTTTTGTCAGCACGGGCGAGGTAAAGGTGGCCACGTCCGGGCGGGATGCGGCGTTACGCTGGTCTGTGGAAAGCCAGTCATCCCACACGGAGCCGGGGGCGTCACGGGTAATAACCGGGCGCTGAACATAGGGCACGGGATGCGCCGGGTCCGCCAGATAGCTGACAGATCCTGCCGTGCTGGCAGACGCGTTCAGGGAGAGTTGATGCTGTGCCGTCAGATGCAGGGTTGCGCAGTCTTGTGTGCAGTCCTGCTCGGGCAGAGCGCTCCGTGTTTCCCACGTGTCTGACCCGCTGCGATAGGCTGAAACCCGGCCGGGCAGCGGGATCGCATCATCTTTCAGATAATGCGCCAGAAACGGCTCAAGGATTGTCCGGCGGAAATACAGGCCGGTATCGGAATGGAGCCTGATAGGGCCAAGGGTGCTGGCGTCCTTGATCTCGCCGCCGTGGTTCCACGGCCCCATGGCCAGCCAGAGGTTCGGCTGGTCCGCCTGTTTGTGCTTCAGCGCGTAATAGAGCGCGATATCTCCATAATTATCTTCCTGATCCCACAGGCTATGAACAAGCAGGGTTGGAACGCTGAGGCGCTGCGTGGGGAGCAGGCGGTCCAGCGCCTGCTGCTGCCACCAGTTATCATAGGCAGGGTGGGCCAGAATTTGCCGGAAGAAGCCAATCTGCTCCATGCCGCGCTCCTTGCCCAGTTGCCCGGCGGAGACGGAGTTCAGGAAAAGATCATAATTGTCATACTGGTTGCTCCACCAGATAACGGATTTTTTCCGGGTGGCGTCCTGATTGTAAATATAGGAGAGCATTTCCTCACGGAAGGCACCGTTATGGAACCAGTCATCCCCCATCCAGCCATCCACCATCGGGTTCATGGGGACGGAGACTTTCAGGGCAGGGTGCGGGTTGAGCAGGGCCGTCAGGGCTGTGTATCCATCGTAAGACACTCCAAGAATCCCAACCTTGCCGTTGCTTTGCGGGATGTTGTGCACCAGCCATTCAATGGTGTCCCATGTGTCTGTGCTGTGGTCCACTTTGGTCGGGTTCAGGGGGCCGCGCAGCGGGCGGTTCATTACGTAGTCCCCTTCGGACCCGTATTTGCCCCGTACATCCTGCACAACGCGGATATAGCCGCCATCCACAATCACATCGGGCATGTTGTCATACCCCTGAAGGATGGAGCGGAGGGTGCCGCTGTCCGCCTTGGAGGTCATGCGCGTGGCATTATACGGTGTGCGCGTGAGCAGAATGGGGGCGTTCTGCGCGGCTTTGGGGATAAGGATCACGGTATGGAGCTTCACGCCATCCCGCATGGGGATCATCACATCGCGGCGGATGAAGTCAAATCTGTCTGTATTGACCGTGAAGTTTTCAGGCATGTCCGGGGCAATGGCGGCACCTGTGGCGGCGTTCTGTGCGAGAGCGGGGGTTGAAAGGGCTGTCACGCAGAGCAGCATCAGAAGAGTTTTGACCATAGGTTCCCTGACCATAATACGGATAGGCCTGTGTTCTGTCAGGCAGGTAATGTTGTCTCCCGGCGTGGCGGCAGAGGTGCTGTGTACCAGTACAGGGTATATTTCGTTTCGGGACCAGATGCGTCAACAGGCCATACGGAGCAGATGTGATAACTTCAGGTTAAGGTTTAAGGCGAGAAGGAAGGCAGGAAGGTAGGAAGGTAGGTCGTATGCATGGACGTATGGCCGCCTCTGGTCAGCCCCCCGCGCCTGGGCTGACTGTGCGGTTTGGGGGTCGCCGTTGTGGGGTAGGCGGGTTGGTTTATGGGGCTGAGGATTTACAGTCAGGCACGTTAATGGCAGAGGCGCCGTGTGCGTCAAACCAGACCGTGCCGTCGTCGACCATAGCCTCCCCATTGTGCACAAACATGTCGTGCGGGACGGCGCGCTGGAGGCTGAGCCGGACACAGGGCGTGAAAATGCGGGGCCATGCCGCAAAAAGAGCTTCCGGTGTCTTGAGAATTTGCATGTGCTGAGCATTGATCCTTAATGGCCATGACACCAGTTTTGCAGTTTCCGCTTTATTCCCGCTGAGGGCGCTTTGCAGGAAGTGCCTGACCATTGCTTCAAAAACCGCAGGCGGAGCGTCTGTGACAGACTCATACAGTGTGTCCGGGGTAAGAGAGTCTGTTGTCACCAGATTCAGGAGAACGGGATAGGTCTGTGTGCCTTTCTGCCAGGTTCCGGCCAGTTCCGTGGCAGATTGCAGGGAGAGAGGCTTTGTGGCTGTCTTATCGGTGGTTGTAAAATGCAGCGAGAAATGGCCACCGCCCGGTTCATCCAGCGTAATCTGCTCACCGGTAATCTGGCCAGTGAGGGGAATATCCACCAGATTTTTTGTATAGAAATAGCTTGCAGAAGTCAGTTTCTGATCTGGCATAACAGAAAGGGTCGCCCCAATGCGATAGGAGCCGAGGGTGCCGAGTAACCGGTAGTTTTCAGCTTCCGGGTGTGATGTGGCCGCAGCCGGGGGCTGGTCTGCCGGAGGGTTGGGCGGAGAGGCAGGCGTACCGGAGGTGGCACCTGCGGGGGTGCTGGCAAAGGTAAAGAGGCTGAGCGCCAGAAAGGCAGTGGCTCTTCGCATCATCATCCGGTCTTTCTACTGTAAGAGGTGGCTGCTGTAAGAGGTGGGGGAAAGCGGTGCAGGCGTGTCAAACGTCTGCTGGGTGGTGGGGGAGGAGGCGTGGTGTGCGTGGCGGGGCGTCGTTGAGAGACGATACGGCAGGAACGGCTGGAGGGTAAACATGATTTGTGAAATCTGTGGAACAGACTTTCCGTGCACGGCGGACAGCCAGTGCTGGTGTATGCAGGTGCCTCACGCCATCCCGCTCCCTGCCGGGGAGGCTCCGGGGTGTATGTGCCCGGCCTGTCTAAAACAGCTGATCCGGCGGTCTCGTGCCGGGGAACACGTCTCTCCAGAGCCGGCATGACGGGTGATGGGATCCTATTTATTGAAAAACAGAAAAACATAATTTCAATAAAAGATGATTTTATAAAACAGTTTTACAAAATGCAGAACGGGGTTGCATGAGGTGAGCGCATTGCCGTTGCGCAGTATAAAGCGGCGGCATTTTGATGCAGATCAAAGGCGACTGAAGCAAAGCTGCGGAAACTGCTTCCGGTAAGCACAGGAGCCTAAAACGGGCGAAGCCTGAGGGCCTGCTGCATGGAATGGAAGGATGTTCGGATGACCACCACGGCCAGCACAAACAAGACAGTCGAGATTGCAGGCACCCGCTATGAGATGCTGGGCACCATGAATGACGGGGACTGTAAGGTGCGCCTGAAAAACCTCGGCGGAGAGGTCGTGGAAATGACCTGTGATTCCTTTATCAATCAGCTCAATAACGGCAGCGCCCGTTATCTGTAACCGGGCTGGGGAGTCTGTGCGCCGGGTTTGCTGCGGAGATGCAGGACGCCGGGCCAGAGGTCTGAGCAAGGTTTTCTGGAGTTCCTGACGGTGCGACTGGCCGGAAGGAGAGGGGCGGCGAAGTCCGGGCGCTGCGCAACGCAGGTCCGGGCTTACTGGCCGCGCAACAGGGTGGCCCGCTGAGGCACCACACCGGGATCATCTGGCAACAGACTGCCTGTAACGGGGTTTGCGCCAGAAGGAAGCCTGACCAGATACAAACGCCCCCGGCGGAGCAGAGCCGCCGGGGGCGTTTGTGCGTTTTGGGGAGAAGTCCCTGCGTTTTAGTTTTTAGTCCATGCGGACAGACGGGCGGACAAAGCGGTCCAGCCAGTCTGTCAGGCAGGCAATGGCCCCGCGCGGAACGCCGTACAGTTCAAACTGATGCTGGCGGTACAGTGCCGTGTGGCCCAGCCGGGCGCTCAGCCCGTTGAGCGCGCCGCCACCAAAGGTCTTGCCATCCGCGAAGGCGCCCCAGCCGTTGTAATTGCCCAGAGCCACAATCGCGCCCTTGTTGTTGAACTTGAAGGGCGGCACCGGCGTCTGGCTGACAATCCATTGCGGCAGATATTTTGCCAGATGGTGGGCTTCCTGCCGGGCAACCTGTGCTGTGGGCGGGAGGGGGCTTTCTGTGATGAAAGAACAGTCACCAACCGCAAAAATCCGCTCGTCCAGTGTGGTTTGCAGATTGGGTTTCACCACAAGCTGGCCACCACGGGCGCATTCCAGACCGTCCATTTCCTGCGTGACATCCGGGGCTTTGACCCCGGCCGCCCAGACGCGGAACTGCGCATCCACGCGGGAGCCGTCTTTCAGGATAAAGCCTTTTTCATCCACCCCGCTGACCATCGCTCCGGTGCGGACGGAAATTTTCAGGGATTCAAGCTGCTGCCGGGCTTCCTCGGAAACTTTTTCGGGGAAGGACGGCAGGATGCGAGGCCCGGCTTCCAGCAAGGTGATGCGCATGTCCGGCGTTGTGGGCGTAAAGTTGTAGAGCGAGCCGATATCCAGCGCCTTGTGCAGTTCCGCAGCAAGCTGTACGCCCGTGGCACCCCCGCCGACAATGGCAATATCCAGCGGCGTGCCGCGCCCGTAGGCCTGTAGAATGGCATGGCGGAAGCGTTCATTAAAATTGTTTGCCTCCACCACATTATCCAGAAAAATGCAGTGCTCTTTAACGCCCGGTGTGCCGAAATCATTCGCGCGGCTGCCAATGGCGAAAATCAATGCGTCATAATCCAGATGCCGCTCTTCCAGAATAATTTCCTCATCATCCTGCTCGGTGAGCGGGGCGAGGGTAATGCGGCGGGCCGTGCGGTCCAGACTGGAAATTTCGCCATAGCAGAAGCGGAAGCCGTGCCCGGCTGCATGAGAGACAAAGGTAATGCGGTCATTCTCGTTACGGGCAGTCCCGGCGGCAAAGCAGTGGAGCATAGGCTTCCAGACATGGCTGAACCCTTTATCCACCAGGGTGATATCCAGCTTGCCTGCGCGGCCCATGCTGTGTCCCAACCGTGTGGCGAGTGCCAGGCCGGCAATGCCGCCCCCCACAATAACCAGACGAAACCGATCACTCATAACGTCATTATCCTTTCGTGTTCCGCCCGTGCCACAAGCCACTCTCAGAGGCCAGTATCAGCGGCGGAACAGATCTGCGCAACACACCGGCTCTTGAGGTCACGCAAATGTCTTTATGCAGGCGGGCTGGCCTGCTCAGCCTGCGGAAAGATCCACAAGGCCAATCAGCCCGTCTTCTGTCCCAAATCCCAGCAGGCATCCGTCCGGACTATAGGCCAGCGCGCTGATGGCGCTGGTGCCGTTCAGACAGACCGGAAGAACCCGTTGCGATTCCGGTTCGATCATAATAACAGACCCGTCCGCAAAGCCAGCCGCCAGAATTTCCTGCTCCGGGTTATAGGCCACGCGCGTGCAGAGCGCGCCGCCCATGCCGGGCAGTTCCGTCGGCGGTTTGCCCATCGGGCCGCCTCCAAAAAACGGCCAGAGCACCACAACATCCGCACCGCTGGTGGCCAGCCACTTTCCAGTGCGGGAGAAGGACATGGACTTCACTTTGGTGGGGTAGCCGCTCATGCGGATATTGTGCCCGTCCGACAGCCGCCAGCCATGCAGGTCATTATCCTGCATGGAGGTGATCAGGGCCTCGCCAGCCGGATGGATTGCAATGCCGGTATGGCTGCCTTTCCATTCAAGCGGGCGCACGCTCTCACTTTTGGGCTGCGTGTACCACACGGAAGCACCGTTGTAGTGCGATGCCGCTACCCGCTTGCCCTTGGCGTCAAACACAATGCCGGTCACGGAGGAGGGATGCTCCAGCGTTTTCAGCACAGCTTCGCCCCGGCCGTCCCGCAGCTCAACCTGCTTGCCTGCCGCGCTGGCAATGTAGGCTGTCTTGGCGTCGACATGCGTGGCGATATGCTCAACCCAGCGGCGGGTCTTGCCGAGTTCTTCCACTTCCCCGTGCATGTCCAGACGGCACAGGCGGCCATCATCCCCGCCGGTCAGGAAGCCGGAAGGGTCTGTATCCGGGGCAAGGGCGAGGGCCGCGCCATCATGCACGGCATAAGTTGCCCAGCTTGCCGGTTCCCGCAGGTCAGCCCGGTGGGCGACAATCACATCGCCTTCCGCTGTGGTGAAGGCAAAGCGCATGTTATCGCGTGAGGCCGTGCAGGCGGTGATATGGCCATCCACAGTGCGGGATGCGCCGCGCTTTTCAATCAGGCCGCGCAGGGTGCTGGAGGTGCTCATGAAACAGCGCAGCTTTCAAACCCGCGCCGAAGCTGGGGCCGGTTGAGGTTACGACCAATAAAGACAAGGCGGGATTCCTTGGCCTCGCCCTCTTTCCACGGGCCGATGGAATTGCCGTCTGCCATCATATGCACGGCCTGAAACGCAAAGCGGTCCGGCTGGCCTTCAAAATTCAGAATGCCTTTGGTGCGCAGGATATCGGTGCCTTTTTCCTGCAACAGAGCGCTGATCCACATCTGGAAGCGGCCTGCATCCAGCGGGGTTTTGAGGGTGAGGGAAATGCTGTTCACATCTTCCTCGTGATGATGGTGGGTGTTTTCCAGAAAGTCCGGCACGGCGGAGAGGGTACGCTGGAGGTCAAACCCGCCAACATCCATCACATCCGTCAGCTTCACGTTGCCTTTCTGCGCTTTATGGATAGGCGCAAAGGCGTTCAGCTTGCGGATGGCGTCTTCCACCGCTTTAAGCTGAGCCTCGTCCACCAGATCGGTTTTGTTGAGGATGATCACATCCGCAAAGGCGATCTGCTGGTGGGCTTCCGGGCTTTCCTTCAGCGTTTGCAGGAAGTTCAGCGCATCCACCACGGTGATGACGGCATCCAGCCGGGTTTTGGCCCGTACGTCCGCATCCGCAAAAAAGGTCTGAGCAACCGGAGCAGGGTCAGCCAGACCTGTGGTCTCAATAATAATGCCGTCAAACTTGTTCCGGCGCTTCATCAGGCTGCCCAGAATACGGATCAGATCACCGCGCACGGTGCAGCAGATGCAGCCGTTGTTCATTTCGAACACTTCTTCATCGGCATCGACCACGAGGTCATTATCCACGCCAAGTTCACCGAACTCGTTAATGACGACAGCATATTTGCGGCCATGTTCCGCCGTCAGAATATGGTTGAGCAGCGTGGTTTTGCCCGCACCCAGAAAGCCCGTCAGAACCGTGACGGGAACCAGTGTATCCGCAGGATCGGACGTGGGGGACGCATCGGACATGAAGCAAGGCCTCCGTTAAGATTACATTCGTGCCTCTTCATATAGGGGGCCGGAGCGCGGAGGGCCAGAGACGGCGGAGAGGATGTAAAGCAGAGAAAGAAATGAGTATTAAAAAAGCAATATAAAATGCTTTTTTTCTGCCATAATATTATCGGGGAAAAGAATCATTTTTGTGAACTCAATTTTCAAAATCAAAAGCGACTCTAAAAAGACTCTATTTTTAGATTCGGATATATGCTTACTACATAAACAAGTATTAGATATTTATTCTATATCTCTTTGATATAGAATAAAAAATTAGATTTTCAGAAAAACATGAAAAATATGGAGAAAAATTCATAAGGTTAATCAGGAAAGAATGATGTTACATAAAAAGCATCAAAATAGTCCTGATTTATTCGGAGATTTTGATGTGAAAACAAAGCCTTATTCGATTGTTGAATAAGGTATTTTGTTGTGTCTGAAAAAACCGGAGGTCAACTATGGCTAACTATAGTGGGACGACGCAGTCTGGCCTCACCTATACGGCAACATCCTCGACGCTTGGACTTCCAGGCATTGCAACAGTCGCTAGTTATGATGTTGTAATAAATGACAAAAGTGGAAATAAAATAAAAGAAATTGATAAGATAAGTACAGGATTAACTGTCTTAGGTATTAATATTCTTCCTACGGGTGATGTTGTAACTGGCAATCAAAGTGTTACAACCTTGCTAAACGTGGTTGGAGCAACCTACGTTACTATCCCCGGCAGTACGGGTAGCATTTATATTGTTGCCAATGCGGCAAGCGGCAATACGTACTACATTGGTGGCAATACAGATATTAACATTGCTGTTAATGCGCTTTCCGGAAATACGCTTAATATTTACGGCGGCACAGCGACGTTCTCAGGAAACCTTGTGGCAGGTCTCCTTTCTGGGTCGACAATCAATATTGGTTATGGCGGGACTTATTCCGGCTCCGTCGGGCTGATCAATATTCTGAGTGGCTCGACCGTTAATTTTCAGGACGGTGGCGGTACACTAATCCTGAATGCGGATAATCA
This sequence comes from Acetobacter sp. P1H12_c, assembly GCF_018811975.1. Classification (NCBI taxonomy): domain Bacteria; kingdom Pseudomonadati; phylum Pseudomonadota; class Alphaproteobacteria; order Acetobacterales; family Acetobacteraceae; genus Acetobacter; species Acetobacter sp. P1H12_c. Next base: position 25,654 of record NZ_JACRVR010000017.1, on the reverse strand, counting down.
GGTGCTCAACCTTCTTGCCACGACAGGTGTGCAGGGGGTGACGTTTAATAATTATGATCCGTCTGTTGATACAATCGAGTTGCAGAACACCGTTCAGCCGATTGGCAGCTATCAGATTTCGACAGACGGCTCAGGAAAAATCATTACTCTGTATGGAGCAAACGGGACGGATGTTGTTGCGAGCTATGCTGTTAACACGGCAAGCGGCGTAACCCTGCCTGACGGCGTTTATACGAGTATCGGCAGTCATGATCAGAGCGTTAATCCGCTTGAAATCACATATAGCAATGGCAATACCTATATTGGTGCCTGCTTCCTCGCCGGGTCCATGATCCGTACTCCGCAGGGTGAACGGGCGGTTGAATCGTTAACAATTGGCGAGACGGTTCTGGTTTTTGAAAACGGCCAGCCTGTTGAACGTCCAATTGTCTGGACGGGCAAGGCGCTGGCGCACGTGCGCGCTGGTCTGCCCGATGATGAGGCCGGTTATCCCGTGCGCGTTATGAAAAACGCGATCAGTTCTGGTGCGCCGGACCGTGATCTGCTGGTCACGCCGGAACATTGCCTGTATTTTGAAGGGCATTTTATTCCGGCCCGCATGCTGGTGAATGGCCGCACGATCCTGTTTGACCGTAGCGTTACCACATATACCTATTATCATATCGAGACCGCGCAGCATTCCGTGATCACGGCCAATAATGTGCAGACGGAAAGCTATCTGGATACGGGTAACCGTGGCAGCTTCCGCCCGTATGGAACGGTCTCGCGGATCAGTGTTTCTCAGGCGCGGAGCTGGGCTGAAGATGCCGCCGCCCCGCTGATGGTGGAACGGCATGGAGTGGAACCGGTTTTCCGGGAGCTTCTGGCCCGTGCCGAAGCCATGGGGGTGCCGGAAGCTGCTCCGGCTCCTGCACTGACGACGAAATCCGGCCTGCATCTGGTAACTGAAGACGGGCGTCTGCTGCGCTGCATGCGTACAGTACGCGGGCAGGCCCTGTTTATGGTGCCGGGGTCTGTGCAGGCGGTGCGGCTGCTCTCCCGCACCAGCCGCCCGTGTGATGTGCACGGGCCTTTTGTGGATGACCGTCGTTCCCTTGGTGTCTGCGTGGGTGAGGCTGCGTTCCAGCTTGGCGGAGCTGTAGTGCCGGTGACGGTCCATAAGACTGAAGCGTCTCTGACTGGCTGGGCTGAACTGGAGAGTGGGGCAGGCCGTTGGACTATGGGCGACGCCCTGCTCCCGCTGCCAGCGCGCGCGCCGGAGAGTTTTGGGATGCTGAGCCTGCAAATTTTGGCAGGTGGTCCTTACGTTGAGCAGGAAACTGAAGAGGCATCCCGCGTTTCAGGGATCTGATTTTTCCTCAGTTTTTTAAGAAGAGCAGGAGAGGCTCGGCATTTATGCCGGGCCTTTTTTCATGCGTAAATTTTCCGGGGATTTTAATAAGTATTTAATGGTTTTATTTTAAATAACAGAGTCGGGTTAAAGAAGTTATTCCTTAATGAAAGATTAAGATATGACCGACTATACAAATTCTGGTTATCGTTCAAATAGGGTTGATATGAAATCCTCGCCTTCCTGCTGAATCAGGAGCTCCCAGGTTGATATCGGGAAACCTCTCCATGCCATTACACGGCCATCTCCGACACCAGCACCTTGTCGTACCTGCTTCAATGGACCGATAAAGGTTGGGTCTCGACGCAGGCTCTTCGTGCTATATTTCAGCAAAGCCTTGGCACGCAGTGTTTCGAGATCATACCCCTTTCCCTTCATGTTGATCTCGCCGATCAGACCATTCAGGCGCTCTGTATAAGCATTGGTGTAAGGATGCTCGAAGTAGTTCAGAATATGAGGTCGCCAGCCTTTATACGCGGAAATGATTTCTTTAAAATCAAAACTGAAATGCTGATTGGCAGCACTTAAGCAGGCATCGGTCATATCCTCAGCGGTTTCGCGGTCAGGAGCGTTATAGATCCCGTAGAACGCTTCTTTCAGGTCGTAAGCGTCTTGTAGCTCTGGCCAGCGCGAAAATAGCGCTTCCAATTCTGTTCGGGCTCGTTCGGTTGTGGAATGCCAGCGTGCTTTCAAAACTCCGATACGGCGCTTCAGGTAAACTCGATCCTTGTCAGGAAGGCTTTGTGATATCCGCTTGCGCGTCATGCCAAGCCCGTGATCGGCCATTCGAACCACATGGAATTTGTCGATGACCGTGGTGGCATTCGGGAAATGCTTGCGAGTAGCCCTCTCGTAGCCTTTCCACATATCCTGACAGACGACCGCGACGTTTTTACAGCCCACCATCTTGGTGAAATAGCTATCAAGATCAACATTTCGGCGTGATCCCATCATATCGAGCATAAGTTTCCGCTCAACATCGCCGATTACCAGCCGGGGTTTGCCCAAGATGACCTTTTCGTCGATCCCCAGAACTCGTGGCAATACTACTCTGTAGTCGGCCAATTGCTCTTCTGCATGATCAAGAAACACCCTGCGCACGGTACTAACGGGCAGACCGTTTATTCTGGAGGCATCAACGAAAGTAAGCTGAGTGGCATCAAAAGCCACGCCAAGCGCCATACGCTTGGTCATTTCGCGCCGAGTATCTATGTCAGGCAGTTCTTCATAAACCACCGCTCCGCAGGAATGGCACTTCCAGCGCTGGCGCTTGATACTGAGGATTGTCTCGTATCTGTTACGTGGGTAATCCCTGAACTGCATGGCCTTTCGACCATTCTTGACCAGCTTCTGAGCCAGACAGCAGATCGGCTTAATCTCTTCACGGGATTTGACCTCAACCAGCGCAACCCCGTCTTCCGATATGGTTTCCGACACGGCGACAAGATTTTGCAGGCCGAGGGCGTCGAAGCCCTCAGCATCATTCATTCGTAGATTTACACTCCGCAGTAATACGTCAGGACAGACGCAGCAGGCTCGCGACCGAGATATCCTCGTCCACATCAGGCCAGTGAATGCCCTTGCCGCGCCCGATGAAGCGCCAGTGGGAACGCTGTTCCGGTGAGGCGTCGCGCAGGCGCGGGAACCACTCAAGAGGCACGGAAAGCTCGCGGCCATCCGCCATCACGACATGAAGAAGGTCAGTGTCCATCCGAACGTCAGTCGCGGTCGGATCAAATCTAGCTGCCAAAATGGGCATCCCATGCCTCCCTAAACGTGTTCTTGTGTTCGATAACCAGCATCCGCAACTTGGTCAGTTCGTGTGATCTGAACCCATCATTCATCGCCAAAGCAACCGGATCAAGCCAGTATTTGGCGACGTTTTCTCCCGCTTCAACATGGATGTGCGGCGGTTCGTTGCCTTCCATGCTGTAGAAAAAGAACCTGTAGCCACCAATCCGAAGAACTGTCGGCATTCAGGGTTTATCCTGATCTGCTGGGCTGCTCCCTTTGGCGGCATCTAGGCCGAGTTCAACTAGCTGTCGAATAGCCTGACTATCTCGCTTTACGCGATGGTCAAATTGGAAGTCTTCAATGCGTTTCCAAATGCTGGTTGGCAACGAGACGGTCTTTCGAACGACGGGGTCGGGTTGATCTGTCATGTGGTGATTATAGCAGAAATGCACCATTGATGAAAAGATGCAAAAAATGCTTGCGTCGTGATTCATATGGTGCTTTGGTGCATTTGCATCACAACACCAGATGCGGACGGGAGGGTGCTACCAACACCCAACCCGGCCTAACCTCAAGCAAGGGAAGATACCCCTATGCAATTGGCTATCGTCGATTATAGCACACTTAGCCGCGCAGAAATCGAAGGAATGATTGATTCTCTCATTTCAGCGCTGGATGACCGTGACGCGGCGTTCGAAGACCTTGAGTCGGAAGAGGATTGCGGAGGCGCAGGGGAAGAAGAACCTTACTTCCACGGCCAGTATACATTTGCCGCCAACAACTCTTCATTTTACTGCGGTAGCGAGATGGGAGGCATGCTGTGAGCACGTCAAAAACATCACGCCGCCCTCATCTCAAACTTGTCTTTTCGGCTCCTCAGAAACCGACAATCCGCAAAGATGAATCTACCTTGGATATGCTTCAGGATCTGTGCGCTCGCCTTGAGCGTCGCAATCGGAAGCAGGCCGTTCGCGCGTCCCTTCGCGTGATTACAGGAGACGCAGCATGACGGAGAACCTGATCCCCTTCAGCTTCGAAGGAACAGAAGTCCGCGTTAACGAGCGGGGCGGTGAACCTTGGTGGGTACTATCTGATGTGTGCTCAGTTCTGGGTATTGCCAACGTCGGGAACGCAAATTCGCGCCTTGATGCCGATGAAAAAGATGACATCCGGATTATGGATGCCATCGGTCGAGCGCAGGACACATGCGTCATCAACGAGTCCGGCCTGTGGTCGCTCGTGCTGACCAGTCGTAAGCCTGCCGCTAAGCGGTTCAAGAAGTGGATCACCAGCGAGGTCATCCCGTCGATCCGCAAGACTGGCGGATACATGGTCGCGGCCCCGGAGGAGACGCCGGAGGAACTGGCGCTACGTGCCATGACGATCCTGCAAGCCACAGTCGAACGGCAGAAAGCACAGCTTGCGGTCGTTCAGCCCAAGGCTGAGGCTCATGATCGGATTGCAGGTGCAGACGGCAGCCTCAGCATCACCGAGGCCGCCAAAGCGTTGCAGGTTCGTCCGAAAGACCTGTTCGACTGGCTGTCGCACAATGGATGGATCTACAAGCGCCCCGGCTCACCGAACTGGCTCGGCTATCAGTCGCACACTACAAACGGCGATCTGGAACATAAGATCACAACAGTTCTGCGCCCTGATGGTTCGGAGAAGGTCTCTGAACAGGTTCGCGTGACGCCGAAAGGGCTCGCCAAGCTGGCGAAGCTTATGCCGGGGAGGATGAGACCGGCGGCTTAAATCAACCCCATATGCACTTCACAGGATGGAGCCCCACTTAGGCTCCATCAACCTCATATGAATGATAACCCAAATTCTTCAGGAGTTGTTTACTCTGTTAATGTTGCGGATACTGACTTGTTTGGTAACCCTTCTTCTTACACCGTAACGATCAAGGATCCGGGCGGAACAATCACGGATCTGGGAACCTTGAGCAGCGGGAACGTCCTTACAAAAAATGGTGGTAAACTCGCGATCATTTCATTGTTTGGTATCGGTGGAGGCGATTATGTCGTTCCGCCAGGAGTATCTGGCTCAGTTACTACAGTGCTTTCCGCGCTCAGTGGTTCAACAATTTACGTCGGCGGTACAGCGACCATCACGACAGGTGTTTCCCTTCTCAGTGGTGTCACGGTGAATGTGGATGGCGGCACAGCCACCATGGGAAACAACCTTGTGGCAGGGGCGCTTTCGGGGTCAACAGTTAATCTGACCAATGGCGGCACCTTCAGCAACGGCGCTGGTATTATCTCTCTTCTGAACGGTTCGATCATCAGCTTTGGTAAGGGCGGTGGGACTTTTATTGCCAATGCTGGCGGCACTCTGCTGGATCTTTCCTCAACGACGATCAAGGGGTTTGATGCGGCCAAGGATTATATTTCTTTCGAAAACCTGTCTTCCACGCCAGCAAGTTATTCTATTAGCAACGCCTTTGGGTCCCAGACCATCACCGTCTATGACGCAAACAAGGCGACAATTGCGACCGTGAGCGTGGACGGGGATAATTTTGCAATCGGCAATTACTCCACCAGTGCTGCTGGTCCTCTCACTGTGTCCAGCGATGGCAAATCCCTGAGCATTGAAGCTGTCGGGTCTGTCTGCTTTCTGGCCGGAACAGTGCTCAGCACGCCCACGGGCGACATTGCGGTTGAAGACGTGCAGGTGGGCGATAGCCTGCTGACGTTTAAAAACGGCGAGCCTGTTGCGCAGCAGGTTATCTGGGTTGGCTCTCGCAAGGCGGACGTGCGCCCCGGTCTGCCGCTGGATGAAGCTGGCTGGCCGGTCCGTGTGCGTCAGGGGGCTCTGGCAGACGGCGTACCCAGCAAGGATCTGCTGATTACTCCGGAACATTGCCTGTATCTGGACGGGCAGTTTGTGCCGGTGCGTATGCTGGTGAATGGGGAAACCATTGCCTATGACCAGACGATCCGCGCTTATACCTACTACCATGTGGAAACCGAGCAGCATGCGGTCATCATGGCTGACGGTGCGCTGACGGAAAGCTATCTGGATACGGGCAACCGCCGGGCCTTCCGTCAGGCTGGCACGGTTGTGCGGATCCCCGGTCTGGCACGCAACTGGGCTGATGATGCCGCCGCTCCGCTGATGACGGCGCGTGAGGCTGTTGAGCCGCTGCACCAGTCTCTGGCCCTGCGGGCAGAAAAGCTGCGGGCTGCTCAGTCCGACGTGACGACCCCTGTGGAAGAGGCCGTTCTGACAACAGACCCTGACCTGCATCTGGTGACGGAAAGCGGTGCCATCATTAACAAAGCCCGCACGCATAACGGGCAGGCCATCTTTATCGTGCCGCCGCATGTGCAGACTGTCCGTCTGGTGTCCCACGCCAGCCGCCCGGTGGATACCATTGGCCCGTTTGTGGATGATCGCCGTATGCTGGGTGTGTTGGTCGGGCGCATGATGCTGCAGGACGGCAACCGTGCAGATGCCCGTATTCTGGAACCGGCAGCGGGGACACTGATCAACGCAGGCTGGCATGTCGCGGAAGCCGGGCAGAGCGCACGCTGGACCAACGGCAACGCCCTGCTGTCTCTGGGCGCGCGGAAGCCTAGGGCATTCGGGATGCTGATGGTTGAGGTGCTGGCCGGTGGCCCGTATCGCGTCCAGCAGGCTGCGGCGCAGGATCGCGCTGTATCCTGAACACGTCTTGCTCTCAGCGGTCCGATGCTCAAAAAGGCGGGCCGCTGATGGCAGACGAGGCCTTCCTGAGAGACAGAAGGAAACGCTCCATTCTGTCGTGCTCATGAAATAAACTCAGAGAGCCTGCCTTTTCTTATGGAAAGGTAGGCTTTTTCGTGTGCGGGAGGATGCGGGCTCTCTCTGTATGCCGCGCTTATTTACTGGTTGCGGCCCATCGTGTCCGTTGCCGGGTTGGGCGGTGTGGAACTGTTGGGGCGCGGGTCTGCGGAGCGCAGGAAGCGGACGGCCAGCGCGCCATAGAGCGCATGGCTGCACAGGGCGCGTGAGACACCAAATGCCAGAAAAGCGCTGGCCAGCAGAGCAAGGGTGATCTGCTGGTTATCACACATTTCCATGACAATGACGGTGGCTGTCAGCGGTGCCTGTGTCACGGCGGCAAAATACGCCACCGTGCCCAGCAGAACGACCGCGCCGGGCGAGGTATGGGGCAGATACTGTGCCACCCAGCCGCCCATGCCAGCCCCCACGGACAGGGAAGGCGCAAACAGCCCGCCCGGAATCCCGGAGCAGTAGGAAACGATGGTGGCCAGAAATTTCAGTACGAAATAGGAGGCCGGATAATCCCCGGACCCCATGATGATATCGCGCGCCTGCACATAGCCCGTGCCGTAGCTCATGCCGCCGGAAAGCAGGCCGATAATGGCCAGAACCAGCCCGCACAGGGCCGAGAACAGAATGGGATGCTGGGCGATGAACTTGCCCATCCGGCCCGGAATACCGCGTGAGATGCGGATCAGCAGGGCGGAAAAGGAGCCACCACTCAGCCCGCCCAGAATGCCGCAGGTCAGCACCGCCAGCCAGCTTGCTCCAACCGGCACCACGGAACTGGTATGGCCGAAATAGGTATAGTTCCCCACCATGGCGATGGCAGTTACACCGGCAATCACCACACAGGTCAGCATGGTGCCGCTGGTGCGCTGCTCATAGGAATGGGCCAGCTCTTCAATGCCAAACACAATGCCTGCCAGAGGCGTGTTGAATGCCGCGGCCACACCGGCGGCCCCGCCTGCTTTGATCAGAGCGCGTTGCTTGATGGGGTCATGCACGCCCATAAACCGCCCGACCGTGTGCATGATGGAAGCGCCGACCTGCACCGTCGGCCCCTCACGCCCGATGGAACCGCCCGAGAGCAGGCCCAGACAGGTGAGGAAGATTTTGGCCAGCGCAATTTTCAGCGCCAGCACTTTGTCTACAATGCGGAAGTCATTCAGGTGCATGCAGGCAATGGCCTGCGGAATACCGCTGCCCTGTGCCCCCCGGAACCATGTACGCGTCAGCCATGTGGACAGAGCCAGCCCGCCGGGGGTGACAACCAGCATCAGCCAGGGGCTGAACGCGATGATCTGGCTGCGCAGCCCCGCCGCCTTATCGGCCAGAAACGCAAATGCAACCGCCACTACGCCGACCATCACCGCGCCGGACCAGTAGATCAGCTTGCGCCGCCAGTTTACCGTGCCGGCTTTTGCCTGTTCCCGTAAATGGCGGAGCTGGGCGGACGTGACGGGCACGCTGGCAGACATGGACAATCCTGATCGGCTGAGAAGGGTAGGGGTCTTCTAACACGCCTTGGATGTGAGGAAAGCGTTGTCTGGTTTTATACACGCACTGTATTAATAAAACGCATGTCGGGGCAGAGTCATATGCGTCAGGCGGGAGACTGGGCGGGAATACTGCGTAAAAACCCTGTCGTAAGACTGAAAACCATAAACACCGCACGGCAGAAAAGCGGCTGATTTAGCGTGATGCAGACTCGGTCGCAGGGCGCGGCCAGAACACAATGCCTTCATGCTTGGCCATGTTGTCCGGCTCGACATGAATATGCACCAGCGTATCGCCCATTTTGCTGCGCAGACCTGCTTCAATCCGGTCACAGATCTCGTGGGCTTCTTCCACCGTCATGCTGCCGGGCACAACCAGATGGAATTCCAGAAACGTAACAGCCCCGACAATGCGGGTGCGGATATCATGCGCTTCAATCGCGCCGCGCCCGTTGGTGGCGATAATATCGCGGATATCATCCAGTGTTTCCGGGGCCGGGGCTTCATCCATCAGGCCCGCGATGGACTCCCGCATCATCTCCCAGCCCACGCGCAGGACGTTGAGCGCAATCAGGCCCGCGAGGGCTGCGTCCAGCCACATCCAGCCCGTCAGCGGGATCAGCAGCAGCCCGGCCACCAGCCCTACGCCGGTCCACACATCGGACAGCACATGCTGGCCCCCGGCCTGCAGAGCGGGAGAGCGGCGGGCGCGCCCGGCATGCACCAGTGTCAGCCCCCAGATCAGATTAACGACTGTCGCCGCCGCATTGAGCAGGATGCCGAGATACGAGGCGCTGACCGGGTGCGGGTGCAGCAGGCCTTCCACCGCTTCCCGCCCGATCACAAACGCGGTGACCAGCACCAGTGAGCCTTCCGCCACAGCGGAGAGATATTCCGCCTTGTAATGCCCGTAGGTGTGGTTGTGGTCTGCCGGGCGCGCAGCGACACTGAGTGCCCACAATCCGCCGATGGCGGACACCACATTGATGATGGTTTCCACCGCATCTGAATAGAGCGCCACGCTGCCACTGAGGGCATAGGCCGCGTATTTCAACCCCAGCGCCACCACACTGACGGCCAGACTGCACAGGGCAATGCTTTTATTGCTTTGGGGGAGGGGGAGCTGCATGGGGGACTGATATCAGACTGTATGCGGGTCTGTCAGGTGGCAGGGCGGGTGATAGTCCGCGCTTTCAATCTGCACCGTGGGGTGCACAATGCCAAAGCGGGTGCGCAGGGTGGCAACGGTGCTTTGCAGCAGCAGCGTTTCCGTCTGCCCGGCAGGCAGGCTGGCCGCGCGGACCAGATGCACCGTGAGGGCGGTTTCCGTCGTGCTCATGGGCCAGATGTGCAGGTCATGCAGGTCCGCAACACCGGGCTGGGCGCGCAGGAAGTCCTCCACGCTGTCCCGGTCCACGGAGCGGGGCACGCCATCCAGCGCCATATCCAGTGAATCGCGCAGCAGGGACCATGTGGCCAGCACCACCACGACGGAAATGGCGAGGCTGATGGCAGGATCAATCCATGTCAGGCCGGTCAGCAGGACCAGCCCGCCCGCAATCACCACGGCCAGAGAGGTCAGCGCGTCCGAGGCCATGTGCAGGAACGCCCCGCGAATATTAATGTCGTGCTTCTGCCCGGAGGCAAACAGCAGGGCTATACCGCCATTCACCAGAATCCCGATGGCGGCGACACTCATCATGGTCCAGCCAGCCACCGGGGCCGGGTGGAACAGGCGCTGGATGGATTCCCACGCCACGCCGCCCGTCACCAGCATGAGAATGACCGCATTGGCGAGGGCCGCCAGAATGGAGGAACGCCGCAGCCCGTAGGTAAAGCGCGCGGAGGGCGATTTTGCGGACAGATGCTGCGCCAGCCATGCTGCCGCCAGCGCCAGAACGTCCGACAGGTTATGGCCAGCATCCGCCAGCAGGGCCAGCGAGTGGGACATGACACCCCATAGCGCCTCCGCCCCCAGATAGACGGTGTTCAGCACAATCCCGATGGCAAACGCCACGCCGAATGAGGCGGGCGTATGTACATGATGATGCCCGAACCCGTGGTGATGATCGTGCCCGTCATGCGTGTGGCCGCCATGATCATGTCCATCGTGATTATGCCCGTGATGATCATGGGTGTGATCATCGTCATGCTCATGCCCGTGCCCGTGCCCGTGCAGGCCGCCATCATGTGCAGGGTCCGCAGCGCCGTGGGCATCATGATCATGGTCGTCATGGTTATGTCCGCAGGTGGCGGCCGCGCCGGGGTTTTCTCCGCCTGTCGGGGTGGCTGGCTGATCGTGCGCGGAGGAGCCACAGGCAGCGGGGCCACAGGGCAGACCGTGTGCGGAATCTGGCGCAGGCGGATGGTCCTGCGCTGTGCAGAAGGACTGGTCCGTATGCGGGCCGGAGGACGCGGGCGGTGGCTGAGACATGGCATGTCCTTGCGGGTTGGCGGGGGCGTGCCCGTTGCGTCCGGACGCTGTCCGGCATAGGGAAAGCCCCTGAATTGTCTATACACATGTGATAAAGGTCGCGCCATGCTCAGACTGACCGAACTGCGGCTTCCGCTGGACCATCCCCCCGAGGCTCTGAAAGAGGCCATCCGGGCGCGCCTTGATATCGCGCCGGATGCGCTGGAGCATTTTACCGTGTTCCGGCGTGGGCATGATGCGCGGCGGCGCAGTGCGATTATTCTGGTCTACACGGTGGATTGCGCTGTGAAGGAGGAAGCCGCCGTGCTGGCGCGCTACCGGGCGGCGCACCCAAAAGACCCGCATGTTACCATCGCACCTGACATGCGCTGGACCCCGCCGGTGGCGGATGGCGCGGCGCTGGCCGGTAAGCCGGGGTATCTGCGCCCTGTTGTGATCGGGGCCGGGCCATGTGGTTTTATGGCGGCGCTCACGCTGGCGCAGATGGGTTTGCGCCCGATTGTTCTGGAACGCGGCAAGGTGGTGCGTGAGCGCACGGTGGATACGTTCGCGCTGTGGCGCAAAGGAGTGCTGACGCCTGAGAGCAACGTGCAGTTTGGTGAGGGCGGGGCCGGGACGTTCTCGGACGGCAAGCTGTATAGTCAGGTGCGGGACCCGCGTTTTCTGGGCCGCCGGGTGCTGGAAGAATTTGTAAAGGCCGGGGCGCCGGAAGAAATTCTGTATCTGGCGCATCCGCATATCGGCACCTTCCGGCTTGTCTCCATGGTGGAACATATCCGCGCGGAAATTGAGGCCGCCGGGGGCGAGTATCGTTTTGGCACCCGGGTGGACGGGCTGGTGCTGGAAGAGGGCACGCAGCGCGTGAAAGGGGTGCGCACGGCTGAGGGTGAGGTGATTGCTACAGACCATGTGGTAATGGCCGTGGGCCACAGTGCGCGGGACACGTTTGCCATGTTGCAGCAGGCAGGTGTGCAGATGCAGGCCAAGCCGTTCTCAATTGGGGTCCGCATTGAACACCCGCAATCCGTGATTGATACGGCCCAGTTTGGCCCGAGTGCCGGAAACCCGCTGCTGGGCGCTGCGGAATACCGGCTGGTGCACCATGCCAGCAACGGGCGCGGCGTCTATTCCTTCTGCATGTGCCCCGGTGGAACCGTGGTGGCCGCGACGTCCGAAGAAGGACAGGTGGTGACGAACGGCATGAGCCAGTATTCCCGCGCGGAACGCAACGCCAATTCCGGCATGGTGGTCGACCTGCGCCCCGGCGAGGATTACCCGGATGATCCGCTGGCAGGTATGGCCTTCCAGCGCCACTGGGAGCGCAAGGCGTTTGAAGCCGGGGGCCGTTCCTACAAGGCTCCGGCGCAGCGGGTGGGGGATTTTCTGGCCGGTCGCCCATCCACCACGCTGGGGGCGGTCGTGCCGTCCTACAAACCGGGCGTGACGCCCGCGGACCTGTCCACCTGCCTGCCGGACTTTGCCGTGGCGGCCCTGCGTGAAGCCCTGCCGTTGTTTGACCGCAAGCTGAAAGGCTTTGCGATGGAAGATGCGGTAATGACCGGGGTAGAAACGCGCACCTCCTCCCCGTTGCGGATTCCCCGTGGGGCGGATGGTCAGTCTCTCAGCACGCCCGGCCTGTATCCGGCAGGGGAAGGCGCTGGCTATGCTGGCGGTATTCTGTCCGCAGGGATTGACGGTATCCGGATTGCGGAAGCCGTAGCGCTGGATCTTGCCGGAAAAACGGTTGACGGGCTGGGGCTTTAAAAGGACAGCGCGGGGGCCGCACGTATCTGGCCGGGGTTTACGCAAGCGTGTTCCCGGCCAGTGCGAATACGCAGAGATGAAGCATTTTTTAGACTATTGCTAAATAGTAATTGCAAATAATTCGCATCTTCATGTAAGCGGCAGGGACTTCGTGGGAGAAAGAAAGCCGTGTCTCGTACTGCCTGCCTTTTTGTCGTGCTGGGGGTGACCTGCGCCACCCAGCCTCTTCTTGCTGCTGAACCTGAGGCAAAGGATCCTTCCAGAAAATCCTCTGTTATTAAACGGCCTGCCCAGCAGTCTCCTCAAACCTCTGCCCGGAAAGCTGGCGGGAAAACGGGAGCAAAAACCGCAGATCGCGCCGCGGCGGCGGAAGCCATTAACGTGCAGGGGCGCAGGCTTGCCACAACGGCATCCTCCGCGACCAAAAGCGATACGCCGCTGATTGAAACGGCGCAGTCTGTCTCCGTTATCACCCGGAATGAGATGAATGTGCGGGGCGTGCTGAGCCTCAATCAGGCGGTGCGTTATGCGGCAGGCATCACGCCGGATCTGCGCGGCGGGATTGGCACGCGGTATGACCAGTTTCTGCTCCGTGGCTTCAGTGTTCCCACGTTCCTCGATGGTCTGAAGATGCAGGACAGCCCCACGGGTTATGCAGTGGGGCAGACTGACACGTTCCGGCTGGAGCGGGTGGAGTTGCTGAAAGGCCCGGCATCCGCACTGTATGGGCAGTCCAGCCCAGGCGGGCTGGCCGCCCTGTCCAGCAAGCTGCCTACGGCGCAACGGTCTTACGGTGATGTCACGACGACGGGCGGTATGTTTGATCTCTACCGTGTGGATGCGGATGTTGGCGGGTTTGCGTCTGACAACGGTTCAGTGCGCTACCGTGTGTATGGCACCGTGAATGGGCAGCACACGCAACTCTCCAAAACCGGCAGCCGCCGGTTCTCCATAAGCCCCTCTTTCAGCTTTGGCGGTGATGGCCCGACGACACTCACCATTCTCGGCAATTACCAGTATGACCCGGAAAGCGGCACTTATGGCGGTGTTCCGCTGGAAGGCTCCTTGAAACCGGCATCCTTTGGCTATCTGCCCCGTAACTTTTATGACGGTGATGTCGCGGTTGAAAAGTTCAACCGCAAACATGGTGCTTTTACCTACATCTTTAGCCATCGTTTTAATGACGACTGGAGCTTTAACTCCCGCGGCCGTTATGATGATATCAAGGTAGAGCAGAGAAGCACGTATGATGCGGGCTATTACAGCAGCCCGGACACCGTGCCGCGCTATGCCTATGGCACCAACGAGCATGTGCATAATCTGGCGTTTGATAGCCAGTTTAAAGGCCATGTGAACACCGGCCCGCTGCGGCATGTGCTGATGTTTGGTTATGACTATATGTGGCAGCAGGCGGGTGAGCTGTACACGCAGGGCGATGCACCGGACCTGAACGTGCTGCACCCCAATTATCACATGACCTTCCCTGATCAGGTGGCGGCTGCGCGTTATAAGGCGGATTCACATCAGGTGGGTGCGTACGGGCAGGATGAAATCCACTGGGGCGGACTGGTTCTGAATGGCAGCCTGCGCAATGACTGGTACCGGTCCCGCCAGATTGAGCGGTTTAGCGGGTCTGATACACGGCAGCGCTCCAGCCAGATTACATGGCGCGCGTCTGGCCTGTATCACTTTGATTTCGGCCTTGCGCCCTATATCAGTTATTCCACATCTTTCCAGCCGCAGTCTGGCCTTGTGTCAAATGATGGCGGGAAGACCATGCGGCAGGCCAGCCCTTCTCTTGGCAAACAGCTTGAAGGTGGCCTGAAATATCAGATCCCCGGAACGCCAGTGCTGCTGACGGCGGCTGGTTTCCATATTGAGCAGACCAATGTTCTGGTTTCTGTCGGTAGCCTGCCGTACAGCGTGCAGAGTGGGAAAGTCCATTCTGACGGATTTGAGTTTGAGGCGCATGCGGATGTTTACAAAGGCCTGATGGTGACCGCTGCCGTCAGTGTTCAGAAAGTGCGTGATGATTCCACCGGAAAACCGCTGATCCAGTCTGGCAAGGGCAATGCGTCCCTGTTTGCGTTCTACACCGTGCCGTCCGGGTCCCTCAAAGGGTTCGGGTTTGGTGGCGGTATGCGCTACACGGCCAAAGCCTATGGGGGCGAGGCTACATATGGCAGCGTGTGGCTGCCGAATTATGCGCTGTTTGATGGCTCCATCAAGTATGATCTGTCCAACCTCTCTCCCTCGCTGCATGGGTGGACAGCGTCTGCCAGCGTCCGAAACCTGTTTGACAAACATTTTGTCTCAAACTGTCTGGCATATGCCTCTTATGGTCAGGCCTTCTGCTATTATGGGGAACGACGGAACGCGCAGGGCAGCATAGGCTTCTCCTGGTGAAATCTGCCGCAGTCATTCTGCTGGCCTATGCTGCTGCGGCACTTCTGAGCTTTGTTGTGGCGGGGGTGCTGCCCGCATCCCCCGTCAATGCCGTGCTGGCAGGGGTTTTTGCCGGGCTGGCAGGCTGGCCACTGCTGACCATGCTCGGGTTTTCCCGCGTCCGCCCCGGTTTCCGGGCCGCGATGACGCAGGTGCATGATATGGCGGGCATTTTTGCCGGATGGCTGATTTACGTCATTACGCTGTCCGGCACGCTCAGCGTGTTTCGTCCCGAAATCAGCTTATGGGCCCGGCCAGAATTACGGGCGCAGCCGGTGGACCCGGTCGCGGCAACGCGTGCCGCCATTGGCTGGCTGAGCCAGCACGCGCCGCATGCGTCCGCTTGGTACATCACGCCCGCACGGGCGCGGGCGCCATTTAGCTGGGCCGCGTGGGATGAAAACGGGGCGTTTCTCCAGCGCGCGCTGGACCCGGTAACAGGGGCCCCGGATGCGATCCGGGATACGCTGGGCGGAGATTTTTTCTACCGTTTTCATTTTGAATTGCAGTTGCCGTATCCGTGGGGGCGGCTGACGGCTGGCATTGCAGCCCTTGCGCTGGTGTTTGTTTTGCTGACTGGCATTGTGGCGCACCGACGGATTTTTCTGGATTTTTTCACGTTCCGGCCCGGCAAGGGGCAACGGAGCTGGCTGGATGCGCATAATCTGGCGGGGGTGGCGGCGTTGCCATTCCATCTGGCCATTGCCTTTACCGGGGCGGTCACACTGGCCAGCCTTTTAATGCCCTGGGCGGCACTGGCGCATTATCCCAATGCCGCCACGTTTGAGAGTGCACTGGCTCCCTCTCTGTCCGCCCCGGCCGCTACGGGGGCGGCAAGTACACTGGCTCCTGTTGCCTCGGTTCTGGCGGAAGCGGCCCGCCGTTTGAAAACGGAAGGCATAAATCAGGTGTACGTTTATAATCCGTCTGACAGTGCCGCGACGATTGTGATCCTCGGCGATAATAATGACCGGCTGGCGTTTGGTACGCACGTCCTGCGTTTTGATGGGAAGACCGGAAAACTTCTGTCTGACACGCAGGAAAAACGGCCCGCTGTTACCGCGTTTGCCGTGCTGTACGGTCTGCATGTGGCCCATTTTGCGCCACTGGCAACACGCTGGCTGTATTTTGCCTCCGGTATTCTGCTGCTTGTTGTGACGGGGAGCGGGCTGAGGCTCTGGCTGAGGCGCCGCCTGCGCCGGGGGAACACGGTGGGCCTGGTTGCGCTGGACCGGATGAATGCGGGCATGGTGGCGGGCACACCCGTTGCATTCAGCACGTTTTTTCTGACGAACCATCTGTTACCTGTCACGCTGCCAGACCGGGCCGAGCGGGAAATACAGGTGGTGTTTGCCGTCTGGTTTCTGCTTCTGCTGCTGGCGCTGCTCATGCCCGCGCGGAAAAGCTGGCAGATTTTGACAGGTCTTTGCTGTTTTTCTGCACTGGCGGTTGCGCTATGCAGCGCGCCGTGGGGGAACAGCGTGCAATGGGGTGTTTCTCTGGTGGCACTCTGTCTGGCAGGCTGTTGCGTGCAGGCGCTCCGGGCCATGAGGGCTGCGCATGACGGTGACTGATTCTTATGGAACACTTCTGCAATTTTGCGCAGTTTTTATGCTGTCCCTGCACCGTCTGTGGGTGCGGTGGGCGGGCGGTGTTCTGCTGGCGGCCAGCCTGTGTCTGGACATTATGACTGCCGAAAATACCGGCTTCACCCTTGTTTTCTGGATTTGCGCACTGGCGTTTGCCGTCATCGCCACGGCTCTGCTCCATACCGTCAGACGGCAATGGGTGCAGAGGCGTGGGGGTGTGCTTTAAGGGGGGTGCCTTATCTCGTGGAAGGCGGGGAAGTTTTCAAATGCTACCTTACTTCCCCGCAAAAGCCTCAGCCAGTTCGGCAAAGCGTTTGGGGGCGTCAACATGGACCCAGTGGCCTGCGCCGCTGATGGTTTCCAGCGTGTAGTGCGGGAACAGGCGGCGCATGGCGGGGTAGTTTTTGGGCTGGATATAGGGGGAGATCTCACCGCGGATAAATAGCGTCGGGCCGTCATACTGCGTGCCGGGCGGCAGGTCCGGCCAGCTCATGATGGTGGGCAGCGCCGTCATGATGTCCGCAAGGCCGATGCTCCAGCCGGGAGCGTCGCCCAGCCGCATGTTCTGCACCATCATCTGGCGGATGGCTTCATTCGGGATCAGCGGATGCAGCAGGGCATCCGCTCCGGCGCGGTCCAGATGCGGGGGGAAGTCCAGCTTTTCCAGCCCGGTCGGCACATCCATGCGGGTAAAGCCGCCCTCACCGGGGGCAATATCCACCACCAGCAGGCTCTGCACGCATTCCGGGTGGCGCAGGGCCAGCATCATGGCGGTTTTKCCGCCCATGGAATGGCCCAGCAGCAGGGCGGGCAGGGCGTTGTGGTGCTCCAGCGTCTCCCGCACATCATCGGCCATAATCTGGAAGCTCATGGGGCCGTGGGGGCTGTCCCCGTGGTTGCGTAAATCCAGCGCCAGTGTGCGGCGGGTGGCGGCCAGCCTGCGCTGCACAAACCCCAGATTGCGGGCCCGGCCAAACAGTCCATGCAGCAGAACAACCGGGGGAAGGGGCCGGGCGTCGGAGGACGCTTCGGGGCCCCGTTCAATCACGTTCAGCAGCACGGCGTGTTTTATCCTTTCAAAAACAAGGCTCTGGCGAGCAGGCCTCAGTAAACTCTCGCTTATCTTCTCCCTAAAGGCGAGGGGGCCGGGGGCGTTTTTTCTTCACCTTCCTGAGAGACCGGCGCTGGGGCGTGCCGCACGGTGCCAGTGGCGGGAACCTGCGGGCGGATGGCGGGTTGGAACAGAACCGTCTCAGCGAGGCAAGCCCCTCTGCCGCATGGCTGTAACCCGGAGACGGCGCAGAATAAGGACGGTTTTTGCATGGAACGCTGCCTCGTTATCCTCAACCGGCCCGATCAGGCTGTGGCACTCCTTTCTCAGGCGGCGGCGCTGATCAGGCAGACAGGCGGGGACCGGATTGATGTTCTGGCAGCGCGTGAGCCCCCGTATGATGGTCGGGGCCCGATGGGGCTGACGGAGGAAAGCATTTTTGTCATGCGGCAGGACCAGCGGACATGGGCGGTTGGGCTGCATGCCATTTTTCATCGCTGGCTGGAGCAGGAATATGGCTCTCCGGAGGGGCGGCTTTCCGCGGTGGAGGTCAACTGGCTGGACCCGGAAATTGCCGTGGAGCGGATGATCAGCGGATATGGCCGCGATGCCGGACTGATTATCATGAGCTTTCCTGACGCGCGGGACAGTGAACAGAAACATCGTGCCCTGCGCGCTTCCATTTTTGAGACAAACCGCCCGCTCCTGCTGGTGCCGCCCTTCTGGGACCGCCCGTGCGGCCGCACGGTGCTGATGGCCTGGCGGGAGTCCGCCAGTTGCCGCAAAGCCTTTACATCGGCCCGTATGCTGCTGGCGCATGCGCATACGGTGATGGTGGTCTCGGCCGAAGGCGAGACAATGCCCGCCGATCTGCTGCCCGGTGTGGCGTATGAAACAGCCCATCTGCCGCACAGGAGTGGTGCGGATGCCATTGCGCAGCAATTGCTGGACACGGCCCATACGGAAAAAGCGGATCTGCTGGTAATGGGCGGCTTCCAGCACGGCATGGTCTATAACCGCATTATGGGCAGCGTGACGGAGTATGTCCTGCACCACCCGGCTCTTCCGGTTCTGCTGCATCACTGACCATGCCGCGGGGCGCGGGGAAAGCCCACGTCCTCCTTGTAGAAGAGCCGCCTGCTTTTTGCTAAAGCCGGTCTATGGAGACCGCATTTTCCCGCCCGGCGTCGCGTCGCTGGCCGCTCTGGCACGTCGCGCTGCTGGTGCTGCTGCCTGTTGTCATTCACCTGCCTGAACTGCTCGGCCCGGCTTTGCTGGGGCAGATGACGTCCGACCCGCTGTCCGTGCTGTCCGTGGCCACCACCACCCGGCGGGATTGGCTGGAAGGTGGCCTGTTGCCCGGTCTGCCCGGCTGGATTGACGGGTGCGCCGGGGTGATTGTGCAGGCGCTGGGCCATCTTGTGGCGTCCGACTGGCGGCAGGGCATCCTGCCCTGGTGGAACCCGTATAGCGGGGTGGGGATGCCGCTGGCCGGTGAGTATCAGCCCGCCGCGTTCTTCCTGCCGTTTGTGCTGCTGCTGGGCCTGCCCGGCGGCCTGCTGCTGATGAAGATTGCTCTGCAAATGGTGGCAGGGCTGGCGATGTATGCGTTTTTACGCGCTTTGCGGCTGGATGCCCGCGTGGTGCTGGCAGGCGCGCTGCTTTATACCTTTAATGGCACCTATGGCTGGGCTTCGGACGGACCCAGTCAGCCACTGGCCTTTTTACCACTGGCCCTGTTCGGGATTGAGCGGGCCAGAACGCATGTGGGGGCAGGAGGCTGGGGCTGGCTTGCGCTGGGGCTGGGCTATCTGCTGCTGTCCGGCTTTCCGGAAACGGCGTTTCTGGTTGGCACACTGGCCCTGTGCTGGGCCGTGTTGCGGCTGGTGCAGCAGCCTGCATCCGCGCGGCTTTCTTTCGCGCTGCGTATTGTGGCGGGCGGCAGTACGGCGCTGTTACTGGCGGCCCCGCAACTGGTTGCCTTTGCGGATTTCCTGCGGGAAGCATGGGTCGGGCCGCATGCGGGGGTGATGGATGTTCGCCTGCCGGATGCAAGCTGGATCATGGCGCTGTTCCCTTACATCAACGGCCCGTTTTTTTACGGGCAGGCCGAGCAGTTTGGCGCATGGTGGGCAATGGGCGGCTATATCGGGCTGGTTATCCCGTTTCTCGCCCTTGTTGCGCTGGCTGGAGCACGTGAGCGCCCGGCCCGGCTGATGCTGGCGGCTTATGTGCTGATCTGCATGGCCAAGCAGGCCAATCTGCCGCTCCTGACAGGGCTGGTGGATATGCTGCCCGGTGTGGGGCGCACAGTGTTCTACCGGCTGTGCTTTCCGGCGGAACAGGCGGCCCTGCTGATGCTGGCCGTGTTCGGTATGAATGATCTGTGCCGGCTTTCGGCAGATCTGCCTGCGGCGCAGGTAAGGGCGCGTTTCAGGCGGCCAGTGCTGTGGGCCGGACTGGTGCTGAGCGGGGCTGTGGGCGTTGCCTGGTGGCTGAATGGGGCCACACGGGCCGCCCTGCGTTCCTACAGCCACGGGCCGGTGCCCACATGGGGGTATGAGGCTGCATCGGTTGCGCTGGCCTGCGTAGCGATGGCTTTGTGTGTGGCAGCGTTTCTGGGGGGCGCGCGTCTGCCCTCTGCCCGTGCGCGGATGGGGCTGCTGAGTGCGGCGGTGCTGGGGGAAGCTCTGGTGCTGTTCTGTGTTCCCCTGCTTTCCCTGCGTGCCCCGCTGCCCCGCAATGTGCCCCTGCTGCAAACCGTGCAGCGGGAACTGGGCTTGCAGCGGTTTGTCACTATGGGGGTGATCGCGCCGAATTATGGAGCCTATTTCCGCCTGCCGTCGCTCAACCATAATGGTGTGCCGATGCCAGCCGCGTGGATTGCGCGCATGCAGCGTGATTTTGGCCCGGATGTGGACCCGGTGACGTTTGACGGCATTACCCCCAACCGCCCCGGCGGCCAGTTTTTTCTGGCGGACACACTTGCGAAAAGGCCGGAGGTTTTTGAAAAACTAGGTGTGGCGCTGGCTCTGGTGCCGCACGGGTTCCCGCTGCCGGGCAGCGAGGCGCTTGCACCGGAAAACCGCCTGAAGCTGCTTTATACCGATGCCACAGCCGATGTGTATCGTCTGCCGCATGCCGCCCCGTATTTTGAGGCAGGGGCTGGGTGCCATGTGCAGGCGGCCAGCCAGACAGAAGCGCGGACAGACTGTGCCGCGCCCTCTTTTCTGATCCGGCGGGAACTGATGATGGCGGGCTGGACAGCGCGCGTAAACGGCCAGACCGTTGTGCCCGTTTTTGAGGACGGCCTGTTTGAACGTATCCTCCTGCCAGCGGGGCAGGCGGAGGTCCGTTTCAGCTTCACACCGCCCTTTATGGTGTGGGGCTGGGCCGGTTTTGTGGCGGGGCTTGTGCTGCTGGGGCTGGGATTTGCGGGAAAAACCCGCCCGGCCTCAGGCGACTGAAGAGCAGGGGAAAGCCGGGGAAAGACCGCGATAAGGTTTAAGCGGGACAGCTATGCATAATCTAAATTTGCGAATCATTATCATCCGCTGTTACAGCACGACACCTTCAGGCTCTTATTATAACAGGCTGTATTATCCCATGCGTAAAAACACTTTCCGGCGGATTCACCCCGCTCCTCTGGCCTTTGGTCTGGCTCTGGGGTGCGGCACGGCCCTTCCTGCCATGGCGGCGGATGATGCAACGGGGAAAGAGCCTGCGCACCCCCCTCATGCCCCTGAAAAATCAGAGAAGCTTGCCGGGCAGCCTCAGGCTGTGCTGAGCAACCCGAAGGGCCACGGGCCGGATCTGGTCAAAGAAAAGGACGGCACGGAGTCCGAGCACTGGGTTGTTACGGCCTCCCCCATGAACACGCTGCGCACGCCCATTGGCATCAGCCGCATGCCGCAGGACGTGCTGCACACGCCGCAGACGATTGATGTTGTGCCGCAGATCCTGATGCAGCAGCAGAACGTGAAGTCACTGGATGAAGCGCTCAAGAACGTGCCGGGCATTACGGCGTCCGTGGGTGAGGGGGAAGGCGGGATGTCCGGGGATCAGTTCCTGATCCGCGGGTTTGCTGCCCAGAATGATATTTATGAAAACGGCCTGCGGGATTTTGGTGTCTATACCCGTGACTCCTTTGATTATGACCATGTGACCGTGATCAAAGGTCCGTCCTCTCAGGTCTTCGGGAACGGCACCACGGGTGGTGCAATCAACATCACCACCAAAACGCCTAATGAGCAGAACCATATTGGCGCGAGCTTTTCAGGTGGTAGCGGGTCTTATTATCGTGGCACGCTGGATTTCAACCACAAGATTACCGACACTATTGCCGTGCGCCTGACCGCCATGGGGAATGAAAATAATATGGTCGGGCGTGACTATATCTACTCCCATCGCTGGGGGATCGCGCCGTCCATTATTTTCGGACTTGGTAAAAAAGTTAATTATACCATCGAATATTTCCATCAGTCTGATAACCGTATTCCGGATTACGGGGTGCCGACCGTCAAAAAACCGGGGGCGCAATATGCCCGTCCGGCTACGGAATATGGGGTAAGCCGCACCAACTGGTATGGCACGACGTTTGATCAGGACAATACCAGCGATGATATGCTGACAGGCCGCCTGAAGTGGGAAGTTAACCCGCACATCACGGTCTATAACGATACGCGCGGCGGGCTTTACAGCCGGTATTATTCCGCATCGCAGGAAGCGTGTGGCACGGTCTGTAATGCGGCGCTGTTTTCTTCCCATCCGGGAACAGCCACAATTTCCCGCAATGGCGGGCTTGGCGGGCCGAACCCCTACCAGCAGGATGACTGGTCTGTGCAGAACGTCGCCTCTGCTGTGGCGAATTTTAACACAGGGACAATCCGGCACCAGATGATTGGCGGCGTGGATGTGGAACATATTTACGATCGTCGCCTGAACTATGCCTATAACGGCACACGTCAGGGTACCAGCCTGCTGAACCCGTCCATGCTTGTGCCGGGGCTGGAACGTGGTGCCGCCGGGCAATATGCCAACAACCTGACCAACATGCCCAATAGCGTGGGGAAAAAGGAATGGAAAACGGGTGACGCCACGGATGTCGGCGCATTCTTTTCCGAACAGGCGTGGCTTGCTCCGTGGTTTTCCGTACGGGCCGGGTTCCGCTGGGACCATTGGGACAGCCACTACAGTGCAACGGGCGGCGTGGCCTCAACACCGGATACGCATCTCGGCCAGAAGCAGGATACTTTCAACCCGAATGTCAGCCTGATGTACACGCCGAATGATCATTCCATGATCTATTTCAACTGGGCGCAGTCCACCACGCCGATTGGCCTGTATGTGACCAACAGTTCTGAACCGCTGACGCCCAAGAATGCGGCCTTCAAACCCGAACGCAGCAACCTGTATGAAATTGGCGCAAAATACTCAGCGTTTCATGACCGGATTGGCTTTACGGCTGCGGTGTTCCGGCTGGAAAAAAGCAACTCTCTCATGACGGACCCCAGCTCTGGCGATGTCACGGCCTCCAGTGACAACCAGCGCAACCAGGGGCTGGAACTGAGTGCCTCCGGCCAGATTGTAAAAGGCTGGAACATGATTGCGACCTATGCGCGGTATGACAGCGAGACAACATCGTCCCTCACGCTGGCGGATGTGGGCAAGCAGGTGCAGTACGTGCCGCGTAATCAGGCAACCGTCTGGACCACGTATGAGTTCGCGCCCAAAGAAGCCTATAACCTGACCTTTGGCGGTGGCGTGACATGGCGGGAAGGCGTGTTTCTGGACCCGGCGAATACGGCGCGCGTGCCAGCAAACGTCGAGTTTGACGCAATGGTGTCTCACCAGTTTGGTCAGCACTGGAAAGTCACCATGAATGGCTACAATCTGGATAACCGCCTGAACTACAGCAACCTGTTCAGCAACCGCGTGACGCCGTCCATTGGCCGGGCATTCCTCTTCAACCTCTCCATGACATACTAACAAAAAACCCGGAGGGCGCAGAACGCGCTTTCCGGGTCAGTACAAGCATGGTTTTCCCGCCTCTGTCCTGATCAGGACAGAGGTTTTTTTGTTCAGGAAGCCTGTGGGCGCTGGTTGCGTACCAAAGCGCGTCCGGCGCGTAACAGTCCGGGCAGCAGAACAAGATAGAGCGCCAGACTGAGGCCGAGGAACAGGGAAACCCATTTCACGGTAAAGACTGGAACCAGCGGTAAAAAGGGGAGTGCCAGTCACTATATCTGTGGGTCTTTATTTCTTCGAGAATGAGTTTGGAGTCAGAATACAGATACCCCGGAAGGGTGGCGCGGAGATTGAGCACAACCCCGATAAACGCCAGACAGGTAAAGAGCACCCCCTGTCTGGACTCTGAATTCTGCGCAGGGCTTACGGCCATGCTCAGTGCCCGGCGGCGGAAGGAGCGGAACTGGCAGGCAGGGCGCTTTCCAGCCGGAGGGGAGCGGGCAGGGCAAGATAGGCGAGCCGTTTGGCTTCACGCCGCCCGAGCGCCACGCTGTCCAGTATCAGGCCGCAGCCCATGGAAAACGCTGAGAGTGTCACCAGTCCGGTGGCCAGAACCGCTGTGGGCAGGCGTGGCACCAGCCCGGTGCGGAAGAAGTCCAGCACGACAGGGACGCCAAGCCCGATCCCGCACAGCAGGGTGAGACCGCTGATGATGCTGAAAAACATCAGCGGGCGTTCCTGTTTGACCAGATTGATGATCATGCCAAGAATACGGAAGCCGTCGCGGTAGGTTTTCAGCTTGGAGGTAGAGCCCGGCGGCCGCTCGACATAGCGGGTTGGCAGTTCGCCAATGGGCATGGCCTGCTCAAGCGCATGCACCGTGAATTCAGTTTCCGTTTCAAACCCGGAGGACAGAGCCGGGAAGGATTTGACAAACCGGCGCGAGAAAACCCGGTAGCCGGTGAGCATGTCAGACAGCCTGCGGCCAAAAACACTGGTGACAAGGCCGGTCAGAACCCGGTTGCCCAGAACATGGCCGCGCCGGTAGGCGTCTACCCGGTCTGTCACGCGGGCGCCGTTGACCATATCCAGCCCGTTTTCCATGGCCAGCCGTAGCATGGCGGGCGCGGCTGCGGCCTCGTAGGTCGCATCCCCATCCACCAGAATGTAAAAGTCGGCATCAATGTCCGAGAACATGCGCCGGATGACGTAGCCTTTGCCCTGAAGGGATTCCGTCCGGACGATAGCCCCCGCCGCCTGCGCGCGGGCGACCGTCTGATCCGTCGAGTTGTTATCATAAACGTAAATAGGGGTCTCAGGCAGTGCTGCCCGAAAGTCCTGCACAACAGAGGTAATTGTAATTTCCTCATTATAGCAGGGAATCAGGACCACAATTTTAGGGACCCTCTGGTCTGAGGGAAGAAGAGTTGTCACATGATCCTCGATATACAGCACTTGTTGAGAGAAATGCCTGAATGTTCTCTGTCAAAATCTGTTGGATGTGATCTTTAGCATGAGAGAACAGGCCAAAATACCCTGCGATGCCGATGTGAAGATACTCTGGGATTCCGACCATCGGGGGCACGGAAAATGCTTGGCACAAGCTGGTGCTGTAAGGACGCGCCGTGTTTTATGGCGGGTGGACTACTCAGTTTTGGCGAGTGTGGCGATCACACCGTCCGGTGCTTCCTGACACAGAAAGCTTTCCACGTGAAAGCGGTGCCGTTTCTTGGTTTCCAGATAAATCTTGCCAATTGAGTAGGCCCTAGCAGCCTGTCGGATTGGGGTACCCTGTGAAGGGGTGATGTTGTAAGGTTGTGAGATGAGCAGCTTCATCCCGTTTGACCGGTCTCAGCCGTATCTTCTGCCACCGGATCTGAAGTCGTGGCTTCCTGCTGACGATATGGCGCATTTCATTGTTGCAGCCGTTGAGCGGGTTCCGATGAGCGCGTTCTGCGTGCCAGTGCGCACGGGAGGCAAGGCGCAGTATCATCCGCGCCTGATGCTGGCCCT
>NZ_JACRVR010000016.1:0-64937 GCF_018811975.1 Acetobacter sp. P1H12_c | reverse complement strand
GATCGAGGCATTCGTCGAAAACTATAATCAGCGCCGCTATCACGAGAGCCTCAACAATCTCACGCCGGCAGATGTCTGGTTCGGACGGGGGCAGACAATCCTGCTCGAACGTGAGCGCATCAAAAGAGCTACCATCCAGAAACGACGCTTGCTTCATCAGCAGCGTGCCGCCTAAACATCATAATCAGATGGGCCAGACCCTCCGTTATTTCACACCATCCATAGTCCCAAATCTTTCGACGACGGACAAAAACGTATTAGAGCGCAACCTCCACTCCAACTAATTCTCGAATAGTATCGCTGGTTAGGCGTGCGTAGAGATGAGAATTTTCTGGAGATAAGTTGGGCGGCAGGCTGACGGTTTTCTCTCTTCATTGCCGATGATCGTCCCTTCCGCTTTCCCCCCAGTGCTGCCTTATTGGTCATTACTCATTTGCGATGCGTCGTAGTAGGCGATGACATAAGAGGCGAGGCCTATCCCAGCTTCCCGGAAGGGACGCATATCGAGTATTTTTCCACCATTCTCCTGCGCGACTGTGAGAGGCCCCGGCTTGAGATCAAGAGTCAGCACGACCGAGGAAAAAGAATTTGCGCCCAGTGCCGCGTCTCCCTCGTTTCTAGTCAGTTGACTGTTGGTTGCCGTTTTGCCGAGTAAATATCTTTCGCGGATCAGATCATAAAATTTACGTTCAGTTTCGCTCTGCCATGTACCAATGTCAAAACCGCCGCAACGTTGTGGGCCATCACCGTCGAGAGCAAAACCAAAGACCCATTGAGTTTGCACTCGTGCAGCGGCTATTTGGGTTCGAATGTAATATTTCAGGGCCTGTTTGTCTGTACGTTCAGGAATCGCAGCAAGTTCAATTTCAATCTCACGTGGGATAAAGAGCTTGAAACGACCCGATGGTAGTTCAGCAGCTAGATCCAGCTTGAGGTCGAAGAGTAAATTCCAGACATTGCTATCTATGGTTACAGCAATGAGACCATCCAGACGAGATTGATATGTTAACATAATACTATCCCTCACCATATTTTTGCAAAAAAGGTCCGTAATGATCCTGTTTAGCGCAACGAAAGGTATCAAACCCCTATTGGTGAAGATGGACGCATGGTGTCAAAAGGCAGAGCGACGGTGATGAACGTCGTCTATTGCTCTTTTACTATCCAATACCGGACATTCTGAAGCCCCCCATAGCCGCCGTCAGGTCTCCGGAATGTCCAACTGGAATGTTGGGAATTCCAGTGCTTCGATAACGCTTTTCAGGTTCTGCACGTCGATGGAACTTGTGTAGTTGATTGTACCCTGACTTCGGTGTGACGCCTCATGTCCTAGCACCCGGTCAATCCATAACTCCCGAAAGCTCGCATTCTGATTGCGTAGCTTCGTGGAAACTGTGTGCCGAAAGCTGTGGAACGTAATCTCGGCAGGAAGGTCGAGCTTCGTTTTGAGTTTTGAGAACGCCTGGCCAAACGCTGCCCCTCTGACGCCTTCACTTGACGTCGGAAGGTCGGGAAACAGGAAATGCTGCTCCGGTTTCAGAAAGCTCATGATGCCTGCTTTGATAAGCTGGGAGTGGATGGGAACGAGCCTCGTTCCTGCTGCCGACTTTGGAGACCATCCATCTTCTGGGTGAGGGCGGACATGGAAGCATGCCACACCTTGGATATTCTCGATGTCTTGGCCGCGTAGATTGCAGATTTCTCCCAGTCGCAAGCCGGTGTAGAGCGCGACGTTGACCATTCCTGTGTATGTTCGACGGGAAATTCCGCGATGCTCCCATTGTGCCGTTGTGAGCAGGGTCAATTCGTCATCGGTCCAACAGCGTCGTTCCGTCTTCTTCGTTGTGTTGAAAGACCACTGTGACCAAGGGTTTTTTGCAACGATTTCGCGTTGAACGAGTACGGACCAGAGGGAGGATAGGCGAGAAAAATGGTTCTTCACAGTCTTGCCGCTGACCGTTTCAAGCCCGTGCTCTTTCGCTGATTTTACAGCATCTCGAATGGGAAGACGGTTTTTGGATTTCCCATGCGTTGCGGGAAGGCCGAGGAGCAAGTCGTGAAAGTCACCTGCTGTTGTTCCCGTCACCTGATTAACGGATAGGTCTCCGAAAGCCTCGATGAACAGGTCGAGTGTTGTTTTCGTGCCTTTGATGGTGTCCGCACTCTTATTGGTATCATTGAGAATAAAGCGTTGAGCCATGGCACTGATAGTCTGAGTCTTGGCGTTCTTGCGCTTCGTTGTGACGGGGGAGAGCAAGGCTTCAGGCGGTTCGTCTTCGTGTCCATCGTCAATGGCGGGGGTAGCCACAGACGCGATAGCGCCGCTTGAAGCTTTGATATCGACGACAAGTTTTCGCAGGCCCGCAATTTCATCACGCAGCATCGCCTCACGGGTCTTCGTGACGGCCGTATGCAGTGCCTGTGTCTGCCTCAAAGCATTGAGGAAAGCGTCGGTCTGTTCGAAATGCCCTGCGATGATGTCCAAAAAATTGTCGACCTGCCGTATGTAAGCTTTCGTCTGAAGCAGTTGTTGCGCCATCTCGACGCTGTGCTTGCTCTTCTCTTCTTCTAGCCGAACGTTGTGATAGTTCTCCCAGTCCCGCACGAACTGCTCATAGAAGCGGATGATATCGGTGGCGGTCAGGGCTTTTTGTGTTGGCTCTGTCGTCATGCGCCGAATCTCCTGAAAACACTGGCCCGTTTTGGCGTACAGCAGAGCCGCTTTTTGCCGTGCGACAAGCTTACTGGAGGTTTTCAGGGGATGCGAGATTTCGCCTCGACCTAACCAAGCCCGGAGGTCTAGCGGGACAGAACGCCTGAAATAATATTGCGACCCGACGATTCGCAGCATGCGTCTAACTCTCCCAGAATGGGAAAGACTGTGGGACAAACGCCCATTTTAACGTCGAGGGGTGTTTTTCTCTGTCTTTTCAATAGGTTAGTGGTGCGAGCTGCGGGACTCGAACCCGGAGAACAGGGTGAGTTGCGTTCGAAACCTTGCTGATTTCATCAAGGAAAACGCTAAAAGACGTCCTTCTTGGTAACGATTTACGAGAAACACTTTGGAGAAGAATTGAGTTCTCGTCAAGAGACTTTCCAAAGTCTTTAAAACGGTGACGGTGTGGCAGGGGGTGGGTGTCGGGTCTGCGGGTTCGGTGCGGGACTGCGGGAACGAGACGGCCTGATAAGCACCTGATGTTTCACTTTATGGCTTTTCATGTTGAGCAAATCAGAAAGACGTTTGATCTCACGCTGAGCCGCATCTTTCTTGTCTCTGTGCGCTCTGTTCCAATCCATAATGCGCTTCTGGCGCGCTTGCACGATACGGTCAAAACGCTGGTTAAGCCATGGGTCCAGCATCTGTATGTCGGCCATGGCGGAAAATTCGGCATCATAGGTTTTCCTGAAGTGTTCCAGAGCCGGTTTGTTCTTTTCACTCAGGATGGAGCGGATCGGATTGGGCGGCTCTGCGCGTAGCCCCACGATATGCAGCAAGGCTTGCACGACAAAGCGCAAGACTTCCAGAAATTCTAAAAAGAGCTGATCTGCTCTTCTTTCAAGTCTTGTGGCTTTTCCAGTAAGACGCAGCCAGCGACTTTTCTCAGCGTTCTGCCACTCTCGTTTTGCAACGCTATAATGGTCAAAGCTTTTTCTGAGCTGCTTCTGGTATGGGGCAAGCTGCTTGCGCCATGTCGCTATCATCTTGTCTCGATCAAGGGGTTTCCAGCTTGTTTCGGGTGCCTGCTGGGCAAGAATAGCGTGTTGTTGTGCGATGGCTTTCCTGATCTCTATCCGAAAACGGGCCTCCTCTGCGCTTACGATGTGCACGGAAGAGGAGGAGGGGAGTGGCTCTGTCGTGAGGGTGTCAACGTCAGCCATTCGTTTGAGCCAGAGTTCTTTTCGCCATGCAGGGATTTTCGGACGTTTTATAACCGGTGGTTTTCTGGGCACTGGCTGAGTGTCAGATGGTTTGGGGATGGGGTATTCATTATAAAAATCTGCGGTCGTCCGGCGGATCGACAAGCGTGTGCTCTGGATTTTGACGTCTCGTTCATGCTCCGTTTGACTCTGCTCTTCGGAAAGCAGTTTTCGAAAGTCTGCTGCTTTGACTTTTGCCAGACGGGTAAAGCTTCCCACAAGAAGACCATCACTTGTTTCGATAATATGAGCGCCCGGTCGTGTCTCTTTTCGGTCGCCTTCACGCAGTGTCAGAGAGTGGTCTTTCAAGGCGGCCCGGAAAGCTTTTAACCCGTCTGATTGTGACCAGAGAGACGTGACCAGCTTTTTCAGGGCTGGAAGATCAAGTCCCTGTCGTTCGGTAATGCGTCGTGCCTCTGATGTATAAGCAGCGCGGGGTTTTGCATCATCAGCAACAGGAATGAGAGCATCGACCTGTTCCGCTGCATGGTGACGACCTTCTTTACGCAAGGCTTTGGCAATCGCCCTGTCATGCCGACCAGCCACCAGTTTGTGCCCCAGCCGGATTTCTTCAAGACGCGCGACTTTTTCCATGCGCATCCATGTGAACCGGCTTTCAAGAACGCGATCTTGTTGCCATTCTGGTAAGATCAAGTGACCATGGGTGCTTCCGTCCTTCTGGTGGATCACAAGGGTGAGGTGTTCGGGGTCTGCATGGAGTTCATCACACAGACGACGGGCAAAGGCTGAAAGCTGTTCATCGGTCATCGCTTCATCTGGATTGAAGGCGATATGACGGAGACCATATTTCAGTCCTTCGCGATGGGCTTCGCGCATATGGTCATGCAGGAGCCATTCAGACCCGGCCAGAACTCTGATGGCTTCATTTTTCGCACCATGCAGAACATGGCGGGCAATGGCACCCGCTCCGCTCTTTGTTGTGATCCTGCTTTCCTTGACGATCATGGCTCATATTCTCACAGGACTTTCAATGACGCGTCATATGAGCTTCGTCGCACGGGCGAGGGGCTGGCCGAATGGAAGGGCTCTTGCGTGATCGTGACAGTATCTCGTCAAGCTGACAGATCAGCATCTCAAGATCATCGAGCACACATCCGCACCGGACGGTATCCTCACAATTTGCAGAACGGGCTAATTGATTGAGGTTGTTGCCAACTCGGGAAAGCTGATGGCGGATGCCACGCAGTTCCTCGGGAACGGGACGGCCATCATGACCAGACAGCTCTGCACGGGTGAGCAGAGAACGTATCCAGTCGGCTGTTGTAGCATGGTCATGAGAGCGAGCGATATGGTTCCAGCGCATCAGCTCATCTGGGGATGCTCTGACGGAAAGACGAGATGTTCGAGGTATAGGCATTCTTAGTCTCCTTGCTTAAGAGGGGGTCAACGGGGGAGATTTCTCCCCCTTGCCAGCTGTCAAATGGACCCGGAACGGGTAGCCATTTGACACTGCTGGCTCCCGACCAGAACCCCATGGAAACAAAGATAATCCACTTCTATGCAAGGAACGAAAAAAGAACAAATTAGTAACGATTTAAATGGAGGAGGCTTCGGATAAGCAGTTTGCTCGTTTGAATGAAAGAATGTACGGTAGCCTGCTTACGCTCAAATCTCGGTCGTGAGGAGGACAAAAGCGATTAACTCGGTTTCAAATGGAAGAATAGAAAAGCAGACGGCCGACACTTACGTTCACTCTACGAAGGTTTGGGTAGTTCAGTGAGGCCGAGTTCCTTCAAAAACGAGTTGTGCCTCGACGTTGCTTTTTGGATCTGTTTTTCGATCTTGCCCAACTCCTTCTGTGTGGCATCCAAGTCGATTTCTTCCTCGCCCACGGCGGTGCTGATGTAGCGAGAGATGTTGAGGTTGTAGCCTTCCTCAGCGATGCGCTCCATGCTTACACGCTTGGAGTAGCGGTCCTCCTCCTTGCGGAACTGGTAGGTCTCGATGATCTTACCGATATGCTCGTCTGTGAGCCGATTCTGACGTTTGCCCTTAGCAAAGTGTTCTGCTGCGTTGATGAAAAGTACGTCATCCGGTTTCTTGCACTTCTTTAGTACAAGGATACAGACCGGGATACCAGTAGAATAGAACAGGTTCGCAGGCAGTCCGATGACCGTGTCGATGTGGCCATCTTTCAGCAGCTTGGTTCGGATTCGCTCTTCCGCCCCACCTCTGAACAGGACCCCATGGGGGAGGATGATGGCCATCACGCCCTCATCCTTCAGGTAGTGGAATCCGTGTAGCAAGAAGGCAAAGTCGGCGGCCGACTTGGGCGCCAGCCCGTAGTTCTTGAACCGCACATCATCGCCCATCGCCTCGGTCGGCTCCCAGCGCAAGCTGAAGGGCGGGTTGGCCACAATGGCATCGAAGGAGGGCTTCTTGGCTGGGTTCAACTCACGCAGAATATCCCAGTCATTGTTCAGCGTGTCGCCGTGGTAGATTTCGAACTCCGTGTCCTTCACGCCATGCAACAGCATGTTCATGCGGGCGAGGTTGTAGGTGGTGATGTTCTTTTCCTGCCCGTAGATTTTGCCGATGCCGTGCGGCCCCATGCGCTTGCGCACGTTCAGCAGCAGCGAGCCGGAGCCACACGCGAAATCGAGCACGCTGGCGAGCCGCTCTTTCTTTCCGGTTGCCGGCTCCTGGCTGTCTAGCGTCACGATCGCGGAAAGGATGTCTGACACCTGCTGCGGGGTATAGAACTCGCCTGCCTTCTTCCCGGAGCCGGCGGCAAATTGGCCGATCAGATATTCGTAGGCATCGCCCAGCGCATCCACGTCGGACGAGAAGTCGGCGAGCCCTTTGGCGATCTCCGTGATGATGGCACAGAGTTTGGCGTTACGATCAGCGTATGTCCGGCCTAGCTTGTCCGAGCCAAGATTGATCTCTGAGAAAAGGCCGCCGAACGAGCTCTGAAAGGACTCGTTCTCGATGTATTTGAAGCCTGCCTGCAGGGTATTCAGCAGTTCGTCGTTCTGGATGCGCGCCATATGGGCGATGCTGGTCCAGAGGTGTTCCGGCTTGATGACATAGTGCGCCTTGAGGCGCATCTGCTTTTCAAAAGGTATGACATCATCGGGGTTCTGCGCGTACCAAACAGATAGGGGTGAGCGCCCAGCATTGCCGATCGTGTTGGGATTGGGATAGTCGCTCCCAAGCTCCTTCTTCGCAGCCATCTCGTAATTGTCAGAGAGGTAACGCAGGAAGAGGAACGACAGCATGTAGTCGCGGAAATCGTCCGCATTCATCGCGCCGCGAAGCGTATCGGCGATGCTCCAGAGCGTTTTGCCCAGTTGCTTTTGGTTTTGGTCGTTCATTGTGCAGGTGCTTCCTCAGGGGCGGGCGCTTTCGCCGGGGCTGCGGGCTGGGCTGGAACAACTCCCGGCAGGGCGAATTCGAACCGCGTGATGAATTCGCGCAGGATGCGGCGGAAGAGTTCCTTGTTGTCCTCGCCCATCTCTGTGGGTTCATGGATGGCATAGGCGCCGTGGCTCAGCAGGTTCAGGGCCCGGTTGAACAGCGCCCGATCCTCTTCGTTGTCCAATGCCTTCAGGCAGAAGGCCATGCTTGGATGACCGAAGAAAGAGGCCGTTTTCTCCATGATACTGCGCAAGGCGTTGAAGTGGAAGGTGTAAAGCTTCCCCTTGTCAGGATCGGCGGCACGCTGCAGTTCGGCTAAAGTGGCGACGTGATGGAAGAAGGGCGTATCCTCGCTCGCCTGAAGCGTGTAGGTGCCGTCGCCGTTTGGGCGGTGCAAGAAATAGCGCTTGTGGGTGATCTTCGGTTCGCCCTCGGTTCGCCTACCCATCTCGTTGCACATGATGTTAAAGAACAGCGCGTGGTGGGACGAGAAGATCACTTTGATCGGTGCGGGCGCACCATTCGCATCCTTCCGCGTGGCCGCCCGGCGGAGAAGCTTGGCAAGATCGCAGGCCACGGAAATCGCGTTGTTGTCATCAAGCGACGAGATCGGGTCGTCGACATAGAGGTACTTCTTCCCCTGATAGGACTGATGCCCATCCAGCATACGTTCGCAGATGGCCATGAAGATGCACCAAATGAAGATGTTCTGTTCGCCCCGAGAAACCTTGATGTTGGACTGATCGCCCTTTCGGAAACTCAC
This sequence comes from Acetobacter sp. P1H12_c, assembly GCF_018811975.1. NCBI lineage: Bacteria > Pseudomonadati > Pseudomonadota > Alphaproteobacteria > Acetobacterales > Acetobacteraceae > Acetobacter > Acetobacter sp. P1H12_c. Next base: position 56,875 of record NZ_JACRVR010000016.1, on the reverse strand, counting down.
AAAATCGGGCTTCGAGATGGTCTCGTTGCCCTGCTGAACATCTTTATAGGTGAAGTCGAATTCGAAGTCGGCGTATCGGGAGAGGTAGAGATCAATCGTCTCTTCCAGCGCGAGTTCCGTCATCGCGTTGAAGAAGGATGATTTTTCGTTCAATTGAAGGCGGCGCACGCTGTCGCCGTCAAGGTCGTTTTCCCAGACGAACAGGTCCTCAGTAAAGGCGTTGAAATAGAGCGTGTCGGGCGTCCCGTTGGGGTTCTTCTTGGTCTTCCGCTTGCCCGCGTCCTTGAACTCCATCGACAGGCGCGTCTTGCCGGTGCGGTTATAGGCGTAAAGCAGCACGAGATCGGCGTCGTTTAGATCATCCCGCAGCCGGGTCACAAGCTTGGCCAGACTCTGATAGGTGCGGATGCCGCTCATGCGTCATCCTCTCCGACCAAAGGGAAAAGCTGCTGCATCAGCCCCTTCTTGTGGGTCTTGAGGGTGTCGAGTTTTTGACTCTCGGCGGTGATGAGGTCGTCAAGGGAGGTGAAGCAGTCTGCAATGCGTTGTTGTTCACCAGACTTGGGGTCTGGAAACGACAGCTTCTTCTCTCTCAGCACTGAGAAGTGCCGCTTATAGCTTTCCTGTGTTATCGGATTGGCTTCGAGTGCATAGAAAAGGAAACGGACATTGATTCCGCGTTTCGGTTCGAGGATTTTGATTCCGTCCGCGCCTTGAACAAAAGGACGGTCAACAAATTTCAAGGCGCACGTGTGATCGCCAAAAACGATTACGGGCAACCGTTTATTGACGACTGCGTCGCCGTCATTCGTCCACCCACAGATGTAGTCCTGCGATTGGTCAACGATGGGAAACGCGCCTTCGGATTGGTAGTCGGACGTCTGAAGCTTCTTGGGGGGCGTGATGGTGACAATGATCTCCTCGACGGTAGCTTCCTCCCACTCCTCTGCCCTCTCAAACTCAGGGAAGCGGAGGCGGGGTTGGGTTTCGCCTTCCTGGGGGAAAAGCTGTTGCATCAGGCCCTTCTTGTAGGCCCTCAGCGCCTCCACCTTCCGACCCTGAGCGGCAATCAGCGCGTCCACCGAGTCCAGACAGCCGGCGATCTTTTGTTGTTCGGGTTCCTCTGGCCGCCATGCATTTGTCGACAGGAACTGAGTAACAGATATGTTGAAGCGGCCAGCTCTGGCGCCCTCATTGACCAGCCCACCCAGCGCCGGATCATGGCTTCCCGACTCGAAATACCATTCCCAGAAAGCTGGGCTCTCACTCGGCTGGAAGCGAAAGCATTTATAGATAGGCGAGACGATCCCGCCTCCATAGTTGGAAAGCCGCTTGATCGTTCCGAAGCTTGATGCCTTGGTTGCCCGGTCGTTGTAGACAAAGTCGTTTTTGCGAATCTTCAGATAACGACCGGTATTGTCTCCTGCGACCTTTTTGCCAAAGTAGTCGCTTTGCAGCACGAGACCATGTTCCCCTGAGAGGCTCAGAACGTTATCCGCATCTCCTGTTGTCGCCCGATCTGTTACGGGCCGGGCTAGTTTCTGGAGCGAGGTTTCCTTCCATCCTTTGGAGTCCCGAAACTCCGGGAAGCGCAGCTTGGGCACCAAAGCAGTCCCAACGCCCATCTTGGCAGACGATTTCCCCTTACTGCTCATAAGCGCTCAGCCCTGAAATCTCGCGGCCGCCAGCGCGCTTGAGGAGTAGGGGTATCAGGTCAGCCATCAGGTCCAGTTCCTTCACCCGCCGCGCCTTCCAGTTTAGGCCAAGGGGTTCCATCAGGTCGGTGAGCCGCTCGCCATCAAAGACCATGCGTTGCAGGATGGTGTCGACAAAGCCTTGCAGCGCCTCGGTCGCTAGTCCGTGCTTGTCCGCGATACTCGCCAGCTCCGCCGCGTTCTTTTCCGCCTTGAAGCGGCTGTAACCATCGCGGATGGCCTTTTCGCTGAGTCCCTCGCCCGCCTTTAGGGTGTTAATATAGGCCGCGATATCCTCACGCTCGTCCATGAACTTGGCGTCGGACTGGATCAGGCCGATCAGTTCCTCGCGGCTCATCTTCTGCTTACCAGGGGTCGCCTCGGAATAGCGGGCGATCAGGCCCATGATGTAGTCGTAGTCGATCACGGCCGAGGCAAAGAGGACGAACTCGAAATCAAGCTGGTCGGCTTCCTGTGTCGGCTTGTCCGCACCCTTGCCCTGCTGGGCGCGAAGGCGCTGTGCGGTTTCCAGATAGGCCCCGCGGAAGCCAACGAGGTTGTCGCGCGGCAGGATGTGTTCGATCGTTGCGGCGTTTTCGGGGGTCAAGTCGGTGTATTGATCCAGCTGGGTCTTAAGCCGCTGGACCTCCTTGAAATGCTCGATGAAGGCCGCGCGGGCAGCATCGCCCTTGAGACTGGGCACTGCGTCGGGGGCGTAGTCGAGGCCCTGTGACTTCATGAAGGTGTCGAGCTTCTGGACAGCGGTTTCCAGCTTTTGGATGACCACGGGCGCCTTGTCGACCAGCCAGATTTCGCGAGCCTTTTCGGCGGCCGCCTCGCCGGAGAAGAGGGCGATGGCGGCATCGACCGCATCCTGTTGCTGGCGGAAATCAAGGATGTTGCCATAGGGCTTGGTGGCGTTCAGCACGCGGTTGGTCCGCGAGAAGGCCTGGATCAGGCCGTGATGCTTGAGGTTCTTGTCGACGTAGAGGGTGTTCAGGAACTTGGAGTCGAAGCCTGTCAGCAACATGTCGACGACAATCGTGATGTCGATCCTGTGGTGTGGCGCATTGGGATAGGCTTTCCGCAGGTCAGTTTCGGGCCATTGCTGGTCTTTGATGCGTTTTTGTACATCTTGATAATACAGGTCGAACTCGCCGATCTTGTGGTTTGTGCCGTAGTTGGCATTGTAATCCGCGAGGATGGCCTTGAGGGCCTCCTTCTTTTTCTCTGGCTCAACCGCGTTGTCTTCCTTCTCCGTCGGCAGGTCCTCCTGAATCTGCTTTACGTCAGGATCGCCCTCGGCAGGCGGGGAGAAGACGCAGGCGATGTTGAGCGGCTGATAGCTGGGATCGGCAGCTTGCTTCTCGGCCTGCATAGTCTTGAAAAGCCCGTGATATTCGATGGCGTCATTGATTGACGACGTGGCGAGTAACGCGTTGAACCGGCGCTGACCGGTGGCCGCGTCGTGCTTGGACAGAATCGCCTCGATGACCGCCCGTTTGGCCAGCGGCTCGCCTGGCTTGGGCAGGGTCTTGCCCTGCGGCTTGAAGTAGTCGACATGGAACCGAAGGACGTTTCCGTCCTCGATAGCGTGCGTGATCGTGTAGGTATGAAGCCGCTTCTGGAAGAGGTCTTCCGTCGTCTTCATGCTGGCCTGGGTGTCCTCGATTTTCTGCTGTGCGGCGTTCTGATCAAAGATGGGCGTTCCGGTGAAGCCGAAGAGCTGGGCGCGCGGGAAGAACTCCTTGATAGCTTTGTGGTTCTCGCCGAACTGCGAGCGGTGGCATTCGTCGAAGATAAAGGCGATGCGCTTGTCGCGCAGGGGCTCAAGCTGTTCCTTGAAGCTCTTCTTGCCGTCCTTTTTCTGCTGCTTGTTGCGCTTGCTGTTTTCATCCAGCGCAAGGCCAAGCTTCTGGATCGTGCAGACGATGACCTTGTCGGCATAGTCGTCGGAGAGAAGGCGCCGGACGAGGGAGGCGGTGTTGGTATTTTCCTCCACGCAGCCTTCCTGGAACTTATTGAACTCCTCGCGCGTCTGCCGATCGAGATCCTTTCGGTCCACGACGAAGAGGCATTTTTCGATATCGGGATTGTCCTTCAGCAGCGTTGATGCCTTGAAGGAGGTGAGCGTCTTGCCGCTGCCCGTGGTGTGCCAGATGTAGCCGTTGCCGCAGTCCTGAGCGATGGAATCGACAATCGCCTTCACCGCGTAGACCTGATACGGCCGCATCATCAGGAGCTTCTGCTCACTTGCCACCAGAACCATGTAGCGGCTGATCGTCTGGCCGAGGGTACATTTGACGAGGAAAGTCTCGGCGAAGCTATCGAGGTGGACAATCTTTTTGTTGCCTACATCGGCAAACTCGTAGACCGGCAGGAATCGTTCGTCGGCATTAAAGGCGAAATGGCGCACATTATTGTTCGCAAAATAAAACGTCCGATCGCGGTTGCTGACTATGAAAAGCTGAAGAAAGCACAAGATCGTCTTGGTATATCCGTTCCCAGGGTCGTTTTTATATTCGACGATCTGCTCCATGGCCCGACGCGGGTTTATGCCGAGGGTCTTCAGTTCAATCTGAACGACCGGCACGCCGTTAATCAGGAGAATAACGTCGTAGCGGTGGTGGCTGTTGTCTGTGTTGATGCGGAGTTGGTTGACCACCTCAAAGGAGTTCTTGCACCAGTCCTTGATGTTGACGAGCGTGTAGTTCAGCGGCGTCCCATCATCGCGGGTGAAGCTGTTTCGCTCACGAAGGACGCGCGCCGCCATATAGACATCTGGCGTGACAATTTCGTCCAGCAGGCGTTGAAACTCCGCATCGGTAAGGTTCACCCGATTCAGGCCTTCGAACTTCACCCTGAAGTTTGACTCTAGAGAAGCTCGATCACGGATATCAGGTCGATACTCGTATTTGAGGCTCTCCAATTTAGCCAAAAAGGCCACTTCAAGATCGCGTTCTGCCTGACCCATTGGCATCACAGCACTCATGATTGCGACGTACCTTTCGCATTTCGGTCGCCCTTCACGCAGCCTATTTCGATGCCTCTCAATCGGTCATATTCCTCGACAGCCATTACCACTACAACTGGCCTTCCATGTTTAGCCACTGCTACGGGCTCGACACGAGCGAGGTCGATAAGTCGGCCGAAGCCGTTTTTGGCATCTTTTGCACTCAACGTTTGCATAGGCCTGCCTCACTTTGGGACAAGGTAATTTATGGCCATTTTGACTAAATGGGCAATAGGGAGTTTTGTCCTATATCGTGCAGGCTCCCGAGCGGTGCTCAGCGCTCGACCTTACTTGCACTACGGCTTGATACTCTACTCGTGTGGAAAAGGAACGCTCGTTCCTCTACACCGCACCGTCGCAATATCTAGGTCAGTACTTTATCTTCTGGTAACTACGGGTGCACATAATTGGACGAACGGCCGAAACATGTCTGGGCACTCCAAACCGGACATTCAGCTTACCCCCTTAATCCGTCATAGAATTTGTCTTAAATAGAGCGTTGGATACCTGACAGCCTCCACAGTCTGCCTGAGGTTCTCGATTTCGATACCTGAGAGATAGGTTGTAGCCCCCTGACTCTTGTGGCTGGATTCATGACCCAGTAGGGCATCAATCCAGAGTTCTCTGAGGTCTCCTGTTTGATTGCGCAGGCGGGTTGAGACCGTGTGTCGGAAGCTATGGAAGGTAATGGCGGCAGGAAGGCCAATCGTTGTTTTGAACTTCGAGAAATTCCGGCCAAAATCCGTACCACGCGGGCCGTTTTGGGGTGTTTTCAGTTCCGAGAACAGGAATTTCTTACCTTCTTTCTTGAAATCCAGAATACCCCATTCCAGCAAAGCACTATGGATCGGCACATTACGGGCACCGGCTTCTGTTTTCGGTGTCCATTTGTCTTCGGGGTGAGGGCGGATAAGGAAACAGGGGATACCGTCAACCTCCTGAATATCCTCATTCCGCAGGTTACAGATTTCTCCCAGCCTCATGCCACTATACGCGGCGACCAGTGTAATCCCTGCAAAGGTGGCCTGTGAGATGGTGCTGCATGTCCATGCCGACGACGAAAGAAGGGCGAGTTCATCGTCTGTCCATGCCCTGCGCGGATTCCGCTTTGTCAGGTCAAAGTCCCAGTTGCTCCATGGGTTCTTTTCCGCAATCTCGCGGCGGATAAGCTGGTTCCACAAGGCCGAAAGACGCATGAAGTGGTTCTTCACGCTCTTGCCGCTCAATGTCGGCAGGTCAAATTCCTGCGCCCGCTCGACCTCAGCGTTTAAATCCATCTCCTGCCTGCCTTTGGCGTAGGAGGTAGGGAGAGAGAAGAGCAGGTCTCGAAAATCGCCTGCCACCCGGCCAGTCATCTCTTTGACAGGCTTATCGCCAAAAGCCTGAACAAAGAGTGCTACGGTGCGGGCGGTTTCTTTCTTGGTGGCGTCACTCTTCTGGGTGTCTGCCAGTAAAGCTGTCTGAAGAGCTTCTGTCAGACGTGGAGAGAACGGAGCGGCTGGAGCCGGAGAGGGTGAGGGAGATGGAGATGCCAACTGGTGGGATGGGGGCACAGCACCGGGAGCCTGAGACAGGGCTGGGCCGGTCTGAAACAGTTTGACCAGTGTATCATGCAACCGTTCGATTTCTTCGGTCTTGCTGGCAAGACTGGCTTTGTCCTGCATTTTGCCGCTTATCATGTCCTGACGTAGCGTGATGATATGCTGATTCAGCTGTTCCAGAGCGTCTGTGGAGTAAGTCAGGAAGGCTCTGGTTTTGAGCAGGTCTTCATACCGGGTCATGCTGGCTGTGTAGCGCTCAATTTTGAGCTGTTCTGCGGCATTTCGTTCGGTGGTCTCGATGACCTCTTCCTGTCTTTTGATGATGTCTTCATACAGCGCCAGAAGGTCGTCCTTGGTGATGGGCTTGTTCCGGGCTGGGTCAGTCATGGTGCGGGCCGTCCTGAAAAGCGCGCTGGTCCGGGCATGAAGGGCCATGGCCGAGAGGCGGGCTTCTGATTTGTTCCCCGTTTTGAGGGAAATCCAGAATTCAGTTTTGCCGAAGAGGGGGCGCAAGGCAACGGGGACGACACGACGGAAATGGTAGTGGGTGCCTACGAGAGCCAGCATTGAGAACTTCTCCAGTTTGGAGAAGGACTGTGGAGAAGCGGGTTTACACTTCACCTCTTTTAGAGTTTCTCAATAAAATCAATACGTTAAGGTATGCGAACTGCGGGACTCGAACCCGCTCGCTTTGGTCGCGACTAATCAGACAACCCACTGAAATAGAACGATAATTTCAGACGAGATCATCCTTCATATGGTGACTGCGGGTTTGTTCTGCGAGCAAACCCGTGGGGCAGTCAAGAGAGTGGCGCAGAGTTTAATCCTGCGGACTGCTTATAGGTGTTTCATTGTTGAATGGCACCAACAGCCTCTGTTATGTAATACGAATTGTATTACGGAGATGTGTCATGGAAACAGTTGTTGTGCGGAAACAGGGAAATTCTATTGGAATTACCTTTCCTGCTGAAACACGTATTCGGCTGGGTCTGGAAGTTGGGCAGGAACTCACGCTTGTTGAGATGGCCGATGGCATCAAGCTGGTGAAGCGTAATTTGAAGTTGGAACGTCAGATGCAAATGGCGCGTGAGACGCTTCGAGAGCAGGCTGATGTGCTTCAGGAACTGGCTAAGCGGTAATGACGGAGAAACCAGAGTTTCTTGAACCTGATGTGGTGCTGTTTATGCATGACCAGGCACTTCGGGAATATGGCGGAACACAAGGCGTCAAAAGCGAAGACTTGTTGCATAGCGCGTTAGCGCGGCCAGAAAATCGTTGGCATTATGCGGATAGTGAAGCGCCCGATATGGCTACTTTGGCGGCTGCCTATGCTTATGGCATTGCTCGTAACCACCCTTTTAATGACGCAAACAAACGGACAGCCTGGAGTTGTTGTGTGTTGTTTCTGAGGGTGAATGGGGTGTGTATTCAGGTCCATGCACCAGAGGCGGTAGAGGTCATGGTGACACTTGCTTCAGGTGGTATGAAAGAGGAGGCATTTGCTGTCTGGTTACGGCAGCATTTCGTTTTTCAGTAAAGTTTTCGCTGCACGTTGGGGTGCAATATTTAGGATAGCCAGCCGTGCAAACCAGCGGACACGTTGTGTCGCGATGGTTTACAAATTGATCAGAGGAAAAGCGTTGCTCTTCCCCCGTGGCCCCGCTCTTTAGGTCACATTTGGGGGAGAGCGGAAGGTCTGATACTGGTCCCAATAAATGGGAGATAGTATTAATCATATTTATTTCTTGTAAAATATAAATACACCCTATATATTTATTATTTAAACAATAGATTTTTAAATAAACATATGAAATAATCATTAATAAATCAAATATTGAGTTTATTATATTAATATGCCAGAAGTGAAAATCAAAAATTTTACGCGTATCAGAGAGGGCTATAATGAGTTACCAATTGCAGAAATTAATGGCTGAGACTGTATCGGCTTTTACGGGCTTGTTTTCCATTCATTACGAAAGTATTCGTCAATTTGAAACCGGTGAATATTTTGTAATATACGCAAAATGTTCTAAACGTGTTCAAAGTATACTCGGGGTAGAAAGAGAATTACTAATTATTGGCAATGTGTATGTTGATCAGCAAGTTAGATCACTCAAGTTTGCCCGTCGAATAATCAATGAATCTGAGGGACGCCTTGAGCCAACTCTCTGTATTATTGTACACCAAGACGCTCGAGGCAATACAAAACTTAAGCGCTGGGGCCGTGAACATGGTATCGCAGTGATCCCAGTGTACACCTCATCAGGTGTACTACCTCGCGAGCAGGAAATGGAACGACTGCTTTCCTTTGAGTTTTTCACTCAAGATCCCTTCGACGTAACAGGACCTGTCGCAAATGATTCTCAGTTTTTTGGTCGTAGAGGCGAAGCACAAGAATTGGCACGTAAGCTCCAATCCGGACATATCAGAGCCTGCTTCGGCATTCGCAAAATAGGAAAAACTTCTATCCTGCACCGTATTCTTGCCGAGTTAAAAGGTAATTACGATGCGGTCACGGTGTTTATTGATTGTCAGCGTGATGACGTCTTTGGGCTTGATGCTGCTGGCCTGCTCGATTCCATCACTGGCTCCTTACAAGAACTCAAGATGAACGGACGCTCCTACGCAGAAGTGAATGCTTGTCCCTTAGATAATACACTATCGGACGCTGCACGGCAATTTCAGATGATTCTGAGCCAGTTTGATCTTCCGGTCATTCTAGTCTTTGACGAAATCGATTATATTACACCCAGTAACGGTGGAGCACTCCAGTGGAGGCAAGGCTTTGTGGAGTTTTGGCGGAATGTTCGTGCCGCATATCATGCCGCCGCCCGGGAGGACCGCACAGTTTCGTTACTTATAAGTGGTGTATCAAGTCGTTGGTTCTCAGTAGAGTCCATTGATGGTTTGGAGAATGCTGCTCTGGCATTTATACCGGAGGAGTACTTGAGTCCGCTTCCTCGTGGAGCAGCGAACGCAATGATCAAGAATATTGGCGCAATGGCGGGCTTGCGGTTTGATGAACCTGCGCTAGAAGCAATTTCGAGTTTTTGTTCTGACATGCCATTTTGGATACGGAAAGCTTGTTCATCCATTCATGGGAAAATTGAGACCGCAGCGCGACCTGTAACCTTGCAAGAGGCGGTTGTGTCTCCGATGCTTGCTGCCTACGGACAGGATGAAGGAGCAGCACTAGCGAAAGTTGCCTTGCAACATCTTTTCCGCGTTTACCCAGAGCTTCGTGCGCCTTCACTATCACTGCTTAAGGACGGTGCAGATATTTCGGCTTCTATGCGGCGCACACTAATACGTTACGGTATAATAACACAAAATGGGAGCATCTCCGGGGCCATGATGCGCGCAGCGTTGGTAATGCTCGCAGAAGATATCCCGATGATTGAAGCGCATTCGGAAAGCCAGATAGAGGCGCAACCGCTCGTAAACGAATGGGCCGAAGAATTGGCAGGGATTTCTTACCGGCGCAACACTATGGAACGTGCGCTGCGCTCGCTCGTGATCAATTTTTTGCGTATGTCTGCGCTTTCGAATAGGAGTAGTCCGTCGGCGAAGTCTGCCCTTCTGTCGGCAATTTCTCAAAATCGACGAAGCGAGCTTGAACCGTTCAATCTCGATACTATTGCAGAAAAGCTTTACTGGATTGAACTTGTGGCGGTGATCAACAAGCACTGGCAATTGTTCGAACGCATCTTCGGTGACAAAACAGCATTCAATGACAATGCAGGCGTCGTTAACGATAGGCCCGATGCCCATGCCAAACATCTGGAGCCAAGCGATGTCGCCTTGCATAGGCGAGCTTTGAGTTGGCTCGATGAGCGGATCACACGTGTCTGAGGGAATTACAACTTTGGAGCGTTTATTTTAGATATTCTAAGTGAGCACTTCCAATCTTGAGTAAGGACCGAGTTCATCCGGTGGAAGGGCAACTTAGGATACTGTCCTGCTTAAAGCAGCCAGTCATTGATCAGATTAGTTCAGCGGTAAGGCTTTAAAATAATCATGTCTCTTGTAGAATACGCAATATGGCGACCTGAACGACCAGCATGAGGGCGTAAGCGGTCATTAAATGAAACCTTATTTAGGGGGTCAACGGGGGAGGTTTCTCCCCCTTGCCAGATGCTCAATGGGTAGCCATTGAGCACTGCTGGCTCCCTTTTAAATCGTTCCCTTTTTGAAGGCTGTTACCGGGTAACTTATTGCCTCTATGGTTTGCAGCAAATTGGCTGTTGAGATGCTGGTCAGATAGGTTGTGGTGCCCTGACTTTTGTGGGTTGCTTCATGACCCAGCAGGCGGTCAATCCATACCTCCCGGATGTTGGCATCTGCGTTTCTGAGTTGTGTGGAAACGGTATGCCGGAACGAATGAAACGTGATTTCAGCGGGCAGGCCAATGCGGGTCTTGAGCAATGAGAAGGCTCTGCCAAGGGCTGCTCCCCTGACACCCTGTTTCGAGGTTTCCAGACCGGGGATGAGGTAGGGGCTGTCTGTCGTGTCTTTCAGAGCCAGCACTCCCGCTTCAATGAGTTTTGAATGGACTGGCACCACACGAGTGCCTGCTTCCGTCTTGGGAGCCCATCCGCTTTCGGTGTGAGGACGGATAAGGAAGCAGGGGATACCGTCAACAGTCTGGAGGTCTTCTCTTCGTAAGGTGCAGATTTCGCCCAGCCTCATGCCGGAATAGGCAGCAATCAGTGTGACCAGCCGGAAGGTCTGTTCCGGCACCGAAGTGCTATGCCATGACGCAGAGGCCAAGAGTGCTAATTCTTTAGCTGTCCAGCTTCTCCTGACAGTCTTTTGCCCATTCTCAAAATTCCAGCCTGTCCACGGATTGCGTGTTACCAGTTCCCGCTGGTGCAACTGGTTCCAGAGTGCTGAAAGCCTCATCATATGGTTTTTCACACTTTTTCCGCTCAGGGTTGGAAAGCCTTCCTCTCTGGCCCTCTGAACCTCTTCTTCAAGGGTAAGGCTGCTCTTACGTTTGCCCAGTGAGGCTGGAAGGGAAAACAGCAGGTCACGGAACGCCCCGGCCTTCTCGCCGCCTATGATAGACACGGGCGCATCTCCAAAGGCTTGCAGGAAGAGGTCTACCGCTCGCTGGGTGGCTTTCTTGGTGTCGGTGCTGGCATGGGGGCTATCCAGCACGAAGCGCGTCAGGGCACCCGACAGCATAAGGGGAGTAGCCTTGGTGGGTTTGGGGGCTTTTTTCACTGTCCGGGGTTTTGGCATCGGTGCTGAAACTGGCACGGCCCCCGTTTCCTGAGCAGATGAAGGGTGATTCACGCTCTGCAAATCCCGCAGTGCAACCCGCAGTCTCTCCAGCCTGCTTAAAGCGTCTGGTTCAGCCAGAACAGAATGGGCCTGCATGAACAGTTCTGTGGTTCTGGCGTGAAGCAGAGAAGCGCGTTTGCGGGCTTCGTTCTGGTAGCCGGTTTTTAAAGAAACCCAGATTTCCCGCCGGTTTAAGGCTGCTCGCAGGGCAGGGGGAACGATACGGCGGAAGTGGTAAGTGGTGCCTCTAACTCGGAGCATAAAATCTTCCCTCAGTGGGGAAGGACGATGGAGCAAAGACAGCCTTTGCCCCTCATTCTGCCGAAAAATCGTGCTATTTCAGGTGTCTGTGGTGCGAACTGCGGGACTCGAACCTGCATCAACCCGCAGTGACGCTTTGCTAACCCATTGAAACAGCAAAAAGAACGCGACGTGCTGTCTTCTGGTCTATGTTTTAGCTCCCAACATTGATTAAACAGTCTGGGAGCTTCAATAAACCGATTTAACCTTAACCTATGGTTTTTGGAAGGGGTTAATGATTGTCACCATATCAAAAATCTTCAGACCATTCTGCATAAAAGACCTTCTTCCCGGTCGTGAAGGTTATGTTGGCGGCACGGCTGCGGACAATCGTCTCTTCGTGGAAGCCGTGTTGTATCGCTATTGCGCAGGCATCCCCTGGCGTGATCTTCCACCGCGTTTCGGGGACTGGAAAAATGTCCACCGGCGTCTGCGCCGCTGGTGCGAAAGCGGTGTAATCGAGCGGATATTTCGCCATCTGGCGGCAGATCACGACAATGAATACATGATGATCGACAGCACGATAGTCCGGGCGCATCAGCACAGCGCCGGAGCCCTGAAAAAGGGGGCGCGGATCAGGCCATCGGACGGTCGCGGGGCGGACTAACCACAAAGATCCATGCCATCTGTGATGCTCTCGGGAACCCGGTGGAACTCGATATCACACCGGGTCAGGATGCCGATATTACTCAGGCCGAACCGCTTCTGGAAAAGATCGACCCGGATGCCTTTCTTGCCGACAAGGCTTATGACGCAGACAGGTTGATCGACCGACTGACAGAGCGTGGGATTACCCCGGTCATTCCACCAAAACGCAACAGAACGACACAACGCAAAACAGACTTCGCTCTTTACAGGGAACGTAATCTTATTGAGCAGTTCTTCAATAAACTCAAACAGTTCCGCGCCATCGCAACGCGCTACGACAAACTGAAGTCAACATTCCTCGCAGCAGTGCAGTTCGCCTCAATCATCATCCTGCTTAACTGACGACACGCCGTAGCAAACCTCCCCGATTTTGGGCAATCCGTCAGGAAAATGAGTTGAACAGGACGGAATAAAGCAGAACCCCCTTATATTGACGATTATGCACGGTTTTCAGGGGTAAATCCTTATTCCAAGGAACCCCCCTATAGAACCCCCCCGATTTTAGGGGTTCCCGTCACGAAAATTAGTTGAAACCGCCCGTTCAAGAAAGAACCCCCCCGATTTTAGGGGTTAACGCACGGTTTTCAGGGGTAAATCCTTGTTCCAAGGAACCCCCCTATAGAACCCCCCCGATTTTGGGGCCTCTCGTCACGAAAATTAGTTGAAACCGCCCGTTCAAGAAAGAACCCCCCCCGATTTTAGGGGTTCACGCACGGTTTTCAGGGGTAAATCCTTGGTCCAAGGAACCCCCCTATAGACCCCCCCCGATTTTAGGGGTTCACGCACGATTTTCAGGGGTAAATCCTTGGTCCAAGGAACCCCCCTATAGACCCCCCCCGATTTTAGGGGTTCACGCACGATTTTCAGGGGTAAATCCTTATTCCAAGGACCCCCCCCTATAGAACCCCCCCGATTTTAGGGGTTCACGCACGGTTTTCAGGGGTAAATCCTTGGTCCAAGGAAAAACCGCCGAAAACACGACAAAAACCGGAGTGGAGGGCAAAACAGAATCCGCGCTTTTCCGGAAAAATTCTTAACAAAAAAGACCCCGAAAAAGCGGCAAAATCGACCATGCCGCTCCACAACCATGACAGCAAAAACAGACCTTAAAACGCCTCTGTGAAGAATTTTATACAGCTCGCTCATAAACATTAGAGCCTCAAATAAACGAATACAGAGACGTTTTAAGGGGTGATTAGATCATTTTTGAAGAAAGAGAACGACAGCTTTGTCAGAAGCCAGAATGAGAAAGAAAGAGACATAAATAACATTACAAAGCTGTTAAATAAGTCAAAAAGAGAGAAAGATGGCACGATACCGTGTTTTTGGTGCAGGGCACCGAAAAACACTTCGTGCTGACTGCCTTGCGGCGCCAGGTGGTCAGTAAAAGAACATATTTAAGTTATTGATTTGTAGTGAAATTTCTCCGCCTTCTGGCTCGTCCGGGAGCGTGGAAAAGCCCGGAAATGCGACAATTACTGTAAGCAAAAAATACAACAATTTTTCCACAAACATAAATGGTGGTGAAAATGATAAAATTCTCGAAAAATAGACGACAGAAGTCGTGCGTGACTTTTTCTGTGCCTGAGTGAGCGTGCGGTCGGCAGTGATGTGTCTGCGTTACGGAGAAATTGGGTCTGTGTTTTTGTGGGAGCTGTAGCCTGCCAGGGACAAGGGCAGTGTTTGAGGCTGCAGTGCCAGCCTCCCCACAAAAGGAAGAAGTGCCTCATGGCACGGCTTCCTTACGGGCTTACTTCCTTTCATGGAATTACAATGTCTACGCTTTCAACAAAAACCAGCAGTTCGTCTGTCCTGTCCTCTATCTTTTATCCTACCAAAGAGGATCTGCGGCTTTATAAAAACATGACTCTCGCCTTGGGTGCGCCGCCCAATTCTCACATGTTCCGATTTATGGGAGCAGCCGGGCAGCATCTCGTTTTTATTGGCGAGAGCGGCACGCTTGAATGGTCTCGTGTGCAGAAAACAGCTGCCGGTCGCTGGCCTCATTTGCCTGTCTCTGGGCCAGTTGCAACTGACGGCACAATCCTGGATTCTCTGCCGGAACGGATTGTCTATCAGATGCTCTGCACTCTGAAGCGCCGTAACATGCATGTTGATGTGCACGAACCCATCTGTCTTGATGAGGGGCTTTTTCGTGCCGATATAACGTTACGTAAAGGAAATGTTTCCCGCTATATCGAAGTCGTGGGCTGCTGTGGCTCTGATCGTGTCACACGCAATGAAGAGGAACGCAGATGGCTTGCACGTCTTGATCAGCGTCTCAGCTTTTATCGTGCTCTCGACATAACACCAGTCGTGGTCTGGCTCGACATGTTTGCCCGTCCCGCGGAGCTGAAAGATCTCTGCATCGATCTCGTCGATGATGTTGCACTGCGGGGAGCCTGATTATGACAATAGTAAAAGAAGATACGACTATCCTGCCGTGCTGGCGCGAGGGCACAATCCGGCTCCTCGATATTGCGCCCACAGGTCCCGGACAGCCCCAGCTTGCAGAGGGGCTACCGATATCGCTTGCCTATTGTGATCTTGTGATGCGACCTGACTACACATTTGCCGACGTGAATGGGGGAGTTTTCCAAGGCGTGTTGCAGAAAGTCCCCGGTGAGCGGGGAGGAAGTGACTTCGTTGTTGAAGACCGTCTCTTCAACGCGGTGTTTCCACATGATCAGAAACTTCCCCTGTGTCTGGCGGGTTATAATGTCTCGTTTCTGCACCGCCTACTTGGTGCTCCGTGGGGAGAACGACCGCATCAACTGTGTCTCCACAGGCTCGCGCGGATTTATAATCTCGGCAAAAGCAGTGACTATTCTTTAGCAGAACTGGTCGAGTATCTTCAGCCCAGTTTTGAAGTCCCGTGGTTTGAATGTGAAGCTTTCACACGGATGATGCAGTCGCGTGTTGTCTTGCGTCACCTTCTTGCGGAGAGCCGTTTGAATATGCTGGCAGCGCTTTCTGTTGCCCGCACGCCGCCTCCACCCACTTCAGAACCATTTGGGAAGGTACAGGGGTGGCAGGTTATGGAAGACCGCGTCTACCGAGATTTTGAGTAACGGATCAAAAAGATAAGGACGGGAAGGGGGCTGCTCTGTGCAGTCCCCTTTTTCCTCTGAGGCATCTGTGGATGCCGTTTGATTGGTTTCCGTAGGTTACCTAACCCGTGGAAGTTCGGCGTTTTCCTTAGTCTTTTTGAGAATTTGAGAAGCTTTCGAAGGGTTGTCGCCCTTCTCCCCAAAAAAGAAAAAGGTCATCGTGTTCGTGTGACATTCGGGGCTCCCGTGTCACTGCGCGCGATTTTTATTTCTTCTTTGTGGATAACGATTTTTCAGAAAGAAAATTACTCATGTCAAATCAATTCTGCGCGACCTCAACGCCGGTTCAGGATGTTTACGAAGTCATGCTGATCATGCGTGCAGCACTCATTGCCGGCTTGAAAGAAGTGCGTGATGGCTCAACAGATACTCTGGATGGCCTGATTTTACTGGTCGATGATCTGAGCGAGAGGCTTGAACGCGCGCATGAAGCGCTGGAAGTCTCTGCAAACCAGAGCTGATCGGTGGGCTGCTGCCTGTTTACAGGCAGCAGTTTTTCCAGATGGAAAAGTACTTCGAAACAATAATTTTGTTTTTGAAAGATTTGGTTTTTAGCAAGAGTTTCTTGATAAAAGAAGGTTGGCACGCGTGCGTCCGCTGATCCTGTAAAGTGAACTGGCAATCAATAAATGTTCGAGGGCTTGCTGTGCCTCTCGGTTAACGGGACGTTCCAGAATCAGGTGTCGCGGATAAAGCATCGGAGAGACATCTCTAAAATAGGTGTCCAGCACAGCATGTTCCATCCCTTCAATGTCGAGCTTCATCAGAGTGATGGTCTTCAGACCGGCGTCCTGGACAATATCTTTAAGAGGGCGAATGGGGATGGTTGCCGTCTGCTGTCCTGCCTGTGTTTTTTCGGAAGTGACGGCGGAGAACTGGCCGCTGCCAACGTCATGGTGGCGGGGCTTTAGGTGTCCATTTCCCGATGTCGCGCCCGCCGCGCAGGAAACGCACCAGATCGGAAGGGGCTCATTCAGGGCGAGTGTTTCCCGAAACCGGGCCATCAGAACCGGATTGGCTTCAACCGCCAAAATTTTACGTGTGTGACAGCGGGACGCGTACAGGGAGAAAAACCCCATATTGGCGCCAATATCTACGAAACTGGCGTCCGGGGAGAGAATGCAACGCAGCCAGCGGAGTTCGCGTCTTTTATAAAATCCGCCACAGACGGCCCCATAGGCATCGGTCTGGTTATCGCGCGGATAAAATCTGACCCGATAGCCAAACAAGGTGCCATCCACGATCTCTGGTCCCTGCTGGAACCATGCAACCGCTATACGCCGTAAGCGTCCTCGTCCGAGCGGGCGTTCATGTATCAACATGCGGGCAAGATGCTGGCGGCGTGTCATGGGATAGCTGCCGAACGGGGCAAGTGCGGCCTGACCTGGCCTGATTTCTGTCAGCGGGGGAAGAGCAGGGGAGAACAGCACAAAGGACTCCTGAGACCGCCGCCAGAAAACAGGCGGTATTTCTCAGGAACAAATACTGCGAAGAAACTCACACAACAAGCGAAAAAATAACTATAATCTACGAAAAATCATTTGTAGCGCATTGCGGCGCCTTTTTCAGGGCTGCTTAACGCTTGGGAACGCCTCCAGTCCAGAGTACTTCCCCGACAATCTTCAGATCGGATGCTTCGTCCTGTGTCAGATCCTGAGGGGGATAGCGGTCATTGTCAGCGATGACGCGTAGACCGCCTCCCAGTCGACGTTCAAGCCGCCGGATCAGGATGCTGTCGTCCACAGCGAGGGCGAACAGGCCGCTACCGTGAATCTGCTGATCGGCGGTATCGAGGATCACGAGATCGTTCTCGGCTAGCGTGGGGAGCATGGCATCGCCAATAACGCTCACGAGCCGTAAGGATGTGCCATCCTGCCGAAAGGTTCTGGCAAGCCAGCTTTTGCTGATACGCAGCCCGTCTTCACGGTTGTCCAGCCAGGGGATGACGGCCTGATGGCCGCCCCTGGCGGGTGTTTCCTCCTGTGTCTGGGGAGGGGGTGGTTCTTCTCCGACGCCGTAGGCCAGCCAGTCGAGAGACACACCGCAGGTTCGTGCGAGAGAGGCGATGGAAGAGAACTTCATTTCTCCGCCATTCATATAGTCGCGCAGGGTTGTGTAGGGCACGCCGGCGGCTTTGGCTGCGCGTGTAATACCGATGGCCTGAGCCGCCTGACGGAGCCGCTCTCCCCGTTCACGCATGAGGGTCAGTTGATCATCCATGAGCGGGCGCTTTCGGTTGCGTCGGGACATTAAACCTCCAGAAGAACAGGGAGGCTTGAAATATGCAGAAAACCGCTTGTATGTATAGTCGGAACATCGTATGTATTGAGAAAGGTTAATGTGCGAGGCGTCGTGGTTTGCAAGCTGAACTTCGCATGAAACCCTCGTCTTGTCGAAGGGATTATGATGTCTGCGTCTTATGAAAATACCTCGGATCCTCGTCTCGAAGAGTTACATGCCGGCCTGCACGACGTGTTCAGGCTGGTGGAACTGGAGCACGGATTGCTCAGAAGCCGGCTGGATGATCTGCGTGGCGATAGTGATGGAGCCCGTCTGCTGGAAGGGCTGATCGTTCTGGGCGCTGTCCTGCAGCAGCGGCTCTCGCATCTGCTGGGCCTGTGTCGTGATATCGGGCGGCTTTAAGTGAATAAACAGGACGGGAGGCGTAGATGCTGACACTGCTAGGCGGGCTCGTTGTGATTGCGGTCATCGGGCTGGGTGCGGTCTTTCTGGCAACGGACATCATGATACCAGTGGGGATCATGCTGATTGTCGCCGGTCTTGTGCATGAGGTGTTTCATGGGTGAGCACGATGCATCTGGCGCGCAGTCTTCCAGTCGGCTGGAGCAGCGTCGGGCCGAGTATGAAGCCGAATTCGGGGAAATTGAAGCCAAGCACAGAGAAGAATACCGGATCGCACAGCATGGCAGTGTGATGGGGCAGGTTCTGTGTGGTGTTGCGATTGGACTTTGGTGGCACCCCTTCATTGCCTTTGCTGCAGGGATCGGCCTGTGGGGGAGCGTTAAAGAAGTGCGCAAGAAATGCGACGCTGATGCTCACAGGCGTCAGCTCTACGGTGTGGAGTGACGAGAGGGCAGGGACCTCTCATCCAGCCGACCAATGAGACGCTATTTCTAAAATACGATTACAGGAAAATAGAAAATGACAAGAAAAATGATAACTCTGTCTCTCATGCTCTGTGCGGCCAGTGGTCTGGTGTCGACAGCGCAGGCACAGGATGCGGGAACGGCGTTTCACGAGTTAAAAAGCTATCCGGGCAGTGACCTGCCTGTTGCAACAGCAAAAGATGATGCCGTATTGCGGCATGTTCCTGATCTGGAAAAAACCGCACACGGATATAAAAATGTCTGTGGGAACCGGAACAGGATCGGCGTTCTACATCTTGATCTTGGTGGTGTTCTGCAGGGTGCGACCGTGACCTATGATCCAGATTCATGTTGGGGGCAGACAGGGGGTGAACTCACTGTTCTCGATCGTGACAATCGGGTTGTCTGGCACAATGGTGCTGTCGATATAACCGTTCTGTCGACCACACAGGATGGCGTGCATGATCTGTCTTTTGGGCAACCGGGCAGCACACAGCCTGTCTGGAGATGGGATGGTCCGACACATCAGTATAAATTCCTGAGAACATTCCACGGCTAAACGGTTTTCCAGTAGGAAAGCTGTGCTGTGAGGACATCCAGTCTCTCGTTGCGACCGATGTCCTCACAATAATCTCCAGTTGAAAAAATGGATTTCTCCCCGATGCCTGATGTCTCGGTGCGTCCTGCTGTGACGTGTCCAGTGTGTCACGCTGTGTGTCACCCACAGCTTGAGAAGAATGGTTACAGGATTGTGCGCTGTTCAAACTGCGCGTTCCTGTTTGTTGATCCCATGCCGACTGAGGCGGTTATCGCCGCCTATTATGCGACGACCTACCGGGGCGCGTGTGCGGWTTTCTATCCCAAGGATCGCTCCCGCCGGTGGCGCGCATTCTGGCGGAGTCTGTGGTTTATTCCATATGTGTATCATCGTGACATAGTGGATCTGGGGTGTGGCGGTGGACACATGCTGTCGGCTCTGTGTCGTTTTGCGCGAAGTGGCACGGGGGTTGATCTGAGCGAGAACAGCATTGCCTTTGCACGGCGCAGTTTTCCAGAGCAGAGGTTTTTTGCCGAGGATATTGAAGCCTTTGCAAAACGGGAGCTGCGCTTTGATTTTGTGTTTTCGTCAGAATTGCTGGAGCATCTGAGAAGTCCTGTGATGTTCATGGAAACCCTTCGGGCCATCACACGGCCAAACGCGGTTGTCTATCTCTCTGCACCGGATGCGGGCCACCGGGCTACACCGCAGAATCTGGCGGCATGGCCCGATATCTGTCCGCCGGAGCATCTGCAATGGTTTAATGAAACCAATCTGACCATGCTCTTTAAGCAGTACGGCTTTATACCTCTGCGACGGCACAAAACAACGCAGCCTGCGCATTCCGTTTTTTTCAGGCGTGTTGGATGAGCGAGGGGCTTTTGCTCCTCAGCTTCATGGTGTGAGTGATTTCGACATCCACTCAAAGTCCTGACAGATTTCTGACTCCTTTGGTAAGGAGAAGCACTACGTTATCTTCCTTCTGGATCGTACTGTGCTGCCAGCATCTGTCTGCCAGGCACTATGTGTCGGCTGGCGTCGAATAGAGCCACCATATTCTTGGGAATGGCTGCAATGGGGGGAAAGCCGACGGTCCGCTCCTGGTCATATACAGCGAGGTGTCATAAGGCGCTTGCATGTAAGTGAATACTCACTTATGATTTCTCTGTAAGGAGAAACCATGCCCTCACGCCCTTCCAGACTTTCCGCGACGGATCGCAGGCAGGCGATCCTGTCAGCAGCAGCCCCCGTTTTCGCCCGGCTTGGTCGGGAGGGGGCGACCACAAAAGAGATCGCGAGAGCGGCGGGTGTCTCCGAGGCCCTTCTTTACCGGCACTTTGCCAGTAAGGAGGAGCTTTACGCGGAACTTGAATCTCATTGCGTAGAAGCCAACGCCGTCGGTAGCCGTCTTCTTGCCGAAGCAGCGCCTTCGACGGCAACACTGGTCAAAGGTGTTGCCCTGCTCGTGCAGGCGGTCTTTCCGGGCATCGGGGATACGCAGTCTCACGATGATACCAAACGGCTTGTCACGGCCAGTCTGCTGGGCGACGGACAGTTCGCAAAGGCTTTCCTCGATCGGCATGTGAAGCCCTGGATCGGCGTTTTCGAACGATCTTTCCGGGTTGCGCAGGACGCTGGCGATATGGAGGACGGTGTTCAGACCGGCAGTGCCGAAATCTGGTTCGTCCATCATCTGGCGAACACGCTGCATCTGATTAGCCTGCCCGACATCACGGTCGTCGAATATGGCGTGACACGCGACAAGCTGGTCGAAAACACGGTCCGTTTCCTGCTGCGCGGGATCGGCCTCAGCAACACCGCCATAAACCGGCATTACGACCCTGAGAAACTCAGAACAACTTTTGCATCCATGGATCAGGACACACCATGAAACCGATCAGAAAAATAGCTGTCATTGGTGCGACAGGCCGACTTGGCGCACCGGTTACAACCGAACTATCCAGACATTTCGAAGTTCGTGCCATCGTTCGCTCGCCAGATAAGGCACGCCGGATGCTTCCGGATACTGTCGAGATCGTTCAGGCCGATCTGCGGGATGTTCCAAGCCTACACGCAGCGCTCAACGGGGTAGACGCGCTCTACATCAATCTCGCGACCGAAACGGCAGACCCGAATCTTCTCTTTTATGAAGAGCGCGAAGGTGTGCAAAACCTGATGACGGCCATACAGGGGCTGGATATCCGGTATATTGCCAAGATCGGTGCTCTTGGTGCTTATCCACCGGCGCTCACAAACATCAAACAGAATGTCGTGCCCAATATTATCCGTATGGAAGGGCACAGGAGCATTGCGGACACCGGTATCCGGCATACCTTCTTCGCGCCGACCCATTTCATGGAGTTGCTGCCTTTCATGATCAGCGGACGTGCGATTCAGTGGATTGGGAATACGCGCGTCAAAATCTGGTGGATCAGTGCCGCGGATTACGCACGATGGGTGGTCGAGGCGTTTCAGAATCCTCAGGTAATGCCAGAACATTGCCCGGTACAGGGACCGGAAGCGATCTCCGTCAGACAGGCGCTGAAGCGTTTTGTAAAAAACTACGATCCCTCTCTCAAAATTCGCGTGGCGCCACTCTGGGTTATGCGGATGATTGGCCTTTTCAACCCGAAAATGAAGTTCGTGGCGCATCTGTTCGCCTATTTCGGAGATCACGAAGATCCGTTTTACGCCGGGGAGACGTGGGAAAAACTGGGGAGGCCGACGACTACGCTTGAGATGTTCGCGCGGGAACTTCGCCAAAATCGGAATTTGCAGCAGAGCGTCAAATGAACGGTATCGAAACGACCGGAAACGGGGAAAAAGCAATGAGCACACCTAAATGCCTGGAAGAGAGTCGAACAAGGCTGGTCGTCCCGATTGTGGATTTCAATCGCTGTGAGGGAAAAGACGCCTGTGTCGCCGTGTGTCCTTACAATGTTTTCGAAGTACGAAAGATCGACAATTCGGACTATCGGAAGCTCTCATTCGTTGGAAAGATCAAAAGCCATGTTCATGGCGGAATGGTCGCGTATACGCCTCATGCCGATCAGTGCCGTGCCTGCGGTCTCTGTGTAAAGGCCTGTCCCGAGCGCGCCATCAAACTCGTGAAAGTCTGATGCGAAGAGAAAGATCGGCTGGCTCATAAAACCGTGCTCGGCAGGCATAGTCAGCATGATGCACGCTCGTAGCGTGGAGTGACTTTATCGCCGTAAACAGTGTCTGGTTACGGGCAGACTTTCAAGGTCAATGAATGTCTTAAAAGAGGCGACTGCCGCCTACCTGCTAAGCAATTGGCCATTGCCGGGCACGAGATTTTCGCGTCAAAACTGTGTTAGTTCTCCCCGGCTTTCTCGCATCCATTTAGCATCCTCACTTGAGGTGCGATGAAATTGGTGTTTGAAACCCTGGCTGCACCAGTCTGCGAAATTATGGCTCTGCGTCCGTTATACCGTCTGGAGTACGCCGAAACGGCTGTAGTCGGTCCGTTAGATAGAGACGGTGCATCTGTCGCAATTCGTCAGGCGCGCCAGATGTCGTGGGGGCGTCCTTCGCCAGCATGCTGCGCAGCACTTTCATAATGTTTAGAACGACGGCCGCGATGTCTTTCGCCAACGCCTCATCTAGGCCTGGCGCACAGACACGAAGTGCCGCCGCAATCCCGGCTATCGCATGTCCGCGCGCACGTTCGCGGATCTCCATCTTGTCAGTCCGTGCTTCCATCAGCGCGGACAGGGATTTCACACGAGGATGAAGCGTGACAAGCAATTCGATCAGGACGTCCGCCAGAGCGTCCGGGGATAGTGTGGCGGCACGTTTGGCGAGTGCGGCATATTCGTCTTCCAGAACAG
This sequence comes from Acetobacter sp. P1H12_c, assembly GCF_018811975.1. Classification (NCBI taxonomy): domain Bacteria; kingdom Pseudomonadati; phylum Pseudomonadota; class Alphaproteobacteria; order Acetobacterales; family Acetobacteraceae; genus Acetobacter; species Acetobacter sp. P1H12_c. The sequence goes on along the minus strand of NZ_JACRVR010000016.1, from coordinate 33,787 downwards.
CGATGTGCCGTTGCACCAGAGCGTCCGCCACCGCCTCCTTGTTTGGAAAGAAACGATAGAGCGAGCCGACTTTTGCCCCGGCGCTCGCGGCGATCTCCGCCATGGTCGTAGCTTCGTACCCTCGTTCCGCCATGAGGTCGGACGCGGCCTCCAGTAATTCCTCGACGCGCTGACGCCCAGCCGCGCGCATCGGCTGAAGAGACGTCCGTTTACCTCTTGACGAATTTGAGTCCATCCTCAAATAATACCCCTGCTTGAGTGCTTACTCAACTTACTAACGTTTCCGCGTGTTTCGGACAACGGTTCGGGATGACGGTTAAACGTCAACAGGGAAGGTCTTGCCATGATTTCACTCTCAGCCAGCAGGACGGCCCTCGTCCTGATCGATCTCCAGAAGGGCATCACGGGGCTTCCCCTGGCTCCCACACCGGGTACTGCGATTGTTGAGCGATCGAAAGCACTCGCAGCCCGCTTCCGGAGCGCCGGGGCTCCGGTCATTTTGGTTAATGTAGCGTTCGCGCCTGATTTTGCCGATGCCGTGCATGCGACTGTCGATCGCTCCTTTTCACCGCCTGGCGGCTTCGCACCAGACTGGGCTGAACTGGTCGACGGGCTTGCCGAACCGACCGATCTGTGTGTCACGAAGCGGCAATGGGGTGCCTTCTACGGCACGGATCTCGATCTTCAGTTAAGACGACGCGGTATCTCGACCATTGTACTGGGCGGAATCGCGACCAATCTGGGCGTGGAATCTACCGCCAGGGCGGCTCATGAGCATGGATATAACGTCGTGCTCGCCACGGATGTCATGTCCACATTCACCGAAGAGATGCAGCGCTTTGCCTGCGAGGAGATTTTCCCCCGCCTTGGCCGCGTGACGACAAGCGACGCAATCGCACTGGACGCGTAAGCGCATGGTGGATGTCTGCGCGTCTCACGGTTCCCGGCGAGATCGTTCATGAACACCAGAACATCGTTGCCATCCCAGGGTTCGGATCAACTGCCTCCGGGCACCTGGAAAATCGTGAGCGTCGCGGCGGTCGGATCTTTCATGGCGCAACTGGACGCCACGATCGTCAATGTGTCGCTCCCCGATCTTGTCGCGACCCTGCACGCTCCGTTTTCACACATTCAATGGGTGGTCAGCGGTTATCTGCTGGCACTCGCCCTGACGTTGCCGCTGAATGGATGGCTCGTAAGTCGCCTCGGGGGGCGGGCAGTCTATTTATGGTGCTTCGGTGCCTTCACGCTGACATCAGGCCTGTGCGCGCTGGCGTGGTCTGCGCCGTCCCTGATCGTACTCCGTCTGTTGCAAGGTATGGCGGGCGGTCTGCTTGCCCCTATGGCGCAGATGACGGTGGCGCGTGTCGCGGGCCGACAGATGCCGAGGGTCGCGAGCGTAATGACGGCACCTGTTCTGCTCGCTCCGCTTCTTGGACCCGTCGTCGCCGGTGCCATTCTCTCCATCGCGTCCTGGCGATGGATCTTTCTTCTCAATGTGCCGGTCGGGCTTGCGGCTTTTGCCCTTGCCGTTCTGTTTCTCCCTGACGATCGGCATGACGAGCGCCCCCGTCCACTTGACCTGACAGGGCTAGGATTTCTCGCTCCCGCTCTCGTCTCGTTTCTTTACGGCATGGATCATGTCGCCCGGCTTTATGGACAGGCGACCTTAAGCGCGTCCCTCGTACTGTTCGTCCTGTATGTCCGATCCGCGCGACGCAAGGGCGATGACGCGCTGATCGACCTGCGCCTGCTGCGTGCGCCTGCCTTTTCGGTGTCGGCGATCATCATGTTTCTGACGAACGGGGTGTCGTTCGCTGGTCAGGTGCTTCTACCCGTATGGCTGATTCACGCCTGCGGTGTCTCGCCCGAGCGGACGGGCCTGTTCATGGCACCCCTGGGTGTGGGGATGATGTGCGTCTATCCGCTCATTGGCCGTCTGAGTGACCGGTTTGACGCGCGCGATCTGACCGGTTGCGGGGCTCTTTTGTCCTTTGTTGGCACACTGATTTTAGCGTTGCTCGCCTATAACGGTCTGAACGTCGTCCTGCTCGCCTTAGCATTGTTGCTGCGTGGCGGAGGTGGGGGCGCTGTCGGTATTCCGGCGATGAGCGTGGGATATGCTTCGATCGCACGCCCAGATATTCCGATGGCAACGACTGCGCTGAACATCATGCAAAGGATTGGGGGACCGACATTGATCACAGCGTGCGCCACATTCCTCGGGTGGCGGCTTGCGACAATCGCTCCATCCCATGTCGCATCGGAGGCTTATGCCGAAACATTTGGATTGCTTGCGTTATTCCATGGCGCTCTGTTGCTTACCACGCGTTTCATCAAGTCTTCAGAGAGGAAACGTTAGTTCGGATCGAACTGAACCCGTCGTGCATGGATACTCGCCTGAGAAAATAAAAATGACCCAGGCAAGATTGGGCAGCGTCATCCGCTTTAAGATCAGTTGTTTGTATTTCGGATTGTCCGAGATGTAGGCGAGAGCAGCCCCATTCAAGCCGTCCGTTCCGACAGTTAGTCTTCTGGGGACGCCATGCCAGCTTGTGTCATTCAGTCTGAGACAATCGCTGCAAGCTGAAGTGGGTTCATATAGTCGCGTATCCGAGTGACCTTCGCGTCACGCCTTTCGATGAACCAGACGTAGGACAAGCTCTTTGTGCTATCGTCGACAACGCGTTCATGATGGCCCGTTGCCTCAACAATCAGTTCGTTGCCAGCGCTACGGACGCGAATGTCGCTCAGCGCACCGAACCGGATTATAGATGGCAGATGGGCCATATAGGCCGCAATGGCGTCCCGTCCGATCAGCTTACGCGGGGCGCCCTCGGGCGCGAACGGAAATTCATGGCATGCGTCGGCTGCGTAGATCGCCATCCAGCCCGCGATATCACCTGCGCGAAGTGCGTCTAGTGCATTTTCGAGCCAGTCTGGCAGTTCGGATGTTGGTGACATGGTGCTTCCTTGATATGATTTCCGGACCATGAGTCCAGATTTACATTATATATCGGACCACAAGTCCGAAAATCAAGTAGTTCGTCGCGGACGGCCGCCAACCGCCACGACCCGCATGCTTGAGGCCGCCGATATCCTCTTTGCACAGGCTGATGGGCCTGAACGTGTGACCATGGATGCCATTGCGGCGGCATGCAGTGTCGGGAAGGGAACACTGTTCCGCGCGTTCGGTAGTCGCGCGGGATTGCTCGACGCTCTCTGGGCCACAAAGATCGAAGCTCTACGGGCAAGCGTGGAGAGTGGTGCGGCTCCTTTCCGGCAAGATACCTTACCGCAACAGCGTCTTGCAGCGTTTCTTGACCTGATCTTGACGTTCAAGCTCGACAACCGCCACCTGATCCGGGCGCTCGAATTCGGTCCGGGCATTCTGCAATCGCCGCATTATCGCTGGATGCTTGGGGTGACCGCGAGGTTCATCGAGGAAGGGACGGGCTCGCCGCCGGAGGGTGCGGCCCTTTATAACGCCCACGCTCTTCTGGCAGCCCTGCATATCGACCTAATTGAGGACATGCTCGCAAACGGACTGTCGCTGGACACGATCAGGGAAGCCCAGACCAAGCGCGCCTACATGGCAATGGGCATTACAGAATCTGACTACAAAACACTCGTACGCACTTGATCGATCATGTCTGCTTTCCAAAAACTTAAACGCCCCTGTTTATGACCGAAATGAGGCGGAAGCCGCCGCTGCGCATCTCGCACTTCGCAAGTGCGGCCGATCTCTCGCGTCGTCAGTCGAAGGACGCATCACACCGGGAGAGTGTGGCTTCGTCTCCGGTTCGCATTTAGCGTGTCTTTCCATCCGTTGCGCTGTCTGAACCGCGCCGGAACGGCGCCAGCCTGTCGGAAAGATAAAGTCGGTTCATCCGCCGCAACTCATCGGGCGCGCCCGACGTCGTGGGCGCGTCGTTCGCGAGCATGCCGCGCAAGACTTTCATGGTGTTCAGAACGACCGCCGCGATGTCTTTCGCCAGCGCCTCATCCAGTCCCGGCGCACACACGCGCAGAGCCGCCGCAATTCCGGCCACGGCATGACCTCGCGCGCGGTCGCGGATCTCCATCTTGTCAGTCCGCGCCTCCATCAGGGCGGACAGCGATTTCACACGCGGATGAAGCGTGACAAGCAGTTCGATCAGGATATCCGCCAACGCTTCCGGCGAAAGCGTGGCCGCACGTTTGGCAAGTGCTGCGTATTCGTCTTCCAGAATGGCGATATGCCGCTGCACCAGAGCGTCCGCCACAGCCTCCTTGTTCGGAAAGAAGCGATAGAGCGAGCCGATCTTCGCCCCGGCGCGCGCGGCGATCTCCGCCATGGTCGTCGCCTCGTAACCGCGTTCCGCCATCAGGTCGGACGCAGCCGCGAGCAGTTCCTCGACGCGCTGGCGTCCGGCCGAGCGTAGCGGCTGAAGAGGTGTCCGTTTTGCTCTTGACGTATTTGAGTCCATCCTCAAATAATGCTCCTGTTTGAGTATATGCTCAACTTCTAACGGTTCCGTGCGGTCTGGACAACGCTTCGGGACGGTCGCGCGAACGTCAACAGGGAAGCTCACGCCATGATTTCACTTCCGCCCACCCGGACGGCCCTCGTCCTGATCGATCTCCAGAAGGGAATCACGGGACTGCCTTTGGCCCCGATACCGGGGGCCACGATCGTCGAACGATCGAAAGAACTCGCGGCGCGTTTCCGGGCCGCCGGTGCTCCCGTCATTCTGGTGAATGTCGCGTTCGCGCCCGATTTCGCGGACGCGGTGCATGCGGTCGTCGATCGCTCCTTTTCGCCGCCCGGAGGCTTTGCTCCCGACTGGACCGAACTGGTTGACGGGCTCGCCGGACCGAATGATCTGCGTATCACGAAACGGCAATGGGGTGCCTTCTACGGCACGGATCTTGACCTCCAACTGCGGCGACGCGGGATCACGACCATCGTGGTCGGTGGAATCGCCACCAATCTGGGTGTGGAATCTACCGCCAGAGCGGCGCATGAGCACGGATATAACGTCGTGCTCGTCGAGGATATCATGTCCACATTCACCGAAGAGATGCAGCGCTTTGCCTGCGAAGAGATTTTTCCCCGTCTTGGCCGGGTGACGACGAGCGACGCGATCGCGCTGGATGCGTAAACGCATGGCTCATGTCTGCGCGTCTCACGGTTTCCCGCGAGATCATTCATGAACGCCAGAACGTCGTTGCCAGCCTTAGACCCGGATCAACTGCCTCCGGGCACCTGGAAAATCGTGAGCGTCGCGGCGGTCGGATCTTTCATGGCGCAACTGGACGCCACGATCGTCAATGTGTCGCTACCAGATCTCGTCGCGACCCTGCACGCTCCGTTTTCACACATTCAATGGGTGGTCAGCGGCTATCTGCTGGCGCTCGCCCTGACGTTGCCACTGAATGGATGGCTCGTAAGCCGCCTCGGGGGGCGAGCGGTCTATTTATGGTGCTTCGGTGCCTTCACGCTGACATCAGGCCTGTGCGCACTAGCGTGGTCTGCGCCGTCCCTGATCGTATTCCGGCTGCTGCAAGGCATGGCGGGCGGACTGCTCGCCCCTATGGCGCAGATGACAGTAGCTCGTGTGGCGGGCCGACAGATGCCGAGGGTCGCGAGCGCGATGACGGCACCTGTTCTGCTCGCGCCGCTTCTTGGACCCGTCGTCGCCGGTGCCATTCTCTCCGTCGCGTCCTGGCGATGGATTTTTCTTCTCAATGTGCCGGTCGGGCTTGCGGCTTTTGCCCTTGCCGTTCTGTTTCTCCCTGACGATCGACATGACGAGCGTTTCCGTCCACTTGACCTGACAGGGCTAGGATTTCTCGCGCCCGCTCTCGTCTCGTTTCTTTACGGCATGGATCATGTCGCCCGGCCTTATGGACAGGCGACCTTAGGCGCGTCCCTCGTGCTGTTCGTCCTGTATGTCCGATCCGCGCGACGCAAGGGTGATGACGCGCTGATCGACCTGCGCCTGCTGCGTGCGCCTGCCTTTTCGGTGTCGGCGATCATCATGTTTCTGACGAACGGGGTATCGTTCGCTGGTCAGATGCTTCTACCCATATGGCTGATCCACGCCTGCGGTGTCTCGCCCGAGCGGACGGGCCTGTTCATGGCACCCCTGGGTCTGGGGATGATGTGCGTCTATCCGCTCATTGGGCGTCTGAGTGACCGGTTTGACGCGCGCGATCTGACCGGTTGCGGGGCTCTTATCTCGTTGGTCGGAACAGTGATTTTGGTGGTGCTTGCCTATAGCGGTCTGAACGTTGCCCTGCTGAGCGTCGCCCTGCTTCTGCGCGGTGGTGGCGGAGGAGCCGTGGGCATTCCGGCGATGAGCGCGGGATATGCTTCGATCGCACGCCCAGATATTCCGATGGCAACGACTGCGCTGAACATCATGCAAAGGATCGGGGGGCCGACGTTGACCACGGTGTGCGCCACATTCCTTGGATGGCGGCTCGCGACAACCGGTCCGTCTCATATCCCATCAGAGGCTTTTGCGGAAGCATTTGGAGTGCTCGCGTTATTTCATGGCGTTCTGCTGCTCACGACGCGCTTCATCAACCACCCAGAAAATAGCCGCGAACCTCGACAACCTTCGACGTGACTGTACTTTGAGCGGTCACCAAAAAAAACAAATTCAGGCAAGCTCTGCTGAATTTTTCTGCTTTGAGGGCGATTGCCGTCAGTCTGCTGTTGTCATGCCGAAGAGTAAGGGAGGATGAGAATGGAAAGGTGTGTTTCAGGCGCGGTGTGAGAAACGATCCCATGCGGTAATTTCACGGGTGAGTAGAGCGACCTCACGAAGATAGATTTCCGTTTTCAGGAAATGCAGTTCGTCTTCTTTTTGGGCTTGTGGCACTTCCGTAAACCACGCTTTGGGGCGACCATCGGTGCCGTCATTCCAGCGGTAGCCACGGGCCTTGAGTTTCTCTTTGAGATCAAAAGGCGCATTTTCTGCCCAGATCTGCCAGCGGGGTTGCCGCGCTTCCTGAAGCAGGGCGGAGAGGGCTGGGGTCTGTGTTTTAGGCAGACGTGTGGTGAGCAGGGTAACACCAGCCAGACAATCATCGGTGGCCCGGTGTCCATCAAAAAACCATCCGGCCTGCATGACGAGATAGCCAAGGCTGCGCCCTTCAAAGCCTTCTGCCTGCCAGGGCACATCTTCCATGGAGCAGGCCCAGGGCACTGTGGAAAACCCCTCCCAGAAGCGTTCGGCAAACAGCCTGTCAAATCTGGCATTATGGGCAACGATGAGGGCTGCCTGTGTCGCGAACTGGGCGACCTCTTCAGGGGCTATGGTTTTACCTGCAACCATCTCCTGTGTGATGCCGGTGAGGGCGGTTATTTCGGGAGGGATGGGGTGGGAAGGCTCTCTCAGACGATTGAAGGCTGGTAAGGTGCCGAGAATGCGGCCATCCAGCGTATAGACAAACGGCACCATCCCGAATTCGATGATTTCATGACAGGCCGGGTCGAGGCCGGTCGTTTCCAGATCCAGAAAAAGGCCTATACGGGTGTGATCACGTGGCCCCTGCGTCTCAAGCGGAAGGGGTGCGATACGACGTAAGACCCGGTAAGCGCCCGTGGCTTCCAAGGTGCGTGCTTGGGCTTCCAAAGGCGCGTGTTTCACAGAAGTTCTCCCTTACAGTCTGGTATGATAGACAGGAGACAGTCCGTTACAGGCTATGGCAGCATTAGAAGGGAAAAGTCTCATGCGAAAAGCCAGTTTTATCCTCGCGACAGCTCTTGGTCTTTTAGGGCCTGTTGGTTGTTTTGCCCAGTCATCGGGGGACTGGTTGCCACAATCAGGTGTGAAATCTCCCTATAGTCCTTTAGCGGTTCCCACGATGTTGAAACCGCTCCCGATGTCTTTGACCGAGTTATTGAACAAGGGCTTCAAGGTCATCAGCACGACGGACTATTCGGGGCAAGGGGTTCTTTTAACAATAGAAGGGCGTAAGCAGACGGTGTTGTGTGTGTTAACTGCACCTAATCCCCAGACAGATCAGAATGTGCCGACGTCACGCTGTTGGGCCTTGAATTAAGCGACCGATTTCCTGTCATACATTGATTGGAAAGAGGTGTTCGGTTGAGCGAAGGTGAATCTTTCTTTGGGTTGTGTCCTGGCGGTTATGGGTGGCTTCACGGCCTAACAGGTCATGAAGCCAAAGCTCTCGAATGTGACTTTCCTGATTTCTGAGCGTTGTTGAAACCAGATGGCGAAAGGAATGAAGGGTGACCTGCGTTGGCTTGTTCAGGTGCCGTTTATGTTGGGAAAAGGTCAGGTCAAAATTGGCTCCCGTACCCCGAAATTGGAGATAGGCACTTCAATGAAGAAAGAGAGGCCGGTGTTTCTGAATTCCGTAGAGACGTAAGCGGAAGTTATCTTCAGTGTACATTTTGGTGATCGTCAGAATATCTGATGCATCTGTATTGTACCCAGAGAGCGAACAGAACCTTCCGGATATGACAGGCTTGTTTTCTCGCGGGCAAAAGCGAGGAGTGCTGTTTTTTTAATGGTTCTCAGTTTGTCATGAAACCTGTTGCAAGACCAAGAAAACCATAGGCCCAAAGAAGATAGGTCATGAACAGTGCCATCATGACTGCGGTCCAATGCGCCATCTGTTTCTGACTGCGTTGTTCGGTCTTGCGGGGACGGCCAGGTCGACGTTTGACCGTGACGGGTTCTGGCGTAGCGGGTTGATAGCCAGTTGTCCGCTGATCGATAAACGCATCCAGAGCGGCGATTGGAAAAGCCCTGTCCCGTTTGCCATAGGTTACGGAAGCTGGACCACGTCCCTCGCTGACCAGATTCCGTAATCGGCCATGGCTAATGCCCAGATAGGTTGCGGCATCGCGATAGCGCAAAACTTTAGGCGTGACGGGTGACTGGGCCAAGGATGCAGGACTCCCCAAAAGACACAAGATTCCAGATTGTTTTTTGGGGGGAGAAGAACGGTGTTGAACCGTGAAAACCTGATAGCACAGGACGAGAGATCAGAGAAAGAAAATTCTTTCTCTGATCTTTCATTTCATTTTCTGGCGAAGTGAGGGGGATCTGACTGGAGATGAAGAGACCTCAGTCCTTCAGCAGTTTCTCTTCTGACAGCATACCCAATACACGTTCAGCCTCTTCAATCTGACGACTGATGTCTTCAGGAACGGGCTGATAATAGCGATCCAGTGATTTCAGGTCGCGATGACCGGTCACGCGTTTGAGGTCGAGCGGATTGGGCAGCAATTTTGCTAACCGGCTGGTTGCTTCATGTCTCAGGTCGTGAAAGGTCAGATCTTTCAGTCCGGCCTCTCGTACCATACGGCCATATCGAACACTGAACGCCGCTTCAGACCCGACATCAAAGAGGCGCTGTGTTGGCTTGGGCTGATACGGAAGCGTTGCAAGCTTCTCGATCAGGAGGCGACGTGCCCCCGGCGTGAGGGGGGGTATCTCTGGCCCGTGCTCTTCCTGATGGCGATGCGTCTTGGTCTTTCCGCTTTCGCCGCCCAGCTTCAGGGTGCGACGCTGAAGGTCAATGTCGCCCCAGCGAAGCTGGAGGGCTTCGCCCCGGCGTGTGCCTTGCTCAATCGACCATCGCACAAGCCAGACATCATCCGGGTGAGGGGAGGCGCTGACGGCTTCAATCAGGCGTTCAAATTCTCCAGGAAGGGAAGAGTCCCGATTTTCCTTGAGGCGTCGGTTACGCTTTTTGTCAGCCCCCTCGGGTCGTTTTACAACGCGGCCAGACGCATGATTGACGATGGCGATATCCCATTCCGAGATGGCATGCTGGATAATAGAGGCCAAAAGATTAAGGCGTTTCACCACAGTCGCGGCTGCATATCCGGCCGCGGTCATACGTTCACGGAAGCCACGGACGTCTGCGGCTGAGAATTTCGATAATCGTACCGAAGACAGTACGGTGTCGCGCAGAATGGCCGGGATATGCCCGATCCTGTCAGCTTTCCGATCGGCCATGCACTCATCGCGATACCGTTCAACAAGTGTGCCAATCGTCATCTTGTCGAGAGGGCGTGTATCTGTGAACTGGCCAAGCTCTGCTTTGGCGGCTGTTTCATTGAGCCAGCGTCGGGCCTGTGCCGCAGTGGAGAAAGTCTGCTGCACCCGGCGGCCATCGACCACCTTACGGGTCATGTATTGCCTGGGGCCACGATAGCTTACGCCGCGCGGTAAAGCCTTGCCTGTGGCGGGATCTGTACGCCCGCTCATGACATCACCTGCCGGCGTGTTGATATCTTCCACCATGAGAAGATACTACGACGTTCCTCGCGATGGTGCAAAAATGGTGCAAAAACTAATATTTTTTGGAAGAGTTTCGCCAAAAAAGCCAATGAAAACAATGGCGTCCCGTACGGGATTCGAACCCGTGTTGCCGCCGTGAAAGGGCGATAAGTAGTAGCTAAATAGCTGGGTTGTTCTGATTAACTTGTTGATAACAGGTTATTTAATATCACTGACTGTCACTGGATACAACTAGATATCACATCATGGTGGGCCCAACATGGGCCCAAATGGTTGCCGCCCTTTTAGGTTATCTAGCAACTGTGTTTAAGCGGCGGAGCTAATGCGCCATGGCAGGCCTGTTTTGAGTACGGCGTTGGCGATTGTGATGAGACGCCGTGCGATAGCGACGATCACCAGTTTATGTGGCTTACCCCGCTCCTTCATACGCCTGGCAACAGCCTTCAGAACTGGATTATGGCAGGCAGCTGCCAGTCCTGCCTGAAACAGGACGTGGCGGAGAGATCTTCTCCCCCCTGAAATGACACGTTTCCCATGCATCGCGCCACTATCATGAGCCATTGGTGCAAGTCCGGCCATGGCAGCGGCTTCGGTCGCTGTCATGCGGCCGAGTTCTGGCATTTCTGCGAGAAGCATGGCGACTGATACCGGGCCGATACCAGGGATGGAACGAAGAAGTTCTGCTTTGGCTGAGAGTTCTTTGCCCTGTGCAATGACTTCTTCAATCCGTTGTTCGAGCTCGCTGATCTGGGTTTCAATAAATGCTTTGAGAGTGCTGTCCATATCCTCCAGTTCAGCGCTGACACCCTGCTTGCGGCGCGCCGAAATCTGGGCGGAAAGCCGTTTACGTGCATCCACCATCTGAGCTCTGCGAACCGTCAATGCGCGGAGACGCTGGAGTTTTTCATCGGGCAGTGCTCGCCCTGCTTCTGGACGAAAAGCCATGAAGCGTGCAATCAGTTCCGCATCGATCTGGTCGGTCTTCGCTCTTTTTCCCATGGATAATGCGAAAGCTTTGATCTGTGCAGGTGGCAACTGGACCGCATTTATTCCCATACTTATGAGAATACGCCAGAGCGCCCATTCCTGTCCTCCTGTGGCTTCAAACCCAACCTTGAGATCGTCTGGCATACCCTGAAGGATTTCCAGTAACCTGGCATAACCATCAGGTGAATTCTGAAAACGGAATCTCTGTTTCTCGGGCAGGCAGAAGCCATCAAGCCAGTCTCGGGACACATCTATTCCAATAATGGTTTGCGCAACCATATCACTCTCTCTTTCTTATGTTCGCGGTCCCGGAACCGGGCCGCCGTCAACTGTTCGAGACGGTGAAGAGAGGCGAGATCAGCCTGCTAAAAACGTGGTCAGGCTACCAGATGTTAAGCGCTGTATCTCACCTCCTGAACGGCCCCTGGCCAGGGGCCGTTCAGGAGGCCATCATAACAGGCTGGAAACACATAAGGTGTTTAGTCCCGGGATTTGATGGGTTGGATTGATGATGAATCTTTCTGGCTCTGAAGTCCAGATTTTGCAGACGTATTCGTAAGGTGTGAGGCCGTTCAGGGTCTTGAGCCTTCGCCCGAAATTATAGGCTGCCATGAAGTCGTTGAGGTGTGTCCTCAACTGCTCATGACTGTCGTAATGGAAGCGTTTGACGGTTGCTTCCTTGATTGTCCGGTTCATCCGCTCAACCTGACCGTTCGTCTAGGGATGATTGGGTTTCGTCAGACGAAGTTCGATCCCGTGGGCTTCGCAAATCATGTCAAAGCGCATTGGACGCGACCACGCCGTATTGCGATTACGAGGCTGCTCGGCGAACTGGATGCCGTTATCGGTCAGAATGGTATGAACCCGATAAGGGATCATACTCAGGAGATGTTCGAGGAATTCCCAGGCTGTCTTCCGGTCGGCTTTTCCGACCAGTTGTGTGACAGCGAATTTGCTTGTCCGGTCGATGGCAACGAAGAGGTACAGCTTGCCTTCAGCGGTCTGGACCTCTGCGATATCGAGATGAAAGAACCCAATCGGGTAGCGTTTGAAGCGCTGGCGTTTGGGCTTGTCTCCCGCGATATCCGGCAGTCGTGAGATCTCGTGGCGCTGAAGGCAGCGGTGCAGGGCCGAGCGTGTCAGATGGGGAATGCTGGCCTGCAGGGCATAAAGGCAGTCATCCAGCGGTAGCAACGTATGCCGGCGAAATGCCACGATCATCGCTTCGTCCGTCTCGGACAGGACCGTTGAGCGCGGCTCTTTAGGGCCTGTCTTCTGATCTTCGACAGTCTGACGCTTCCGCCATTTCGCAACTGTTTTCGGGTTGATCCCGAATTCCTCGCTCAGCGACGCGAGCGAAGCCTGCGATCGCTGTAGTGCTGCTCGCACGGCGTGCGTGGTCGTGGCGCTCCCATGACGTATCTGTCCCATAATGCTTCCTTCCACTCTCGTGAAAATACCACATCATCAAACCACGGGACTAAACACCTACTGAGATTCTACCTTTTACCGACTGGTACCGCCTGAGCCACTTTCTTCGCTGTCATGAACCAGATGCCGGTCGCAAGGACGCCACAGGCGGCGATGTTGGCCGTCATGGGATAGGCGGTGCCATTCTGGCTGGCCGCAACCAAACTACTGACTGTAAAAGCGCAGCCGAACTGAAGCACGCCAATCAGGGCGGAGCCGCTGCCGGCGTGCCGGCCGCTTGCCGCCATTGCGATGGCGGCGGCGTCTGCACCAATGAAGCCGAGCGCGCCAATAGCGAACCAGAGCGTTATCAGCAGCAAAGGCAGACTATCCGTGGCAACGGTTAGCACAGCCATGACACCTGCCACCACATTGAGAATCAGCGCAGCTCCCAGGAGGAATTCCGGACTTTTCCATTTGAGCATAATCCTGTTGATTTGGGAGGCGACGATCAGTGCGCAGGCGATCAACGCGAAAAGAAAGCCATAGGTCTGTGCGCTGGCACCATGTATATTTATGAACACGGTGGGCGAACCTGTAATGAAGGCGAACATACAGGCTTGGGCCAAGCCGCCGACAAGAGCCGGCACGATGAACGCGGGATCGGTGATCAGGGCCAGCCATGTGCGGGCGATAATAATGGGACTTTCCTTGCGGCGATCCTCCTGAGCCAGCGTCTCCGGCACGAAACACCAGACCAGCGCGGCGCAAACAAGCCCGAACACCAGCATAAACAGGAAGATCGCCTTCCACCCGGCATGGGTGAGAATGAAGCCGCCGAGGATTGGTGCAAGGATCGGCGCCAATGTCATTACCAGTAGAAGCGAGGAGAATGCGCGAGCACTGTCGCGCTCGTCGAAGAGATCGGTGACAATGGCACGACCGATGATCATGCCCGCGCATCCCCCTACCGCCTGTAGAAAACGGAGGGCAATAAAGACTTTGATATCTGCGACGAGCAGGCAGAGCATTGCTGAGGCAATATAGAGGCCGATGCCGATCAAAAGTGGTCCTCGCCGGCCGAAACGATCGATGACCGGTCCATAGATCGCCTGCCCTGCTGCCAACCCCAGGAAGAAGATTGATAACGTGATCTCGATACCACTTTCGGGAACAGCAAAATATGCAGCCATCTGAGGGAAACCGGGTAGATACATATCGGTGGCTAAAGGCGCGAACGCCGCCAGTATACCGAGGATGGCGATAATCCTTCCGGTTGAACTAAGAGCTTTCTTCTGTGTGGAAGGTATCATGGATGACTCGCTTGTCATTTGTATCGAATATGATAATATAACCACTATGTGGTCACTGTGACCGAATAATGGATCCTCACTATTAGCAAAGCAAGTGACAAAATGAACGAAAGCGATGATATCATTGAAGGTGGTAGTCAGGTCATCGCGCGCGCCGCTTCGATCCTGCGTACGTTAGAGGACTCACCGCAGGGACTAACCATCGCTGTCATTGCACGCGCGTCAGATCTGCCGCGCACGACGGTGACACGTCTTGTCCGTGCTTTGGAGGCGGAGCAGATCGTCGACACTTGCACCGGCAAGGTAAGGCTTGGAGCGGGTCTTATTCGGCTCGCTCGTGCAGTTCACTTTGATGCAGCCGCGCTGGCTCGTCCGCATATGGAAGCGTTATCACGGACATTACACGAGACAGTCGACCTCTGGATTGAGCGCGAGGACCATGTCGAACTGGTGGCAGAGGTGCCGTCAGATCAGGAGGTTCGCATTGTGGCTGTACCAGGTTCCCGGCTGCCTCTGCATGTGAGCGCGCCAGGAAAGGCGTTTCTTGCCGAACTGGATGAGATGCGCCTCATCCGTTGCACGGAAGGACGGCTGGACCGCTGCACGACGAATAGCCTGACCTCCGTCGATGCCCTGTTGGCAGAGCTGAAAACGACCCGCAAGACGGGTATCAGCGTCGATCTCGAAGAGCATGCCGAAGACGTTTGTGCGATTTCGATGCTTGTGCAGATCGGGCTGACCGATCGTTACGCCATAGCCGTTCCAGTCCCGGCTCGGCGGTTCGGGAAGACAAGAAAACAGATTGAACAGGCACTGCGTGCTTGTGTCGAGGAAATCGAAGCGCGGCGATAAGGGAAAAACGGTGAAGGTTGGTCACCATAGGGGCGGTCTTGCGACCAGCACTCCCTGCAAGTCAAACGCCGGTACGTCGAAGCAGACAGCCTTCATCCAGCGACGAGATTGCTGATCGACTGTTGACTGGAGCGTCATATCGTTTGGCATGGCGCGACATGCGGTCCCGTAGCGCAACCCTATGAACAGTTCGTGCAAATCGTGCCGCCGCTGTTCCGCGCCCTCTCGCATCAGTGCAAGATGGGACAACCAGACGACCATTCTTCGGCTGATACGTCAGAGGGATACGATTTCCGAACTTGCTTTATTCAGCATCACAGAACCAACCACGCGTGTAATTATACGACCCTCTTTTCATTGTAATATAAAAATCTTCTTTTCAACTATAAAAACAGGGGGATATTTTCTAAATTTATATATTTTCGTGCCTACACAAAATCTGCAACAATAAGTTTTCCTGAAGAATGAGCAGCCCGGTCTCTATATGTCAAAATGACATATATAACCAGCCTACCTTCATAATTTCCATTTTTGTGTCACTATCTGGCTATCGTCATCACTAGGTAGCCCAGAGGAAAATATCTCAGGTGTCGGATCGGTCACAATGCAAAACTGAGACGAGCGGGACATCACTATCCGTGCGGCCATTGCATATCCTGATCGTCGAAGATGATTTTGAGATTCTATCCCTTCTAAAACATTTTCTGTCGCAGAAAGGCTACATCGTTTATGCGGCTGAGGATCTGGCTAGTCTCCAGACTGCATTGCGTGAACATTCTGTCGATATGGTCCTCCTGGATCTGATGCTGCCGAAGGAAGACGGAAAATTTCTCTGCCGATACATCAAGCAAAACACAGTTCTTCCTCTTCTGATCATCAGTGCGTTATCAGAAGTAGACGACAGGATTGTGGGACTTAATCTTGGCGCTGATGATTACATCGCAAAACCTTTCGATCTCCGCGAACTTGAGGCGCGAATCTGTGCGGTGCTTCGCCGGAACCAAAATACCGGAACACCACAGGAATACTGTTTTGGAAACTGGCGTTTCCTTCCCAGAAAAAGCATTCTTTACAGCCAGAAAGGTGTTCGCGTTACCCTGACAGGCGCGGAGGCAAAACTCCTTCAGGAGTTTTGCCAGAATCCCGATAAGGCTATGGCGAGAAGCACATTGGTTGCAGCTCTCAAAGGGGATGCGGACGAAATCGATCCGCGGGCAATTGACCTGATCATCAGCAGATTGCGCCGTAAGCTGGCTGAAGAAGGTGGTCAGCTGGAACTGATCCGCACAGTCCGTGGCAAAGGTTACGTTTTTCAACCCCATCTCCAGAAACCAGAAGGCGGATTTCCGGCCCGATGAGCAAGACTCTCCTGTGGCCTCGTAGCATCTCAACGCAGATGGTAGCGATCGTAATCCTGTGCATGGCAACGACCATTTCTGTCATTATGTTACTGCTCGTCGCGTTCCGCCCGTATATTCCACCTTTGCCGGATGGCCCCTGGCCAAACAGTCTTGCCATTGAAACCGGCCTGACAGCATTGCAGCACGTGCCCGAGCCTGAAAGAAAGAAGCTCGCACAAATGATTTCGACGCCGGATCTCAGATTCGTCGTTGGAGAAAGCGCATCGTGCAAAACGATTCCAACCCGTATGCCCTCAGAAGAGCTGCGTCGGATTCTGCAGAGCAAACATCCTGAATTCACAATCGAGGCCTATAGCTGCGCGGCCGATAGCTCAGGCATGACGACAAGCACTCTGGTTATCAATGATGGCTATTATGCTGTTCAGGCGCATGACGGAGTCAATTTTCACTGGCCGCAGATCATGCGTCTGACCATGCCTTTGATTGTCGCTTTTGCATCCTTATTTCTTATGGTGATTGCTCTTTCCATCTGGTCTGTCAGAAGAATCAACCGGCCCCTTTCCTTCCTGGCTGAGCACGTCGAGGCATTTGGGCAGGATATTACCCCGATGCCTCTGGAAGATACTGGTTCCTTGGAAATCCAGCGTCTGGCACGTGCCTATAATCGTATGCAGGCTCGTATTGTGCGTTATGTTGAAGAACGGACGCGAATGCTGATGAGCATCGGACATGACCTGCGTACGCCCCTCACACGTCTGGCAATGCGTGTGGAGCTGGGCGAAGACATGTTGAGTCCTGACACCGTTCGGCGTGAGGTCATCCTGATGACCAGAATGCTGAATGGGACACTCTCCTATCTTCAGGATCAAAATAACCTTGAACCCGAAGAGACAACAGATCTTGACTCGCTGATCGAAAGCCTCTGCTCAGGTTTTTCCGATATGGGGAAACCGGTTTCCTATAATCCTGTCAGCCAACTGGTCTGCCAGTGTCAACCGATAGCACTGTCCCGCGCCATTAATAACCTGATCGAGAATGGTCTGAAATATGGCGGTTCTGTATCAGTTGTTTTGCAAAATAATGAGGAAAAAGCCGTCATTCTTGTGAAAGACGATGGCCCAGGAATACCAGAGCAGGAGCGGGACAATATGTTGCTGCCCTTCACGCGCCTCGACCAGGCTCGTGCCAGTCACGGGGGACTGGGGCTGGGCCTTTCCATCGTGCAGCAGGTTGTCGAACGTCATCATGGCTTACTTGAACTTATGGACAATAAACCATCCGGTCTTGTCGTGCGCATAACACTTCCTCTTGGAAAAAATTACGCTCTGTTCAAGAAAAAATAAGATCTTCTTAAATCATCAATCATCCTAACGAGGAGAGTAGAAACTCCATGTCTGATCAGGACAATCATGAGGTGTGTGCACCGAAAAAAATATCTCGCTGGAAGTTACTGGGCACCGGGATTGTTATCGCCGGCATAGCAACCGGTCTTTACTATGTTACGGTTCCTTCAAAAAAGGGTGGTGAGAATGAAGATGCAACACCTGTCGCTGTCGCAACGGTGAAGCGCGGTGACATGCCGGTTATCCTTACGGAACTGGGAACCGTTATTCCCATTACGAATGTCACGGTTCAGACACGTATTTCCGGATACCTCACACAGGTGTTGTTTACTGAAGGTCAGAACGTCAAGGAAGGCGATTTGCTGGCAGTCATTGATCCGCGTCCCTATCAGGCCCAACTGAAGCAGTACGAAGGACAACTGGCAGCCGACCAGGCGCAACTGGCAGAGGCGCGTATGGATTATGCGCGTTACATGAAACTGCAGAAGCATGACGCCGTGGACACCCAGACATTTCAGGACCAGAAATATAAAGTCGAACAACTGGAAGGAACCGTAAAATCAGATGAAGGACTGGTCGAAACCTATCGACTGGATCTTGAATACTGCCATATTTATGCTCCCACCTCAGGCCGGATTGGTATCCGGGCCGTTGATCGGGGAAATTATGTCAGTGCGGGCCAGACAAATGGTTTGGCGACATTGGCGCAGATGTCGCCCATTTCTGTTATTTTCACTGTTCCGCAGGACAAACTGGGTCTTGTCTGGAAAACCTTGCGCAGTACAAAAGAACTTCCCGTCGAGGCATGGGACAGTGCCAATGAGGAGAAGCTTGCTGAAGGCACAGTCAGTTCTCTTGACAGTGAACTGGATACCTCAACGGGAACGATCAAGCTCAGGGCCATTCTTCCAAATACGACCGAAGAGCTTTTTCCCAACCAGTTTGTAAATGCCCATCTCATTGTAAAAACGGAAAACAATGTGCTGCTGATGCCGGAGAGCGCCGTTCAAACTGGGCCCAATGGATCATACGTTTACGTCGCGGGACCGGATAACATTGTAAAAGTTCAGAACATCAAGACTGGTACCAGCCAGAATGATACGCTCGTGGTGACGTCCGGCCTTACGGAAGGAAACAGGGTCGTCATCTCAGGCGTCGATCACCTGCATGACGGTTCTAAAATCTCCCTTCCCGCAAATTCGTCCTCCCGTCTGGTTCTGAGACAGTAAAATGAATCTGTCCCGGCTTTTTATTGATCGTCCTGTTGCGACGACGCTGCTGTCTTTTGCCATCCTGCTGGCAGGCCTCATCAGCTACCGTTTCCTTCCCGTCTCGGCTCTTCCTGAAGTCGATTATCCGACCATTGTAGTGCGGACTTTTTATCCGGGAGCCAGCGCGGATGTCATGATGACGTCCGTGACAGCGCCGCTTGAAGGGGAAATGGGACAGATGTCCGGCCTTGAGCAGATGGCGTCTCAGTCTTCTGCCGGAGCTTCGGTCGTGACCCTGCGCTTCTCGCTTGCGACGTCTCTCGATGTTGCTGAACAGGAAGTGCAGGCGGCAATCAATTCAGCCAACTCGCTTCTGCCATCCTCTCTTCCGGCTCCCCCAATTTATGCGAAGGTCAATCCGGCGGATACGCCAGTCCTCATTCTCGGTGTAACGTCCACGACGTTACCTCTTCCTGAAGTCGAAGACTATGTGGCAACCCGTCTGGAACAGAAAATCAGTCAGATATCAGGTGTCGGCGAAGTCTCGCTTTCGGGGGGAAACAAAAAAGCGTATCGCGTCCGGGTCAATATTCCCAAAATGACCGCCTACGGGCTGGATATGGATACGTTGCGTACGACGATCGGGAACGTCAACGTCAATACGCCCACAGGAAGTTTCAACGGAGAGTCCCAAAGCAAAACCATCAATTTCCAGGGGCAGATCTCCACTACGGAGCAACTTCTTGATCAGGTGGTCGGTTGGTCCAGCACCAGCAAGGGGCCTATCCGTATCCGCGATATTGCGACGGTTTCGGAAGGGCCGGAAGATACGGAACTGGCAGGATGGTCCGATGCTGATCCAGCTATTATCCTGAATATCCGACGTCAGCCTTCGGCCAACATCCTGAGCACAGTCAACGCGATCAAAAGCCGACTTTCCCAGTTGCAGGCTGATCTGCCTGCAGGCGTGACAATCAAGGTGTTGACTGACCGTACAACGACAATTCAGGCATCGGTTTCCGACGTCGAGTTTGAACTTCTGCTGTCTCTCGCTCTGGTCGTCGGTGTTATTTTCGTCTTTCTGCACGATCCTTTCGCGACACTGATCCCGGCATTGTCTGTTCCCTTGTCGATTGTGGGAACACTTGCCGTCATGCATTTCGAGGGCTTTTCCCTTGATAACCTGTCACTGATGTCCCTGACGATCGCAACAGGTTTCGTTGTTGATGATGCCATCGTCATGATCGAAAATATCGCGCGTTATATCGAGAAAGGTGATGATCGCTACAAGGCTGCCGTGGACGGGGCCGGCGAGATTGGCTTCACAATTATTTCTCTGACGGTCTCCCTTATTGCCGTTCTGATCCCCCTGCTTTTTATGAGCGATGTGATCGGAAGGCTGTTTTATGAATTCTCTGTCACGCTCGCCGTAACGATCGTTATTTCAGCCGTTGTGTCCCTGACGCTGGTGCCCATGTTGTGCGCCCGTCTGCTGAAGGACCACGATCATACCAAAGCCAAACCGCACTGGGCCGCAGCGACCGATCGGCTCATCGCTCGCGTGATTGATACCTATGACCGTGGGCTTGCTCATGTTCTGCGACATCAGACACTCACAATGATCTGTTTTGCGATGACGCTCATCGTTACGGCAGGACTTGTGATCATCATTCCCAAAGGACTATTTCCAGAACAGGATACGGGCGTTCTGCAGGGTATTTCCGTGATGGACGCCTCCATTTCTTTTGATGAAATGAAGGCTTTGCAGAAGCGTCTGGGAGACGTGCTTCTCAGGGATGCCGATGTTGCCAGCCTGTCGTCCTATATTGGTGTTGATGGCGACAACACGACGCTGAACCGGGGTCGGTTTCAGATCAATCTGAAATCACATGACAAGAGGACGCTGACTGCCGCGCAAATCGGCCAACGTCTTCAGAAGGAAGCCTTGCAGGTTCCCGGAACACAGCTTTACGTGCAGCCTGTACAGGATCTGACCCTGGATACCACTGTGTCCGCCACGCGATATCAGTTCCTGATTGAAGATTCGAGCACGGAACGGCTCGAAACCTGGGTGCCCAGACTGGTCAAGGAGCTGCAGAAATCTACCGCATTGTCTGAGGTCACATCTGACCTTCAGGCGCAGGCTCTGGCCACCGATGTCACACTGGACCGGGCCACCGGAGCACGTTTTTCCATTACGCCGCAGACCGTGGACAATCTGCTCTATGACTCATTCGGTCAGCGTCAGATTTCGACCATCTATACGCAGTCCAATCAGTACCGCGTGATCCTTGAAGCGCTTCCCCAGCTCCAGCGCCGCCCAGAATCACTGGATCAGCTTTACATGGCTGGGAGTGCCACAACGGGAAGCAGCACGTCAGGCCCCACACGGCAGCCGACATCCGGGCTCGTTCCTCTTTCGGCGGTTGCCAAAATCACGCCTGCCAAGGCTTCGATGCTCATAACCCATGTGGGCCAGTTTCCTGCTGCTACGATTTCCTTCAACGTGGCGAGCGGCCATGCACTCGGAGAGGCCGTTTCCGCCATTGAGCAGGCACGTAAGACGCTCAGTCTGCCAGCAACCATGCAGACTTCCTTTCAGGGAACAGCTCAGGTTTTCGAGAGCAGTATGTCCAGTGAGGTCTGGCTGATTCTTGCGGCTCTTGCTGCCATCTATATCGTGCTGGGTGTGCTCTATGAGAGTTTTGTCCATCCCCTGACCATTCTCTCAACGCTGCCGTCCGCTGCCGTGGGCGCCTTGCTGATGCTCTGGATGACAGGGGCCGGGCTGGATATCATGGGCATCATCGGCATCGTGTTGCTGATTGGCATTGTCAAGAAAAACGCGATCATGATGATCGACTTCGCGCTTGAGGCCGAGCGGGTTGAAGGTATGTCATCTGAAGCGTCCATCGTGCAGGCCGCGAAGCTACGTTTCCGCCCCATTCTTATGACGACACTGGCTGCCATGCTGGGTGCTGTCCCGCTGGCCATTGGCTCGGGGGTTGGTTCTGAACTACGCCGTCCGTTGGGATATGCAATTGTTGGTGGGCTGATGGTGAGTCAGTTGCTCACTCTTTTCACCACGCCCGTCATTTACCTGAAAATGGAGCAATTGCGTCTCTATGTGACAGCCTGGCGGAACAGACGCCATGGTGGCGTCTCAGCGCCGGCGGGAGAGTAGGAAATGTCTCCTGTCGCCCTGTGTATACAGCGCCCGATTGGCACCACCCTGATCGTAATCGGCATGATATTGGCCGGTATCATAGGATACAATCAGCTTCCGGTTTCTGATCTACCGAATGTCGATATGCCGATGATTCAGGTTTCGGCTCAGCAGGCAGGTGGCACGCCGGAAGAAATGGCCAGTACTATTGCCGAACCACTGGAGCGGCATTTAGGGACGATTGCGGGACTGGATTCCATGACGTCGGAATCGGTCACGGGGCAGGTCAATATTTCGCTTCAGTTCGTGTCTTCGCGGGATGTGAACAGTGCGGCGAGAGATGTGCAGGCAGCTATCCGTGCGGCACGAAGCGATCTGCCAACAACCCTTCGGCAGGATCCCACATACCGGGTAGCGAATACGTCTGGCATGCCAATCATGGTGCTGGCGCTCACATCGAAAACGCGCACACCCGCACAGCTTTACGATGAAGCGACCAATGTTCTCGAACAGCATCTCGATTCCGTAACGGGTGTTGGAGAAGTAGAACTGGGGGGAAGTGCGCTTCCTGCTGTCCGGGTCGAAATGAATCCGCTCAAACTTTATCAGTATGGGATCGGGTTTGAAGATATCCGTGCTGCGCTGTCATCGGCCAATGCCAATACACCTAAAGGTTTCATTACCCGAGGAAAACAGCGCCTGATTTTGAGAACCAATGACCAGATTCACAAGGCAAAGGACCTCCAGGGCCTTATTGTCGCCTATCGAAGTAATCGTCCCGTCCATCTCGAGGATGTGGCAACTGTCTCCGATAGTGTCGAGGATGTGGAAACAGGAGGTTTTTTCAATCGCTCTCCTGCGGTTCTGGCGATTGTTTTCCCACGATCAGGAGCCAATGTCGTCAAAACCATCAAGGAAATCCGGGCTCGCTTTCCAACGCTTATTGCCGCGTTACCTGCAGATGTTGAACTGCATGTCAGTAGTGATCGCTCCCAGACGATCAGGGCTGCTCTGGATGATACTCAACGCACACTGGTGCTATCGGTCCTGCTTGTCGTGGGGGTGGTTCTGCTATTCCTGCGTTCTCCGCGAACAACCCTGATACCGGCCGTCGTCGTTCCGTCGTCGCTGATTGTCCGTCGTCGAAAGATTTGGGACTATGGATGGTGTGAGATAACGGAGGATCTGGCCCATCTGGTTGTGATGTTTAGGCGGCGCGCTGCTGATGAAGCAAGCGTCGTTTCTGGATGGTGGCGCGTTTGATGCGCTCACGTTCGAGCAGGATGGTCTGGCCCCGCCCGAACCAGACATCGGCGGGTGTGAGATTGTTCAGGCTCTCGTGATACCGGCGATGGTTATAGTTTTCGACGAACGCCTCGATCTGTCGTTCGAGATCGCCTGGCAGATAATAATGCTCAAGAAGCACACGGTTTTTGAGCGTCTGATGCCAACGCTCGATCTTTCCTTGTGTCTGAGGGTGGTTCGGGGCACCACGCACATGGTCCATGGCCTTCTGCCCGAGCCATTTTGCGAGTTCGTCAGCAACGTAGCAGGGACCGTTATCGGAGAGCAGGCGCGGTCGGTGACTGACCGTGGCCTGATCCAGGCCTGACGCCTGCAAGGCCAGTTCCAGCGTGTCCGTCACATCAGACGCCGCCATGGTCGTACACAGCTTCCAGGCGATGATATAACGCGAGAAATCATCGAGGATGGTCGACAGGTAAAACCACCCCCAGCCGATAACCTTGAGATAGGTGAAATCCGTCTGCCAGAGCTGGTTCGGCGCCGTTGTTTTCGTGTGGAAGCTCTTCGCCGCCTTGATGACGATGAATTTGGGGCTGGTGATCAGGTCATGAGCCTTGAGCAATCGATAGACCGAGGCTTCCGAGACGAAATAGCCGTGCGCGTCGGTAAACCGCATGGCGATTTCGCGCGGTGACAGGTCCGGCGCCTCCAGCGCCAGATCGACGATCCGCGCGCGGATATCGTCGGCGATGCGGTTCCATGTCCGTTTTGGGCGGGACGGCCTGTCCGCCAAGGCTTCCGGGCCGCCGGTTCGATACAGATCGCACCAGCGGTGAAAGGTTGAGCGCGGGACGCCGATCTTGCCGAGAACCTGCCGAACTGAGAGGGCCGACTGCTCGACGAGCCGAATGATCTCGAGCTTTTCCGACGCTTCATACCTCATGCGGGGTCTCCCCCATCCCCGATCATGCTTTTTTTGAGCAGGCGCAGCTCCAGCGTCTGCTCGGCCACGACTTCCTTGAGCGCACGCGCCTCGTCGCGCAGATGACGGACCTCACCGGTCGTGGCGTTGCGCGCCGTATCGCCCGCAAGCCGCTTCTTGCCAGCTTCGAGGAACTCCTTCGACCAGGAATAATACAGGCTCTCGGCGATACCCTCGCGGCGGCACAGCTCAGCTATGCTGCTTTCACCCTGCAGGCCATCGAGCACAATGCGGATCTTCTCTTCCGCCGAATACTGTCGACGCGTCGCCCGCCGGATGTCTCGGATCACACGCTCCCCAGATGTCGGCGCCGGTGAGGATTTCTGGCTCATTCTTCACTCCTTCGTCGTTACGATGAGCCAGAAATCCTCCTTTATCCAATTCACCAATTTCGGCCCATAGGTCCTGACGTCGGACAGTCGCTGATTACGACCTTTGCGGTCATGAAGCTTATGGGGTACTCTCTGGATAACCTGTCCCTGATGGCGCTGACGATTGCGACTGGATTTGTCGTTGATGACGCGATTGTCGTGCTGGAAAATATCAGTCGCTATCTTGAAGCTGGCGTAACCCGTTCCGAATCGGTGCTGAAAGGAGCGCAGGAAGTCGCTTTCACGGTCTTTTCAGTCTCTATTTCCCTCGTGGCTGTTTTCTTTCCTGTTGCCATGCTCAGCGGCATTATCGGTGGATTACTCCATGAATTTGCCATGACCATCTCGATCACCGTGCTGGTCTCCATGGTTCTTTCCCTGACACTGACACCCATGATGTGCGCCTATATCTTGCGTTCCAAAGATGAGGAAAAAACGGATCAGGTTTCTGCAAGTCGGCTTTCTGCGCTGTCTGAGCGGGTCGAGATACTCTTTGACCGGATGCACGCTGGGTATGGCCGCCTTCTGGATCGTGCGCTCAGGCATCCGGTTCTGGTTCTGTTATCCATCCCCGCCACAATTCTGCTGATGGGTATTCTTATTATCGTAATGCCCAAAGGCCTGTTTCCAGAGAGCGATACGGGTTCGCTGATGGCCCATCTCGTGGCTGATCAGTCGATTTCGTTCAATGCCATGATGGAGAAAGTCAAGGATGTAGAAAGCAGAGTTCTGGAGAACAGAGAGATAGACAGTATTGTGGGCTTCATCGGCGGCCGTGATTCTTCCAATCAGGCTACTATGTTCGTAGAGCTCAAGGACAAATCAGATCGTAACGTCTCGATCCAGCAGACTGTGGCAGACCTTCGGCATCGCACTTCTGATCTCGCGGGAGCACAGTTTATTGCTCAGGTTCCAAGCCTGCTTCCAACCGGCCCACGCAGTAGTAATGGTGCCTATCAGTACACGCTGGAAAGTGACGATGCGAAAGAACTCTATCACTGGGTGCCAATTCTTCAGGAAGCTTTGCAAAAACATGGGCAACTGAAAGATATTTCCACCGATATCCAGCAAAAAGGTCTTTCCGAAGAGGTTGTGCTGAACCGGGATATCGGGGGGCGCACGGATATTACCGCGCAGCTTGTAGCCAACGCCCTGTATGACGCTTTTGGCCAGCGGTCCGCCTCGGTCATTTACAACGCCCTGAACCAGTACCGTGTGGTCATGAATGTGCAACCGCAATACTGGAAAAATGCTGACATGTTGCAGATGGCCTGGGTCAGCGCATCCGGCGGGACAGCAAGTGGAAGTACACAGAGCAACAGTATCCGTTCCTCCTCATCATCGTCCAGCAGTTCTTCCGATACGACGGTTACGTCTGCTTCCTCGGAAAATAGTCAGTCCTTTACCAATCAGATTGCCAACGCTCTGGCTGGCGGCACGAGCGCCTCGAGCGGATCAGCCGTTTCTTCAGATGCTGAAACGATGATCCCTCTTTCCGTGGTCGCACGGATGTCCCGCGGCATAACCCCGGTAAACCTCAACCATCAGGGGCAGGCCATTGCGGCAACGCTTTCGTTCAATCTGGCATCAGGTGCATCAATGTCTGATGCGACCCGTATTATCAGCAACGAAATGGTCCGCCTTAAAATGCCGACCTCCATACATGGAAGTTTTGCCGGGACCGCAGCCCAGTTTCAGAGCCAGAGTAGCAGCGAGCCGTTGATTATTCTCGCCGCCCTCGCCGCCGTCTATGTCGTGCTTGGCATTTTGTATGAAAGCTATGTTCACCCGCTCACCATTCTGTCGACCCTTCCATCAGCGGGGGCTGGAGCGTTGCTGGCGCTTTACCTGTGTGGTCAGGAATTTGATCTGATCGGGCTGATCGGGGTCATTCTGCTGATCGGGATCGTCAAGAAGAATGCAATTCTGCTGGTCGATTTTGCCATTGGTGAAGAACGGCAGAATGGCAAGAGCGCACGCGAGGCCATTCACGAAGCCTGCATGCTGCGTTTCCGACCGATCCTGATGACCACTCTGGCCGCGGCATTGGGCGCTGTCCCGCTGGTGTTCGGGAATGGGTATGGCGTTGAACTTCATCGTCCTCTTGGTATCGCCATTATTGGCGGCCTTGCCCTGAGCCAGATCCTTACGCTTTTCACGACGCCGGTCGTCTACATTTACCTTGATCGTCTGGGAATGTGGGGGCGACAGAAATTACCAGCCATTCTGCGCAGTCTCGTCCAGCGTATCAGACCATCCTCTTTCCACCGCTCCTGAGCATTTCGGAATATAAAAATGATGTTGCAATTTCCTCCGATGCTTCGTGCACGCTCGGCAAAAGCCATACTTCTGTTGCTGACACCAACCATTCTGTCCGGCTGTATTCTTGTAGGCCCTGACTATAAACGTCCAAAATCTATTCTTTCTGCACGTTTTAAGGAGGCGGAACCCGCGCCAGGATGGGATAAAGCCCGTCCCGAGATGGCGGCCATCCCCAAAGGGCAATGGTGGGCAATTTATAATGATCCTGTTCTGAATGCCCTGGAGGAGCAGGTGTCGCTCTCCAATCAGAACGTCAAGGAATATGAGGCCAAATATCGCAAGGCCCAGGCACTTGTCACAGCAGCCCGTGCCAGCCTGTACCCAACTCTTTCGGGTAGCCTGAATTTCTCGCGTAATAGTCAGGGGGGTACAGCAACATCCACCAGTGGTACACAATATAGTTCAGGCATGACACGTAATACCTATGCCGCCGAACTGACGGCCGACTGGACGATTGATGTCTGGGGGAAAATCCGCCGGCAAATCCAGGAGCAGGTGACAGCAGCACAGGCCAGTGCAGCCGATCTGGCGAACGCACAACTCTCCTATCAGGAGCAACTGGCCGAGGACTATTTTGAGCTTCGGTATCAGGACACTCTGAAAGCTCTGCTGGAACGTTCGATCCGGTTATACGAACATACACTGGCCATTATTCGTGCCCAGCACCAAGGGGGGACAGCCAATGGCAGTGATGAATGGCAGGCACAAAATACCCTGGATGCCGCACGAGCCAGTGCCACAGCGACCGATGTCAGTCGTTCAGAGTATGAACATGCGATTGCTGTTCTGATTGGTAAACCGCCTGCAGAACTTTCGTTGGATCGGGACATCATGACATCCGTTGTCCCTGATATTCCTGTCACCGTCCCCGCAAGTCTTTTGCAACGGCGGCCGGATATTGCTTCTGCCGAGCGTGCCATGGAGGAGTATAATGCCGCAGTCGGCGTGGCGATCGGCGCTTTCTATCCAGAGTTTTCGCTCTCGGCTTCCTATGGATACAGTGGCAACCCGGTGCAGTCGCTCATTCAGATCAGTAACCGCATCTGGTCTTTGGGCGCATCCGCTTCGCAAACCCTTTTCGAAGGGGGGGCAAGAACGGCGGCCGTGCAGGAAGCCAATGCTGACTATGACAGCGCCGTGGCAAGCTACAGACAGACCGTGCTGACGGCCTTACAGGACACGGAAGACCAATTGTCGAGTTTGCGGATTTTGAAACAGCAGGCCGGTGAGCAGCAGCAGGCTGTTCAGGCAGCACTCCATGCCGCAGATGTGTCACTCAGCCAGTACCAATACGGAACAGCAATTTATACGACGGTTCTGACTAGCCAGCAGACGGCGCTCAGCAATCAGGAGACAGCGCTGCAAATTCAGGAAAGCCGTTTGGTGGCAAGTGTGAAACTGATCGTCGATCTTGGGGGCGGCTGGAATACTCAACAGCTTCCATCAAAAGGATCCCTGCAGGAGGATAATCCCCTTATTCCGGCCTTTCTGGAGAAACATAGCGGGAAGTAGCCCTTTATGACCTGCTTCGGGAATGTTTCTCCAGAAAGCGTGCGTGCTTCAATACCCTGCGAAAGATTCTGAATGTATCTGTGTCGGATGAACGTCAGCCTGCTTCAATAGCGTTTGCATCGCAGCAACCATGGCAGGGGGGCCTGCAAGATAGAGAACCGCTCCGGTCAGGTCGTCCAGATGACGGGAAAGCATCGCCTGCGTGATGTAACCCTGCTCTCCCTGCCAGTCGGGCTGGCGGGTCATGGTGGCGACAAGCCTGAAGTGCGGATGTGCTGCGGAAAGCTGCTGTAACTCCGACAGGAAGGCTGCCTCGCGTTCTTCACGGTTGCTGTAAAACAGTGTCATGTCGCGCGTCAGGCCGCGCTGTATTGATTCCAGAATCATGCTCCGGAATGGCGTGATCCCGATGCCACCCGCGATGAAAACCACAGGTCTCGTATCCTGCGTCACTGCAAGATCGCCGTAAGGGCCTTCAATATCGATAACGGACCCTTCCGGAAGACCAGCAAGACAGTGTTTGAAAGTACTATCGCGTAGGCGTGTGGCCACAAGCAGAGTGCTGTCCGTCGGAGCCCCAGCAAGTGAGAAGGTCCGAATGCGTCCTTCACTGTCCGATTTGTGCAGTTCAGGCAGGGTGACGTAGACGGCCTGACCTGCGGTAAAAATAAAACCTTCCGGTTTTTTTAGGACGAATGCGACCGTGCCATCGGCGACGTTCTCTTTCTTC
The DNA here is from genome assembly GCF_018811975.1 of Acetobacter sp. P1H12_c. Taxonomy (NCBI): domain Bacteria; kingdom Pseudomonadati; phylum Pseudomonadota; class Alphaproteobacteria; order Acetobacterales; family Acetobacteraceae; genus Acetobacter; species Acetobacter sp. P1H12_c. Next base: position 4,708 of record NZ_JACRVR010000016.1, on the reverse strand, counting down.
TCAAGAATGGTTCGGTAACGTTGCGCCGGTTGCAGACGGCTTTTACGACGCCATTGAGTCAGTTTCAGGCCATCACGGAAATTCAGACCAAGCAGCGTGATATTCGTCGCACCAGCAAGAAGTTCCAGAGCCTGCACACCATAGAATGATGCATCAAACAGGCCAGATCGGGCTCTCGCGGCGAGGAACAGGGCCGATGGAATAAGGATCAGGATACCGTTCGCGGCAATGAAGGGCATGCGCCTGAGTTTTGTACCAACCAGCCCGGTGCGCTGCCCCTGCGACAGAAAGACGCCCGAACCTCCTGTTGCAGCGAGTGCCGGGACAAGCAGAAGAAATCCCCATGGGATCGTCGTCTTGACGGCGATCACAACATCCCGGGACAGAAAAAGCTCGGAGATGACCGTAGAAAGCCAGAAGGTTGCGATGGTGAGCAGCGCCACCACTCCGGCAAGGGGATGAATCAGTCTCGGCATGATGAGGGTCTCTACCGGTTGCACGCCCACACGCCGAGCGCCGATGCGGCAACGGCCAGTGCGATGCGGATATTGTGAAGGCGAAGCCAGGTATCGAGTTTCCCTGATACCTGATCCAGAGGGAGGCTCCCGGAGGAGAAGCCCGTATTGGCTGGCACGAACCAGCCGATTGTCAGGAAGATAACAGCGGCGATGCAGACGGTCGCACCTGTCCAGAGAAGCCGGTTGACGGGATCGGCGCGGTCAATCCAGATCATGCTCGCCAGCCCGATAAGAGCCGGAAGGACGACAGGCGGAATGGCTTTCTGAATGTATCCCCCATTGTGGACGTGTCGCGGTTTAGTTCCGGGCCTTTAAGACCGAAGATGGTCATGAAGGAGACGTGGAATGGGACGAGTTTATAAGGCAGAATTCAGGCATGAGGCGGTGCGTTTAGCTCTGAGCAGCAGTCTGTCGCGTGAGCGTATTGCCCAGGATCTGGGGATCGGCTCTTCGACGCTGAAGACATGGATCCGCGATGCGCAGAAGCTTGATACTGTGGTCGCTGATACAACGGATCATACAGCGTTATCACGTGAGAATGGCGGAAGGTAAGAGAAAGGGATGCTGTCGGACAATTAGATGCAAATCCAAAACAAACTTATCCACAGGACGAAATTGCCAAAAAACAGGCCATTTTTGGGCTCTATTCATTGCATCATCGAAACTCTAAGGTATTGTTATTATTAGATAGTGAAAATGGTGTTTTGGGATTAAATCCCAAAACACCCCCTTTTTACAACAGCGTTCAGTTTTTGTGGTACAAAACACTCACCAAAAAGTCGGTACAAAAGCCACAATAGCCTTCCGAGCAAAAAACACGTCAAATAGCCATTCAAACAGCGGCATGGTCTCTTTGCTGAATATAAATGCCGTCCACAGAGCGTCAATAGAGACGCTTGGCTTAGATGACTGCCGGACGACATTACACCGCTATACAGCCTCAAAAAAACGGTCTCTACGGCCATGTTATCTTCCTTCACACCCCAAAACCTTCTCTTGGCCGACACCCCCATTCCAAAAAACGCCCCACCCAACGATCTCTCCCTCACTATGGCCCGTTTGACCCGTTTGGAAGGCACGCTACCTCAATTTCATACGCACCCTTCGGATGCATATGAAATCGCTACGCTTTTTCTCTTTTCTTCTTTCCTCTATCGCCGAATAAATTCGGCTCCCTTTTCGATGCGACACCGTAACACGACACACCCCCCTCCAACCACGCGGGGGCAAAAAAAGGCACTTGCCCTGTATTTCATGTACCAAATCCGGAAAAAAAAGTGGTCATTTTCTACCCCCCTTTTTTCGGGGCGGCCTGTTAGCGGCGTTCAAAATCCAATTCAAATTAGACTTATGCACAGGCTGAAATGTGGGAATCACAGACCATGCTTACGTGTGATTCGGGCTGTTTGTGCTTATGGTGAGAGGAACTCTGTTGCGCAAATGGTCGCGGCGGGATTCACAGAGTGAGGGCAGTTTGGTGGCGGGTTGGTATGAGCAGGCTATCGCCCGTGCCTTCAGGCTGTCAGTTCTTATAATCGTGCCACGACGAATGCGGGCGCCGCGAATTATAATGACCAGTCCATTTTGCCAAGCCGGCACGAAATTCCGAGCCGGTCTCGAAAGCGTGAAGATACACGCATTCATATTTCAATGACCTCCAGAGCCGCTCGCTGAAAAACAGAGGCCCCGATACGCTCATTCAAACGACCGATATGGGGGGGAAGGCGGATGGTCCGGTTTTGCGGTTCAGGTCAATCAGAACGGACATCGTGTCGTTAAATCAGCCTTTGCCTGACGCGGCGACAAGGCCTGTTCAGTTTCGGTGCAATCCAAAGGGTTATTACTGGCCCGTACGACTAAACCACCCGGACGAACGAACGGAGCGCAGAAGCCTAGGCGAACATCACCGCATCAAGTCATCAGCGAAGCGGCGCAGAAGCAACCTTAACTGATCAAGATCTTCGTCGGTCCAGTCGACAAGAATGCGGTTGGCCAGCCTCTCGCGCGCCGCATTGAGCAGGTCAATCATTTCCTGTCCCTTCCCTGTCACTGTTGCTTCGCGAACACGCCTGTCCGTTACGGATGGCTTGCGCTCAATGAGGCCCAGTTCCTCCAGCTTGCTCATCTGTCGGCTGATGGTCGTATGATCGCGGCCCGTCCGATCCGCGAGTTCGACCACACCGATCGGACCGTAACGCCATACACGTGCCAGAAGTGGAAACAGGGCCCGATCCAGCGGAATACCCGCTTCTTCGATCAGACGATCATCCCGACGCGGCCGGTTGATTTCATCGACCAGATCGATAATTGCGGCATGGAGTCCCCTCAGGATCTCAGAATCATGTGCATTATTCACGTTTTTTGTTGCCTTCGATGCGGAGCCTATATATGTGAATATTACACATTGATTCGCGGAGCTGCCAGTGTCTTTCGATACAGACGTCCTGATCTCGGGTGCGGGGGCTGCAGGCCTGACACTAGCCATCGACCTCGCCCGACGTGGAATTTCGTTCCGACTGATCGAGCAGAACGCGCAGCCGTTCAGCGGGTCGCGCGGGAAGGGCATCCAGCCCCGCACGATGGAGATTTTCGAGGATCTCGGCATCGTCGATCGTATGGCTGCGGCAGGCGGCCCTTATCCGCCGCTCTGTCAGTATCGTCCTGATGGAACCCATAAAATGTCGCTTCTGACGGAAGCGGACGTTTTTCCGACCCCAGCGGAGCCCTATGCGGCACCACTGATGCTGCCACAGTTCGTCACCGAAGCCGTCATGCGGGAGCGGCTTGCCGAACTGGGTCATCATCCACATTTTGGGACACAGTTGGTCGGTTTCCAGCAGGACAATGATGGCGTTACGGCGAAGATCGAACAGCAAGGCGGCGAGCAGGTTATCCGCGCCCGGCTCCTCGTCGGGACCGATGGTGGCCGCAGTTTCGTGCGCCATGCTTTGGCGATCGATTTTCCGGGAGCAGCACTGGGCGTGCGTGCGATCGTTGCCGATGTGCGGCTGGAGGGGTTGGATCGATTCGCCTGGCATCGGTTCCAGTTCGGTTCACCCGAAACACAGGTGATGATCTGCCCGCTAGCGGGGACGGACCTGTTCCAGATTCAGGCTCCTGTGGCTCTGGACGGAGAGGTCGATCTGTCTCCGGCCGGACTGACCGCGTTTATCGAAGACCGGAGCGGCAGAGGGGACATTACGGTCCGTTCGGTCTCCTGGTCGTCGGTTTATACGATGAGTGCGCGTCTGGCCGATCGCTATCGGATCGGGCGCGTCTTCCTTGCGGGGGACGCCGCGCATGTTCACCCGCCAACCGGCGGTCAGGGCCTCAATACAAGCGTTCAGGACGCCTATAATCTCGGCTGGAAGCTGGCGTCCGTGCTCTCGGGGGCGCCGCAAGCGTTGCTCGATAGCTACGAGGCGGAGCGTCGACCGATTGCGTTAAACATGCTGCGTCTCTCGACGCGGCTACTAGGGGAAGTCAAGCAGGGCATCATGCGACGTGATCGCGAAGCGCGTCAGCTCGACCTCGGCTATCGCGGTTCATCATTGAACGTGCCCGGTTCGGTGAGCGGCAAAGTGCAGGCGGGCGGTCGCGCCCCTGATGCGCCCTGTCGCGGACAGGCGGGGCAACCGACACGGCTGTTCACGGTTTTTCATGGGCCACACTGGACCTTGCTCGGTTACGAAACGCGCGACTGGCCGCCGGCCATTGCAGGGGTTCGGATCGTCACAATTGGCGTGGGGCATGAACTCATCGATGAAGAGGGCGATATCGCTGAAGCTTACGGGATCGAACCCGGTCACTGGGTGCTCGTACGTCCTGACGGTTACATCGCCGGAATTATCCCTTCTGACGAGTTGGAGGAGCAGCTTTCGCGCTACTTTGCGCACGTGCTGTCATCGCCTCCGAGCGTTACGTTTGGAGGGTCATGATTGGGGGGGGAAGCAGACGGGTGGCTTTCGGGTAAAATTTCTTCGGAATCGGACGTCTCCGCCAATCTCGGGGGAGTTCAGACCCTATTCAGCTGTCTTCGTTCCTACCCGGGATTTGTCAGATAGAGGGGTCACTCGCTACGCGCAGGTTGCGGATTTTCCTTGCAGCCCCCAGTGACAAACTTCCCCTCGTTGTTGAATAAGAAAGAGTATTTGTTTGAGCTAAGTAATTCTAGGGCTTCTTCGCGGGTG
>NZ_JACRVR010000015.1:0-67756 GCF_018811975.1 Acetobacter sp. P1H12_c | reverse complement strand
GCGCAGGCGTGGCAGACTGAGCGGAGGCCAGCGTTGCCGCGGTCATGCCAGCGCGCGGGTCTTCAACCGGTGCTTTTGTTGCGGGTGCGGGGAGGCGGGCCGCCAGATCCGTCATGCGGACAAACTGCGCGGGGTCCATGGTGTGCAGGTCCGCCAGATGGTGCTCGGCCAGACGGCTGAGCCTTTCCGGCTGGTTTTCCAGCGCCCATTCCGTGCGCAGCATGGCGGTCTGTGCGCGCACACGCTCTGTGTCAGACACGATTTTGGAAATCTGCTGATCTAAAAGCGTGGTCTGATGCTTCTTCGTATAAAGGAAAAATCCCGAAGTAATGGCCAGGACAGCGCAGCAGCAGGTAAAGGGCCGGGGGATCATGGGATCAATCCTTTGCCGAAGGAGGAAATATCGGTCGGGCGTTTTTCCACAGCGCGGAGGCGGGCGCTGCGGGCGCGCGGGTTGGCAATGCATTCCGCATCACCAGGACGAAGGGGCCTCCCGGTGAGCGCGATAAAGGCGGGTTCATCCCCCTTCGTCAATGCCGCACGCGGGTCATAACGTGAAAAACTTGCGGTTTTGCCGGTCGCAGTGGCCATCACCCGTTTGGCAATGCGGTCTTCCAGAGAATGGAAGGAGACCACAACCAGCCGGCCACCGGGGGCCAGCAGATCAAGCGCCTGCGTCAGGCCGCGCTCAATCTCGCCAAGCTCATCATTGACGGCAATGCGCAGCCCCTGAAAAGAGCGGGTTGCGGCATCAATACCGGACCGGTCGCTGGGCACCACGCGGCGGATCAGCCCGGCCAGTTGCGCAGTCGTTTCAAACGGCGTGTCCACGCGGTCGGCCACAATGGCGCGGGCCACGCGGCGGGCATGCCGTTCTTCCCCATAAAAATGGAAAATATCCGCCAGTTCGCTTTCCGGCGCGTTATTCACGATATCCGCAGCGGAGGGGCCGCTTTTTGCCATCCGCATATCCAGCGGGCCATCCATGCGGAATGAAAAACCGCGCTCGGCTTCATCAAGCTGGAAAGAGGACACGCCGAGGTCCAGCACAATGCCATCAAATGCCGGAGCATGGGCTGCGGCCGCAAGGTCCGTCATGCTGCCAAATCCGCCGTGCAGCATATGCAGGCGCGGCTGCCCCGCCTCAGTCACAAAAGCCGCGGCCATGGCCTGCCCGCGTGCAATGGCGTCCGGGTCCCGGTCAATAGCCCAGACGGCGCAGTCTGCCTGCTTCAGAATGGCGGATGTGTAGCCGCCACCGCCAAAGGTGCAGTCCAGAATGGCCTCGCCATCGGCGGGTTTCAGAGTGTCCAGCACTTCACGCAGCATAACGGGCACATGGCCCGGCGCGGGTGTGCCGGAGGCGTCGTGCAGGGCGGGTGGAGATGTCAGCGCATTCATGCAGCCCCTCCGTCCTGTCCATCGCGTGCGGCGGGAATGCTGATGCGGCGGGAGCGCTGGCGTGCGTCCTCACGGCGCTGGCGTGCGGCTTCGGGCTCCCAGATCTGGAAGGTGCGGCCAACACCCATAAAAGCCACCACGGCACTTTCTGTAATGCCAGCGTGTTCGCGCAGAAAATCGGGGATGATGATGCGGCCTTCGCGGTCCGGATCAAGCGGGTACGCATCGGCATACAGGGCTGCCGCAAGATCATCATGCTCGTCAGAAAACATATCCAGCCGGTCCAGCGGCTGGGTCAGGCGAGAGAAGGCTCCGGCAGGCCACGCTTCAATGCAGGGCATTGTATGGGATGGTCGCAGGATCACCAGTGAATCGCCTTCCGTATGCTGCGCCTTCAGAACAGTGCGGAATCCGGCAGGAATCGAAACGCGACCTTTCGCGTCGAACCGATTCTCATGCGTGCCGAGAAACACACTCACGTAAGACGATGTCCTTCTGATTCAGGCCTTTCCGTTCGCAGAACAGCGGGGAACGGAGCCGCTTCCACCACCTGCATGGTGTTCTGTGGGATAGCATGGGATTTTATGGGACGCAAATTAAAAAGGCAGAAAAAACAGCAGAAAACTGCCATTTGTGAAGTAGTTCGTGAGAACTGTTCTGCAAGATGCAAAGCAATGTTGAAATAGAGAGCAACAACACTTTGCCATGCCATGTTCTGTAAATGTTCTGGTTATATCTGCAAAGACTGGCTGCACAGCGTTAGCTGCGGCCCGAAATGAGGCAGAAACAGAAATGCCAGACGGTCTGTAAGCCGGGTTCTGTCCAGCTCCGGAGAGCCTGGACGGTCATTCGTCTGGGACACACCTCACGATGTGCCTCGCGCAACCAACCCGAGCAGCGGGGCGGGAGAACCCCTGAAACCCTTGCAGGTTTCCGCCGCTCCTATTCGGTCTTGCTCCCGGTGGGGTTTGCCCTGCCTCCGCTGTTACCAGAAGAGCGGTGCGCTCTTACCGCACCGTTTCACCCTTACCTTCAGCTTTGTCCCATGGTTTCCCATGAAACATCGCCCGGAAGGCGGTTTGTTTTCTGTGGCACTTTCCCTAAGGTCACCCTCGCCAGCCGTTAGCTGGCACCGTTCTCCCGTGGAGCCCGGACTTTCCTCCCTCCTGCACATACTGCAGAACAGCGACCGTCCGACCGTCTGGCGGCGCCACCCTGCGTCGGGCGGCACAGCAGGTCAAGGGGCAAGTGTGACGGAATCGTATCGGCCTGCGCTGAGAATAGGATATGCTCGCCGCCATGACAGTTTCCGCAGAGCCTGAGAGTGCTCAGGCTGTTCCCGCCCGCCCCAACGTCTCCTCCCGCCTTCTGCTGGGCTGGATCCGCTGGCAGGCCGCCCGTCGCAGGGCAAGAGCACTCCGGCATCCTCTGCCTGTTCCAGAAATTATGCCGGAAATTCTGGAACAGAGCGGGCCGGAGGCTATGGCGGCCAGTGAGGCAGGGCAGACCCCGGACAATCTGAGGGGTGCAGCGGCGGAGCAAGCCAGTTTTCTGGTCGCGCTGCGCAAGGCGATGGATACGCCCTCCTTCCCGACACGCCTGTCGTCTCTGGGGCTCAGGAAAGTTTTCTCTCTTTCCGTGCCCGGTGCGGCTGGCCCCATGCGGGCCCGGCTTTATCTGCCTTACGGGCGGGTGCGGGGCGCTGTGCTGTATCTGCACGGGGGCGGGTTTGTGCATTGCGGGCTCAATTCGCATCACGGCATCTGTTGCCGTCTGGCGCGGGTTTCCGGGGCGGCAGTCCTGTTGCCGGATTACCGGCTGGCCCCGGAGCATCCTTATCCTGCCGCCGTGGAGGATAGTCAGGCTGCTCTGCGCTGGCTTGCAGATATTTCGGTCCGTTTCTGGGGTGGGAAAGTGGCTGTGGCGGGCGACAGCGCGGGCGGGAATCTGTCGGCTGTTCTGGCGCAGGAGGGGGCGGCGGGGCGCGGTCCGGTTCCGGCGTTGCAGGTCCTGTACTATCCGTCGCTCTATGGCGCGCAGGTTTTTCCGTCGCATGAGTTGTACGCGGAGGGCTATTTTCTCTCCCGTGCCTCCATGCAGTGGTACGGGGACCAGTATATTGCGCGGGAGGAAGACTGGACGGCGCGCCGGTTTGTGCCGGGCCTTGCTCCCGATCTGTCAGGTCTGCCGCCTGCCGTCATTATCACGGCGGAATGTGACCCGATGCGGGATGAAGGTGCGGCCTACGCAAAGGCGCTTCGGGCCGCAGGTGTGCCGGTGCGGTATCACTGCTATCGCGGCGCACTGCACGGATTTCTGAATTTTTACGCGCTCATGCCCAATGGCAAGGCCGCACTCCGTCTGGGCGGGCGGGCCTTGCGCAAAGCATTTGCAGCCTGAAGTGCCGGAGAAGCGTCAGGACGCAGTTAAAGACAGGCGAGGCAAAGGCAGTTGCCTGCTTTGGCCAGACTCACAGGAGCGTTCTGGCCAGCCTTCAGGGTACGGGGTGAAAAGCGTTGGGCGACCCCTGATCTGACATGATGATGCGGTTCATCCGGTCAATCCGCAGGGTGAACAGCTTTGGCAGATCACCTTTGGGGCCGGGGCAGGAGCCGGATGTTTTCTGCATCACATCAATACGGGAGGCCGTTGGCGGGTCATTCCCGTTCACAATAAACAGCAGGCAGTCCGGTTTGATGGGCGTCATGCCATTATGCGTCACCATCACCCGCAGGTGGCGGACCAGAGCCGTATCATCAAACCAGCTTTCCGGCCGGAAGGTGTAGCGGTCCGTCAGCGTGTCCAGCGTGCCGGTTTTGGCCAGCACAATGACCAGCACGGAAATAGGCACCACCAGCGCCAGACGACGCAGAACATGCTGGCGCAGCGTGCGTTTGCGGAACGGCCCGCGGAGCGGAGGAGTGGGTTTGGGAGCGTTTGCAGTCATGTCAGCATATCCTCATGCCACAGGGCACCATCGCGCGCCAGAAGGGCACGGGTTGAGGCGGGCCCCCAGCTCCCGGCAGGGTAGGGTTCCAGAGGGGAGAGGGCATGACGCCATGAGTCCAGAATGGGTTCAATCCAGCGCCATGAGGCTTCCACCTCGTCCCGGCGGATGAACAGAGCCGGGTTGCCACGCACGGCGTCCAGCAGCAGGCGCTCGTAAGAATCGTGATACTCGATGGTAAACTGGTTCTCATACGCCATATCAAGAGCGGCATTACGCACCCGGAAGCCGCCTGCGCCGGGGTCTTTACTGGCCAGAACCAGTGAGAGCCCTTCATTCGGCGCGATGCGGATAACCAGCCGACCGGGGGAAGGCGTATTGGTAAAAATGGGCCACATCTGCGGGCGGAATTGCAGCACAATTTCGGTCGTCTTGGCGGCGAGACGCTTGCCGGTGCGCAGGTAGAAGGGCGTATTCCCCCAGCGCGAAGAGCGGATTTTTGTGCGGATCGCGACAAAGGTTTCCGTATTGCTGGCGCGGTCCTGCGCCAGATCCTCGGCGTAACCCGGCACGTCCTGCCCATCAATACGGCCAGCGGTATACTGCCCACGAATGACGTTGTGCCGCACCATATCTGGCGTCATGGGGCGCAGGGCGTTGAGCACCTTCAGTTTTTCGTTCCGCAGATCATCCGCCTGAAGGGAGGCCGGGGCGTCCATCGCCACCATGCACAGCACCTGCAACAGGTGGTTCTGCACCATATCCCGCAGTGCGCCGGATTCGTCATAATAGGGGCCACGCTTGCCCACGCCGACGGTCTCAGCGGCAGTAATCTGCACATGCGCAATCGCATCGGAGGACCAGAGTTTTTCCAGTGCCGGGTTGGCAAACCGCAGGGCCAGAATGTTCTGGACGCCCTCTTTCCCCAGATAATGGTCAATCCGGTAGATCGACTCTTCGGGGAAGAACCGGCCCACGCCGTCATTGATTTCCGTCGCGGTTTCCAGATTAACCCCGATGGGTTTTTCCAGCACAACGCGGGTGATGGGGGTAATCAGGCTATGCCCGGCAAGCGCTGCACACAGCGGCGCATACAGGGCCGGGCTGGTTGCCAGATAAAAGACTCGCGTGCGCTGCGGGTCGGACAGGATGCCTTCCAGCCCGCTCCAGTCGCTGCCCTCCTGAGTGGCGTCCAGCGCGACATACTGTATCAGCCCCAGAAAGCTGTTCAGCGTTTCCGCGTCCCGTGCAGCGGCGGGCGCAAATTCCTTTAAGGCAGTCCGCACCTGTTCACGGTACTGGTCAGGGGAGTGGGCGGAACGCGCAATGCAGATGATGCGGGCATCATCCTGAAATTCCTGCGCATGAAACCGCTGTAAAAACGCAGGCAGCAGCTTGCGCATTGTCAGATCGCCGGTGGCGCCGAAGATAATAAAATCGAAAGGATCAATCCGGTTGATGTGCGCCATAGCCATAGTACTTTCGCAGGAGTGTGGGTGCCTTCGAAAAGCCCCAAACAAAGACTTTCTTCCCCGTGAGTGTGCAGCCAAGAACGGGGTAGTCGGGAAAGCGTTGTGGCAGAGGGTTTGTCCATAAGGCTTCTGGCTGTCAAGGTAATTGACCGCGCGGGCGGCTCGCGATAAGCCCGCGCCTTTGGTGTTCGGGCGTGGCGGGCGGAAGGCCTGCCGCACTCAGGCCCTGAACACGGACTGGAAACGGGGGAACTGGAGCATGGATACCGAAGGATTTTCCGGTGGTGACGATGCAGCCGTGGGTGGCATTGCCGCTGACCGGCTGAGAAGCATCATCGAACGGGTCGAGCGTCTGGAAGAAGAGCGCAAGGCCCTTGCTGGCGATATCAAGGATATCTTCACGGAAGCCAAGTCCGCCGGGTTTGATGTTAAAGTCATCCGGCAGATCATCCGTCTGCGCAAGCAGGAGCCGAGTGAAGTGGAAGAGCAGGAAACCCTGCTGGATATCTATCGTCGCGCGCTGGGAATGTAATCCTGGAAATTTAATTAACCCCATACCGGGCAGTAAGCTCCTTTTTTCGTGGAGCAGGCTGGCGCGGTGTGGGTTCCTGCCGTGTGGGGTCTGTAAAAATGATGTCTGTGGTTTTTCCAGACTGGATGCCGCTCTGGGCGCAGCTTTTGGTGATAGCGCTTGTTATCGTCTTCGGGCTCGCGTTTCTGATGATGCCGTTTGCCGTCTTTGGCGTAAAAGGCCGTCTGATGGAGCTGGAGCTGCAAACGCGGGAAATGCAGGCCGAACTGCGGGCTATGGCCATGCGTCTGGCCGCAGGGCAGGGGGCAGCGCAAGGGACGTGGCAGGGGAATGGGGCCCGGCCCGCGCAGGAGACAGCGCAGAACCGCCCGCCCATGTCGGCAGGGGTGCCAGAAGGGGTGCAGGTGGAGGAAATCTACCCGCCCGAGCCTGTCAGGCCCTCACCCATTCTTTCAGCACCGGTGCTGACGCCGCTGCGGACCCCAAAAGTTTCTGATGCGTATGAGCCGCGCCGCGATGCGCCGCCTGCGCCCAATCTGGAGCCGGAACCGCGTGAGGCGTCCGGGCGGCGCGTCATGCCCTGGCATGAATCGCAGAAAGACGCCTCCGGCAGGCAGGAGCCTCTGGCCGACGCCATGCGCCGCTACCGCGCGCCAGATGCTGATCAGCCGCCGTATCGTCCGGATTTTCTGCGTCCGGCGGAACAGGCTGCTGAGCCACGGGTCAACCGCTCTTATGATGAAACAAACGGGCGTGCTGAGCCTGTGCTCAACTTTCCCTCCCGCAGACCTGCGGATTTCTGAGGCGCGGAGGAGAGCACGCTCCTCCCCTGAGACGCACGTCTTTTAGACGACGACCAGATCATCCCGGTGGATAATCTCGTCGCGCCCCTGCCATCCCAGAATTTCCGCGAGTTCTGATGAACGATGCCCGGCAATGAGGCGGGCATCATCGGCATCGTAAGCGGACAGGCCCCGTGCCAGAACGCGGCCGCCGTTATCCGTTACAACCACCAGATCCCCCTGCGTGAAGTCCCCTTTGACGCCCAGCACACCGGCTGGCAGCAGGGAGCCTCCATGACGCAGGGCATCTGCCGCGCCGTTATCAATCATAATTTCACCCGCGGGGGTCAGGCTTCCGGCAATCCATTGTTTGCGGGCCGTCTGCGCGCAGGTTTGTGGCAGGAACCATGAGCAACGTGCGCCGTCCAGCAGGGCGCGCAGAGGGTGGTTCTGTTTGCCAAGGGCAATGGCCATAGCGCAGCCGGAGCGGGTGGCAATCCCGGCGGCCAGAAGTTTGGTGCGCATCCCGCCGGACGAATAGCCCGGAGGCGGTTCACCCCCCATGGCCTCAATCTCCGGCGTCATGGCTTCAATCACCGGCAGATGTCTGGCATCCGGATTTGTGCGGGGGTCGGCTGTATATAAGCCATCAATATCGGATAGCAGAACAAGCTGATCAGCCCCCGTCATCTGGGCGACGCGGGCTGCCAGGCGGTCATTGTCCCCAAACCGGATTTCCGTTGTGGCAATGGTGTCGTTCTCATTGATCACCGGCACGCAGCCCAGCCCCAGCAGCGTATCCAGCGTGGCGCGGGCGTTGAGGTACCGCTTGCGGTCTTCCGTATCATCCGGGGTCAGCAGAAGCTGCGCGGCTGTCAGACCCTGTGTGGAGAGCGCCTGACTCCAGGCCTGCGCCAGACTGATCTGCCCGACAGCCGCCGCGGCCTGCTTTTCCGGCAGGCGGAGCGCGCCATGGGTCAGCCCCAGCGTGTGGCGGGCCAGCGCAATCGCGCCGGAGGAGACGACGGTGACATCCGTGCCATGACGCCGGAGTAGCGCGATATCTTCCGCAACACTGGCCAGCCATGCCTGCCGTGGGGCGGCTCTTTCCGGATCGACCACCAGCGCGCTGCCTATCTTGATGACAAGCCTGCGGGCTGAAGAAAGGGAGGGGCTGGCGGGGCGTCCGGTCATGGAAATCGTCCAGTAGTCTGTCACGGGCTCCCGGGGGAGCGTGCAGGGTTATGCGGGGTCTTCTTCATCCTTGCGGATGGCCGTAACCTGCGTCTGAATGGCGCGAAGCAGTTCCGGCACGCCCTGCCGCGTTGCGGCGGAGATCAGCATAACCGGGGCACCACTGGCTTTTTCCAGTGCGCGTTTGCGGGCCGAAGCCTCCCGCGGGGTCATGGCATCATTTTTGTTCAGGGCGATAATTTCCGGCTTGTCGGCCAGACCGCCACCATAGGCCGCCAGTTCATGCCGGATGGTGCGCCAGGTCTCCACAACGTCGCCCGCCGCCCCGTCAATCAGGTGCAGCAGAACGGCGCAGCGTTCCACATGGCCCAGAAAGCGGTCTCCCAGCCCTGTGCCCTCATGCGCGCCTTCAATCAGGCCCGGAATATCCGCCACCACAAATTCTTCTGTCATGGACAGGCGCACAACGCCCAGCTGGGGGTGCAGGGTGGTGAAGGGATAATCCGCAATTTTCGGCCGTGCTGCGGATACAACAGACAGGAAGGTGGATTTTCCGGCATTGGGCAGGCCGACCAGCCCGACATCGGCAATCAGCTTCAGGCGCAGCCAGACCCAGCGTTCTTCACCCGGCCAGCCTTTGTCAGACCGGCGCGGCGCGCGGTTGGTGCTGCTTTTGAAGTTTGCGTTCCCAAAGCCGCCATCACCACCCCGGCAGAGGGTGATGCTTTTGCCGGCTTCATCCAGATCAGCCAGCAGGGTTTCTTTATCGTCGTCAAAAATCTGCGTGCCAATGGGTACTTTGATCACCACGTTCTGTGCCGCAGCCCCCGTACGGTCAGAGCCAGCCCCGTTACCACCTTTGCGGGCGCGGAAATGCTGGGTGTACCGGAAGTCGATCAGCGTATTCAGGTTGGGAACGGCTTCAAACACAATATCGCCGCCACGACCGCCATTGCCGCCATCCGGGCCGCCGAATTCAATATATTTTTCCCGGCGGAACGCGGTGACACCATCTCCGCCATCGCCTGAGCGGACGTAGATTTTGGCCTGATCAAGAAACTTCATGGGATACTTTCAACGCCTGAATATGAAAAGGGGCCGATCCGTGAGGACCGGCCCCTTGCCATTCCGGCCACGGGAAAAACGCGTGGTGGAGCGTGCTGAAAACTTATTCAGCAGCGGCCGGCAGCGCATCCACGGAAACGTGGACGCGGCCTTCGGCGCGACGCTCAAAGCGAACGCTGCCGTCAACCAGAGCGAAGATGGTGTGGTCACGACCAACACCAACGTTAGCGCCCGGCTTCATCTTCGTGCCGCGCTGGCGGATGATGATGTTGCCAGCGATAACCTGTTCGCCACCGAATTTTTTAACGCCAAGACGGCGTCCGGCGCTGTCGCGCCCGTTGCGGGATGAACCGCCTGCTTTTTTTTGTGCCATGACCTAAGTCCTCCTTGGTCTAACCAGCCGAACCCTTAAGGGGCTCAGGCGGCGTTAATCTCTTGAATGCGCAGAACGGTAACCGGCTGGCGGTGGCCATTCTTGCGGCGGCTGTTCTGCCGGCGGCGCTTCTTGAAGATGATGACCTTCTTGAGGCGGTCCTGAGCGATGACGGTTGCCGTCACCTTTGCGCCAGCAACTGTGGGGGCGCCAATGGTCACGGAGCCTTCGCCACCTACGGCAAGAACTTCATCAAAGGTGATGGTGGCGCCAGCTTCGGTTTCCAGCTTTTCAACCTTGAGCACCATGTTGGGCTCAACCCGATACTGCTTGCCGCCGGTGCGGATAACTGCGAACATAAAACCTGTCTCTCTTTCCGATCTCTTGACCATCCGCGGCACAGGCGCAGGCGAAGGGTCTGGTCGCTTTTTGTTCCTTGGCCGCACTGGCGGCATGGCTCCATCTTTGTGGAGTGGTGCGGCTTTTTACGGGGAGAGTCCCGTGCTCGTCAACAAGAACTTGCACATGTCCCGGATCTCTGCTTGCACGCCGGAAAATCCCTGCTTATAAGCCGGGCCAACGGAGAGGTGCCGGAGCGGTCGAACGGGGCGGTCTCGAAAACCGTTGAGCTAGCAATAGTTCCGAGGGTTCGAATCCCTCCCTCTCCGCCATGCCCCGACTAATACTAATAAAGCCTAGTTGCAGGTCTGGATCACGGACTTGATGCCGTCACGTGCTTCCGGGTTTTCACCGGAGAAGCCGGGGCAACTGCTGTGATAGAAATTTTTGCATCCGGACAGCGCAAAAGCGAGCAGAATGATTAGGGTTGCTTTCTTTCCTGCGGTCATCAGTGTCTGCCCTGGCTTGCTGGTCTGTTCAGTGGGATCGTCGTTCTTCGCAAGTCTTTCCCACGCTTTGGAAGGTCGGGTCAATCATTGTTGCCCGCAGCAGGACTGCGCATCTGCCATTCAAAAGAACGGCAGGAAATCTCAGAATTATTTATAAAATAATGGAATATATCGCGATCTGGCTCAGGCTGTCACAGGGATAAAACTATCTGCTGCTTACTGTGCGGGGAGATGGCCGGAGGAGTTTCTCTAAATAGTAAGAGAATTTCCGTTTTTTATAAACGATATGCGGCACAATGGCGGATGTGTGGCTTACAACCGGCGTGGCACTTTCCCGCATGGTCAGGCCTGAAAACTTGTCTCCAATCATCCACGCGCCGATGGAGGCTGTTACGCCGTTAATCCGGTGGTCCGCAAAGTCCTGATAGATTTTAGGATAGGCGTTGTAGGTGCCTGCCTCGGCATAGAGGGTTTTTATGCCCCGCATCATCCGGACATTTTCACCGCCACGGGCATGAATGGGTTTTTCCACATATGCCGCCGAACTGTTGCGGGTGACGTCCTGCGGGCTGTACCCGGCCGCCATTAGGTTGGGGTGGCCGGGGTGGCGTTCCCACAGGGCGGGAAGCAGCGCTTTGTTGGAGAGCAGGGCCGTCCATGGCGGGTTGAGAAACGTGCAGTGGCAGGTGTGCAGGTGCCGTGCGCCCGGATCACGAAACATGAGTTCCCACGGATACATCCGCAGCATGGTGCGGATAATCCGGCCCTGATAAAGGAGTTCTCCGCCCGTGCTGACTTCCAGATCTTTCAGGTCACAGACCACAGCGGTCAGCCCGGCCTGCTGCGCCCACTGGCTGTAATAAAGGGCGTGTGTCGCGTCCTCAAGATTATCAGGGTAGGGCACGATGTGGATGGTGGGGCTGATACGCCCCGCCTGCCGCAAGGTGGTGAGGTGAGCCACCAGACGTTCTGCCTCAAGTGGCGCGTGGTCATGCGGCTGGCCACAGTGCTGGTGCCAGAGTGTCTGCATGCGCGTGCTTTCTGGTAAGGTGGCCGGGGTGTCCGCATTATATTCAATCAGTCTGGGCTGGCCGCCACACCATGCCAGATCAAACCGGCCGATCAGAAACGGGTCCTGTCTGCGCCATGAGTCGCGCACAACATCCTGCGTGCTGCGCGGAATATGGAACGTGTCCAGCCCGTCCGGTTGCCGGATAATGTCCTCCACCAGACTGAGGCACATCTGATGCAGGGTTTGAGCCGTGTGGCGAATCAGGGTGAGGGCAGAGTGATCAAGCTCATAGCGGACGCTCTCCCGCCACGCTTCGGAGCCATCCTCATTGCGGTAATAGCCGTATCCGATCTGGTCAGCCTGCGTTTTCCAGTCCTGTCTGGCAGTGGCAGGCACACGGCGAATGTGCGGCATTGAGCAGCCTTACTCGCCGCCTCCGCCCGCGTGGCCTGCGGCCCCCTCGCCAAAGCCTGCATGGCCTGCGGACTCGGCTTCTGCCTCACCACTATCATGGCCGGATGCGCGTCTGTTCATCCAGTTGGACGAGGTATAAGCCGTTGTGCCTGAAGAATGGCCGTGAGAAGAACAGGTGTCCGGGCGTTTATCGGGAGACGACTCGCAGGGGTCAGGCTGTGCCGGGTCTGAAGACGCAGAGTGCGTGTGGCGGCTAAGAATACCGAAGAGACCCAGAATGACCAGAAGTGCTCCGGCAGCAATGCCGAGCAGAGAACCCTTTTTCATTTTTGCTTTCACAACATTTCGAGTGCGGATGAATTTATAGCATGATCCGTGCTCAGAGCGTGTGATAAAAATATGTGCAAATAAGCCATAAAAAATCCGAGGCTGCGCATGGCAGCCCCGGACGGTTTACAGCCGTAAAATAGTCTGTATCAGGCGGCGGAAAAGCGTGAGGCAACCTCTGCAACGCGCTTGCCATACAGGATGGCAGTATCCAGATCGCCCTGCGGGATTTCATCCGTGCTGGCGTCAGCCGGGCTTTGCACCAGCAGGCCGACAGAGCCGCCGAGGTTGTTGATGTCCGTGCGTTTGGCGGCCTTGGTGTTTGCGGGCGGCAGGCCAAGGCTGACCCAGATGCCACCATGCTGGGAGGCCAGCGTGTTCAGCCATTCCAGCGTGACGGCTTTATCACCGTTCAGGCTGGCGCTGTTGGTAAAGCCTCCGAAAATCTTGTTTTCCCATCCACGGGTAAACCAGACTTTTGAGGTTGCATCGGCAAATTTCTTAAACTGCCAGCTTGCATTGCCCATGTAGGTCGGTGCGCCGAAAATAATGGCTTTGGCGGTGCTCAGCTTGTCCCATGCCTCTTCGGGGAGGTTGCCGTTTTCATCAATGGCAATCAGCGTTGCATTCGCACCCTGCGCCACATGTTCAGCAACTTTGCGGGTGTGACCATAGCCGGAATGGTAGACAACAAAAACGTCAGACATGCTTTTTGACCCTTTATGCAGGAGGGGCCGCGCTGGCGGCCTGTTTGTCACTGGTCAAACCACCATGCCATCAGAGTCAGGGTGCGATAAGAACTGTTCTGGAGATGTCATCTCCAACTGAGGGAGTGAGATGGCATCTGGTCAGGCGGAAAACGCGGGAATGTTCTGTTGCCGCCATGCGCGGGGTGAGAGGCCGCTCCATTTCCGGAAAGCCCGGCTGAAGGCGCTGGTTTCCGTATAGGCCAGCGTGCGGGCAATGGCGCTGATGTCATACGCTGGCATGGCCAGATAGCGCAGCGCTTCCGCATACCGGGTTTCTTCCAGCAAAACGGAATAGGACAGATTACGCTGTGCGAGTCTGCGTTGCAGGGTCCAGTGCGGCAGATTCATCCGTGTGGCGATGTCCGGGAGTTCACTATGGCCTCCTTCAAGAGCAGCGCGGATATGCCGCACAACCTGTTCTTTAAGGGGCAGGTCCGGGGCCGCCAGATCGGGCCTGCTACGGGCAAGGGAGATCAGGGAGGAGCGGATCACGTCTAGCATGCCGCTGTTTGAGTCCGGCATCGCGTGGTCCATGCCGGTTTTACGGAAGACCAGCGCATTGGTCGGGCACTGGAAGCGGATCTCTGCCTGAAAAGCCCGCCGGTGCTCTTCCGCCTGTTCGGGCTGAGGATGTTCAAACTGCACCTCTTCCGGCACCCAGTCCGGGCCCAGCGCGTGACGCAGAATGTTGCAGAACATGCCCATGGTCAGTTCCGCATCATGGCGGCGGGTCAGAATGGACGGGTCCCGGATGGCATATTCCAGCCGGAGCAGGTCTCCGTGCTGCACAAAACGGGTTTCCGTCCGGGCCTGATGATACATGAAGT
This sequence comes from Acetobacter sp. P1H12_c, assembly GCF_018811975.1. Classification (NCBI taxonomy): domain Bacteria; kingdom Pseudomonadati; phylum Pseudomonadota; class Alphaproteobacteria; order Acetobacterales; family Acetobacteraceae; genus Acetobacter; species Acetobacter sp. P1H12_c. The sequence goes on along the minus strand of NZ_JACRVR010000015.1, from coordinate 53,813 downwards.
GCGCGGCGAGATTTTGCAGCGCATCAGAGACGGTAGGGGAGAGCAGGGCAACATAGCCGATCAGCCCCAGATGGCGTGGATCAAACTGCTGGCCGAACCACAGGCCGATATTGCCATCCTGTGTCTCGGCCGCTGCTTCATGAAACAGGCGACAATACGCCCCGAGGTCCAAGGTATCGGTCGGCAGGGAAAACTGGCGGGTAGACAGGCCCGCGCGCCCGGCAATGCGGTCTATATCCCCGCCACGGTCCTGCATGAAACGTTCCACGCCACATGCGGCCGCAGCGAGAACGCTGGCATTTTCTCCTGTGCCGGAAGGGTGGTGCATCATATCCTCAACAAAGCGGAGTGCGGTGTTTATCATTCTGAACGTTGTAAAGTGTCAAAAGTTTGTTGGAATCGGTCAAGTCAGTACGCGCGCAGCTCAGCTATCATTTCAGTATCGAACGAAAATAAAACCAGTCGGGCAGGACGCCGGATCTTGTAAAAAAGGCCGGGCAGAGTGCCGAACGGGATCGGGAGGTATGCCGATATGGGGTTTCAGTATAGTCTTGGCGGTGAACACTATGTGTTTGACGATCTGAAGACACTCATGGCGATCGCCTCTCCCGCGCGGTCAGGCGATGAGCTGGCCGGGCTCGCCGCAACATCAGACAGGCAGCGTATCGCGGCCCGGCACGCGCTCGCGGATGTGCCGCTTGATCTTTTTGTCCGCACAGACCTGATCCCTTATGAGGCTGATGATGTCACCCGTCTGATTATGGATACGCACGACAAGGCGGCCTTTGCCCCGTTTGCGTCCATGACGGTAGGAGACCTGCGGAACTGGCTGTTGTCTGATGATGCGACGACCGCGGCATTACGCGCTGCGGCACCCGGCTTTACGCCGGAAATGGCGGCAGCAGTCAGCAAGATTATGCGCAATCAGGATCTGATGAGTGCGGCGCGCAAAATGCGTGTGGTCACGCGCTTCCGTAACACAATCGGGCTGGAAGGCTGTCTGGCGTCGCGCCTGCAACCGAACCACCCCACGGATGATCTCAAGGGGATTGCCGCCTCCACGCTGGATGGTCTGCTCTATGGTATGGGAGATGCCGTCATTGGTATCAACCCTGCGACCGACAGTGTCGCGAACGGTCTGGCCCTGCTGGACATGCTGGATCATGCCCGCCGCCGCTATGATATTCCAACGCAGACCTGCGTGCTGACACATGTGACCAACACGCTTGAGATCATGAACAAGGGCGGTGCGGTGGATCTGGTGTTTCAGTCCATTGCAGGCACGCAGAAAGCCAATGAAGGCTTTGGCGTCACGCTGGAGATTTTAAAGGAGGCGCATGAGGCTGCTCTCTCGCTCAAACGCGGCACGGTAGGCGACAACGTGATGTATTTTGAGACCGGGCAGGGGGCGGCCCTTTCTGCAGAGGCGCATCACGGGCTGGACCAGCAGACAGTGGAAACACGCGCTTATGCCGTGGCCCGTGCGTTCCGGCCCTTACTGGTGAATACAGTCGTTGGCTTTATCGGCCCGGAATATCTGTATGATGGCAAACAGATTATCCGTGCCGGGCTGGAAGACCATTTCTGTGCCAAGCTGCTGGGTGTGCCGATGGGGTGTGATGCCTGTTACACCAACCATGCCGAGGCCGATCAGGATGATATGGACAATCTGATGGTGCTGCTGGGGGCTGCGGGAATTACCTTCCTGATTGGCGTGCCCGGTGCGGATGATATCATGCTGAATTACCAGAGCCTGTCTTTTCACGATATCCTGACCCTGCGCAGCATGCTTAACTTGCGGCCTGCGCCCGAATTTGCAGCGTGGCTGGAACAGATGGGCCTGTTTGAGCCACAGTCCGGCCGCATGCTGGAACTTGCCCCGCACCAGACGCGCCTTGCGCAGCTTGTGGTCTGACATCATGACAAAAAAACCTGTTTTTCCTTCTGAGAATACAGAGACCAGACCGGATGTCTGGCAGGATCTGCGCGCTCTCACGCGGGCGCGGATTGGTCTGGGCCGAAGCGGGAATGCGCAACGCACTTCCGATGTTTTGACGTTTCAGGCCGCCCATGCGCAGGCGCGGGATGCTGTGCACACACCGCTGGATGTGCAGGCCATGCTGGCGCAGATGAACGGTATGCCCTGCCTGTGTGTCCGCAGCCGTGCGGATGACCGTCCGACATATCTGCGCAGGCCCGATCTGGGCCGCAGGCTGGCCCCGGAAAGTCTGTCGTTTTTACAAAAAGGCGAATGGGATGTTGTGTTTGTCGCAGCAGATGGCCTGTCTTCCGTGGCAACGCAGAAGGGCGCTATTCCTTTGTTCCGGGCGATGCTGCCACGGCTGAAAGACTGGCGGATTGCGCCGCTGGTCATTGCCACGCAGGGGCGTGTGGCTCTGGGGGATGAAATTGCCTCGGCCCTTGGCGCCCGCATGGTTGTGATGATGATTGGTGAGCGCCCCGGCCTGAGTGTGGCCGACAGCATGGGCGTTTATCTGACATATGCGCCCTATGTGGGGTGCCCGGATTCCGCCCGGAACTGCCTTTCCAATATTCACCCGCACGGGCTGCCGACCTCGGGAGCCGCCGGCAAACTGGCATGGCTGATGAAGGAAGCCATGCGGATGCAGCTGACAGGTGTTGGCCTGAAAGATGCCGCACCGGACAGCACCTCTTCTGACACACTTCCTGAAAGCCCCCTTCCTGCCATAGTAAAGGACCAGCACGTATGAGCCAGAACCCCACCCATCTGCATAAAACACTGGGGGCGTTCCATCTGTGGGGCATTGCCGTCGGGCTGGTGATTTCTGGCGAATATTTTGGCTGGAGTTACGGGTGGGCCACAGCGGGCACGCTCGGTTTTCTGGTCGCTACTGTTTTTGTGGCGGTGATTTATACGGCTTTTATCTTCAGTTTTACGGAACTGACCTGCGCCATTCCGCAGGCTGGCGGCCCGTTTACCTATAGCTCGCGCGCTCTGGGCCGCTGGGGCGGCCTGATTGTAGGGCTGGCGACACTGGTGGAATTCATTTTTGCACCTCCCGCCATTGCTCTGGCCATCGGGGCTTATCTGAACGTGCAGTTTCCCGGACTTTCACCCAAGGTGGCTGCCTGTGGCGCGTATCTGGTGTTCATGACGCTGAACATTGTTGGCGTGCATATTGCAGCAACCTTTGAACTTTTTATTACCATAGCAGCCATTATCGAACTGCTTGTGTTTATGGGCGTCGTGGCTCCGGCCTTTTCATGGCAGAATTTTACCCAGAACGGTTGGGGTGTTGCGCCCCATTTTGGCTGGGAAGCCATGGGAGGCATTTTTGCTGCAATCCCGTTTGCAATCTGGTTCTTTCTGGCCATTGAAGGCGTGGCCATGGCGGCTGAGGAAGCAAAAGACCCCAGACGCGCTATTCCGGTGGCCTATATTGCCGGGGTGCTGACCCTCGTTTCTCTGGCTTTTGGTGTCATGCTGTTTGCCGGGGGGGTGGGGGACTGGCGGACTCTGGCTAACCTGAATGACCCTCTGCCGCAGGCCATGAAGCAGGTGGTGGGCAGCCATAGTGGCTGGCTGCACATGCTGGTCTGGCTGGGGCTGTTCGGGCTGGTAGCGTCCCTGCACGGGATTATCATGGGCTATGCACGGCAGATTTTTGCGCTGGCCCGTGCGGGCTTCCTGCCGAAGGTGCTGGGGCGGCTGCACCCCCGGTTTCAGACACCGTATATGGCAACCATTGCCGGAGGGGTCATCGGCATCGCGGCCATTTTCTCGGATGATGTCATTTCCATCAACGGGCAGTCGCTCACCGCGACGCTGGTCACGATGTCGGTCTTCGGGGCGCTGACCATGTATGTGCTGAGCATGATCAGCCTGTTCCGCCTGCGCCGCACGGAGCCTGACCTGCACCGCTCTTACCGTGCGCCGTTTTACCCTGTTCTGCCCGCTGTTGCGCTGGTGGGGGCGCTGATCGCGCTGGTGGCCGTCATTGCCTGCAACGGCACAATTTTCTGCCTTTATCTGGGCTTTATGGTCGTGCTGTCTGTTCTGTTCATGGCTCTGTCCAGAAAACAGCCGGTTTAAGAATGTGATCAGATCATGTTTTGTGAGCCGGGTATTTTCAGGAGCGGACGCAGGCAGATGGTAACGCACACCACACTCAGACGGGTTTCTTTGGTGTCTTTGCTGCTGATGGGCTGTGCTGTAATGTCTCCGCTCTCCCATGCAGACTCAACCGGGCATCCGGCACGGGTGCGGGCCTCCGTGCCCAAAAAGCGGGTGCAGCCGGGCAGCGTGCAAAAGCCGGTCTCCCAGCCGCTGGCCGCGCAAAAACCCGCCGTGCCGCCGCCCGCGGCCTTGCCAGAAATTGCACCCGCTGCGGGCGTGCAGGAGGATATGCCTAAACTGCATGTGGGGAATCTGTTCCGCCCAAAGCCCGGCCATAAACTGTCATACTGGGACGGGCTTGAGGGGCATCTGAGTATTGAGGCCGGGATTGCAGGCAACCCGTGGACCCGTTCTGGCAGAAACTTTGGCCAGTTCTATACGGACCGCGCCAATACCGTCTCGCTCAACCAGATTATGGGGTCTCTCTCGCATCCCGTCACCAGTGTGGGGGGCGGGTATGGCATCGGCTTTGTGCTGGAAGCCATGTACGGCTCGGATGCCCGGTTTGACCCGACCATTGGCATGGGGTCCGGCTCACTGAACAGCCTGTATCAGTGGGCGCCCACGCAGGCGCATCTGGATGTGCATCTGCCCTGGTTGTTCCGGCACGGGATTGATGTGCAGATGGGGCAGATGTACGGGCTGATGGGGGTGGAAGGCACTCCGGCGCAGGCGCGCCCGTTTTACACGTTCAATTATGCCTCGGACTATATCGTGCCGTTTGAAACCGTCGGCATTGTCGCCACCATGCATCTGGCAAAACATGCGGACTGGATTGTGGGGATTGATGCCGGAAATTCCACAACATTCGGGCGCTCGGGAAACAATAATAAACCCAAAGGCTATTTTGGTTTTACGTTTAACCATCTTCTGGACGGCAGGCTGGATGTGCATGCCATTGGGCATTTTGGCCCGCAGGGGAACAACAGCCGCGCCGTGACCTCACCAGATGGCTGGACAAGTGCCGGGGCCGGGCCGCAAGCCAACCGGAAAATGCAGTATAACGGCAACCTGATGGCGGCCTATCATGTGAACAAGGCCGTTACCGTCACGGTCGATGGGGTCTATCTGCACGATGATCTGTCTCATGATGATGCCTATGGCGTCTCCACTTATCTGGCGTGGGCCATTCATCCCTGGCTGACGCTCAATGCCCGGGGTGAAATTTTCCGGGACAATACGGGCGCAATCATCGCGCAATATGCCAGCTTTACGTCCTACACACGCTCCCTCAGCAACCAGCCTTATCCTTATTACGTGGCGCCTCCCACGACTTATGGGGCGCTGACCGTCGGGGTTTCTTACCAGCCGCAATTTATCAATAAGCGTCTCGGTCTTGGTTCTCTGACCATCCGGCCGGAAATCCGTCTGGATAAATCGCTGAATGGCACGCATCCGTTTAATCAGGCAGGCACGGTCTCTCATCCGGTCGTCAATAATGGCACTAACAACATGCTGTGGTTCAGTTGTGATGCCACATGGGCTTTTTGAAAACTGGATGATACGCCAGACCTCACGCAGACTTTTGGTCTGCTCTGTGCGCATTGTCTCTTGCAAGCCGGGCGTATTCACCCCATCATAATAAACGCGGTTGTCTTGTGTGCAGCCGTGACGTTCTCAGGGCAGGGTGAAACTCCCTACCGGCGGTAAGTAACGGTTTTCCGTTATAAGCCCGCGAGCGCCTGCTTCGGCAGGGTCAGCAGATCCGGTGTAATTCCGGAGCCGACGGTTACAGTCCGGATGAGAGAGAACGGTGCAGGCCTTTGGGTCTCCGCGTCTGCTGCGGAGGCGCAAGGGGTGACCTCTGCTATCTGCCCTGAGTCTGTCTGGTACGATGTTTTGGGCAGATAGGTGCAGGGTGTGACGCAAAACCCTTCAGACATAATGCCGGACTGTGTGGCGCGGGCCTTTGAGGCTGCGATTGCAGACGCATGGCGGTTTGTAGGCCAGACGGCGCCCAACCCGGCGGTGGGCTGCACGCTGCTGGATGAGGCCGGGGGCGTGCTGATGGTGGCGGCCCACCACCGGGCAGGGCAGCTCCATGCGGAACGTCTGGCGCTGGAACAGGCGAAGCAGGCCGGGGTGTTTGACCGGGTGCATACAGCGGTTGTCACGCTTGAACCCTGTAACCACACAGGCCGCACACGCCCCTGCACGGAAGCGCTGCTGGAGTCTCCGGTTAAAACGGTCTGGATTGGCTGCCCGGACCCTAACCCCCATGTGGCCGGGGGCGGCGCTGCCGCGCTCACAAAAGCAGGCGTTACTGTGCGCTGGCTGGCGGAAAGCCCGAACGGGGCAGACCTTGCCGCCCGATGCCGTGCGCTGCTGGCTCCATTTGCCATGCGCATGACGCAGGGGCGGCCGTGGATCACGGTGAAACAGGCGCTGGATCAGCAGGGCAGCATGGTGCCACCCGCCGGACAGACAACCTTCACCACCCCAGACTCGCTCCGGTTTGCCCATGCCCTGCGGCGTGCGACCGATCTGGTCATTACCGGCACCGGAACAGTGGCGGTTGATAACCCCTCTTTCACGGTGCGGCACGTGCCCGACCATGCGGAGCGCCGCAGAACACTGGTTGTGTGCGGCCAGCAGGCCCATGTGCCCGCATCGTGGCTGGAGCAGGCCCGCACGCGCTTTGATGTGCTGTTCTGCCCTGACCTTCAAAACCTGCCTGCTCTTCTGGCTGAAACCCCGGCTCTGTGGGCCATGGTGGAAGCTGGCCCCACGCTGCTGGCCGCTCTGCGGGCACAGACTATGTGGGATGACTGGCTGACCATTCGTCAGGACGCGCAGGGCGCGGACCATTTTTCCGTTTCAACCCGTCATGCAACAACGCCGTTCGCTCTGTTTCCGGAGTGGGCTCGGTGCGCTGAGGAGTAACCATGTTTTCCGGAATTATTGAATCACTCGGCCCTGTGCTCAAAGTCGAACCCGGCGCAAAATCCGTCATGCTGGACGTGGAAACCGGCCTGCGGGATGTGGCTGAGGGGGAGAGCATTGCCGTGAACGGCGTGTGTCTGACAGCAACAGCACCGTCTGAAACCGGACGGGTGCAGTTTTTTGTCAGCAGCGAGACGCTGGACCGCACCACGCTGGGCGCACTCCGGGCCGGAAATTTTGTGAATCTGGAACGGGCTGTAACCCCCGCCACCCGGCTGTCCGGCCATATTGTGCAGGGGCATGTGGATGGAACAGCCCGTTTTATTGAAAGCACCCCCTCTGGCGATGCGCATCGGGTGGTGTTTGAAGTCCCTGCCAGCCTGCGGCGCTATATGGTGGAAAAAGGTTCCATCACGCTGGATGGCATCAGCCTGACCCTGAATGAACTCAGTGATGTGAAAGATGATGCGTTCCGCATCGCTCTCATGATCATCCCGCACACATGGACTCACACCAACCTCGGCAAAATTGCGCCGGGTGATGCTGTGAATGTGGAAGTGGATGTCATTGCCAAATATGTGGAGGTTCTATGTCAGAACCGGTGAAAAAAATGCCGTTAGTGGCGGCTCAGCCGTCTGACGCCCTGCGCCGCGCGGTGGAGGCTCTGCGCGTGGGCAGCATGGTGATTATGGTGGATGATGAGGACCGTGAGAACGAGGGTGACCTTGTGATGGCGGCGGAATTCATGACGCCAGAAGCTATGAATTTCATGATCACCCACGCGCGTGGGCTGGTGTGCCTGCCGCTTACCCCCGCACAGGTGGAAAAGCTGCAACTGCCCATGATGGTGCGGGATAATACCGCGCGGCATGGCACGGCCTTCACCGTGTCCATCGAAGCGCGGGAGGGGGTGACAACCGGCATTTCCGCAGCCGACCGTGCGCATACCATTCAGGTGGCGGCATCTGAGACGGCTCAGCCGATGGATCTGGCAACTCCCGGCCATATTTTCCCGCTGAGGGCCGCCGCCGGAGGGGTGCTGGAGCGGATTGGCCATACGGAAGGCTCTCTTGATCTGCTGCGTTTGGCTGGCCTCCGGCCTGCGGCGGTTATCTGTGAAATTCTGAATGAAGACGGCACGATGGCCCGCCGCCCGGCGCTGGAAGTTTATGGGCAGCAGCATGACATGCCCATTATCTCCATTGCGGAACTAGTCACATGGATCAGCGCCCACGGCCTGACGCCGCTTGCGACAGTTGCGGAAAACGCAGGCGTTGTGGCGGAGACGCAGGAAGCACCGGAGGCCGACAACACGGCAGAAGAAGCCATGGCCGACCTCGCAACGGCTTCTCTCCCCAGTGCTTATGGCGGGGAAGATCTGGCGATCCATGCGTTCCGGGATTCCCGTGGCGTGGAGCATGTCGCTCTGGTGAAAGGGAACCCGGCGGCGCAGGGGGCTGTACCTTTGGTGCGGATGCACTCCGAATGTGTGACGGGTGACGCGCTGGGCTCTTTGCGGTGTGACTGCGGGACGCAGTTACATGCGGCCCTCAGGGCCATCGGCAAAGCGGAGAGTGGCGTGCTGGTGTATGTGCGCGGGCATGAGGGGCGGGGCATTGGCCTTGTCAACAAGATCCGGGCGTATGAATTGCAGGATGCCGGGCTGGACACGGTAGACGCCAACCACCGGCTTGGATTTGCCACGGATGCGCGGGACTGGGCGGCAGCGGCCGGAATCCTGCGTGATCTGGGCGTGGGTGAGCTTGATCTGCTCACAAACAATCCGGACAAAGTGCGCGCGCTGGAAGCCCGTGGGTTTCTGGTCCGCAAGAGAATCGCTCTGGAAACCCCGGTCAATCCGCACAACCGCGCTTACCTGCATGCCAAGCGGCAACGCATGGGGCACAACCTGAGTCACTTTTCTGTGAGCGATGCGCCTGCTGACGCCACGGTCTGATTTTACACAGTTTTCTGTAAGGATAAGTTTATGAGCACAAGGAACCCCGTCTCCCTCCCGGACCTCACCCTCACGCCCATGCCGCGTCTGGCGCTGATCGTCAGTCGCTTTAATGAGGATGTGACTGGCGGCCTGCGGGATGGCGCTCTGGCATGGCTGGGGGAGCACGGCATTACGGTGGCCGAGGGCGATATTTTTGCAGCGCCGGGTGCGTTTGAAATGCCCCTGCTGGCTCAGACCCTTGCAAAGAGCGGCAAGTTCGAGGGCGTGATCTGCCTCGGCTGCGTGATCAAAGGGGATACGGCCCATTTTGAGTTTATCAGCCTCGGCACCACGGTCGGGCTGATGCAGGCCTCTCTGGCAACGGAAACGCCCATCGCCTTTGGTGTGCTCACAACCTACACGGACGAGCAGGCTAACGTGCGTTCTCGCGATGATGTGCACAATAAAGGGCGGGAAGCCGCTGCAGCCTGTGTGGAGTCTCTTGCGTTGCTACGTCAGATCAGGGTCTGATGCAGAAGGGCGCCATCATGGAGTCAGCAGCCTTGTAACGCGGGGGAAGAATGAAGCGGGTTACCGTCATCGCAGGTCTTCTGGGGCTGGGGCTGACTGTCTGGATGCTGATGCAGTTCGGCGCGCGCTCCATTCTCTCTCTTATCATGACAGGCGGCTGGGGTATTCTGGCCGCCACTCTATTTCATACGGTTCAGGTTGCGCTCTCGGCTCAGGCATGGCGCACCATTGCGGGCAATACTCTTGCGCCCGCTTTGTCCTGGCGGGACTATTTTCTGCTGCGCTGCGTGCGGGAAGGGATCAACAACCTGCTTCCCGTAGCGCAGGTAGGGGGGGAGGTCTGGTCCAGCCGCCTGCTGGCGCGGCGCGGTTTAGGGACCAGAAACGCCGCCGCCGCGACAATCTGCGATCTTACGCTCGAACTGCTTAGTCAGGTCCTGTTCACCTTCATGGGGCTGGGTCTGCTGCTGTTTCTGGTCAAACGCTCTCCCATTACGGATGAATTGCTGGAAAGCGCCCTGATCGCGCTGGCAATCGGCCTCGCACTGTTTATCAGCCAGTGGCTGGGGGCCGTTGCGTTTGTCGAGGTGCTGCTGGTCAAAATTGCCGGGCATCTGGGCTGGAGCGGCGTGGATGGCATCCGTGGGCTGCATCAGGCGGTGCTGGGGCTGTACAAGGTCAAGCGCAATGCCGTTATGGCTCTGTGGCTCCAGTTTCTGGCGTGGGCGCTGGGGGCTGTGGAAGTCTGCCTTATTCTGCATTTTATGGGGTATGACTGCTCGCTCTCGGTCGGCTTTGTGATTGAGGGCGTGGGCGAGGCCGCCAAATCCGTCGGGTTCGCCGTGCCGGGGGCTTTAGGGGTTTCAGAAGGTGGCTATCTGCTGATCGGCAGCCTGTTTGGCATCAGTCCGGCACTGGCCATTGCCCTTTCTCTTATTAAACGTGTGCGGGAAATTGCATGGGGGCTGCCGTCTCTGCTGGTCTGGCAATGGCTGGAACACCGGTGGGATGCGCAGCATCAGGCCGGGTGCAAAAATCCGCTTTCCCGTCCCGGTCTGTAAGCCCGTCAGGCGTGATCTTACATATCCTCCCTTGCGTCAGGCCGGTGGGTTGGTCCAAACGAATGCAGCTTTGGGCCTTGTGCCGTGAACTTTTCAGGATCTGATTGTCAGTCATGCTCTCTGCCCCCATAGGTCGTTTCATTACATTCTGTGCGCGTCATGCCTATGCGGTGGTGGCCTTGTTCCTGCTCCTGTCCTGCGGGGCGGTGTATGCGGGCATGACATGCCTTGGTGTCACAACGGACACCAGCAAGATGTTGTCCGACCGTCTGGAGTGGAAGCAGCGCTCGGATGAAATGGGCCGCCTGTTCCCGCAGAAGGAAAACCTGCTGGTGGCGGTGATTGAAGCCGATCTGCCGGAGGAAGGGCGGGAGACCGCCCGTGTGCTGGCGGAAAAGCTGGCAGCGGACCACACACATTTTGACTTTGCGGAACGGCCGGACGCCAACCCATATCTTATCCGCAATGGTCTGATGTTTCTGGAGCCTCAGCCGCTCTCTCAGGTGCTGAATGATACCATTACAGCGCAGCCGTTCCTTTCAGCGCTGGCGCAGGACCCCTCAGCCCGCGGGCTGTTTGGCGCGATGTCTCTTATTTCTGAAGGCATTAAGCAGGGGCAGGCGGACGGGCTGAAAAGCTTTCAGACGCCACTGGCGGGGTTTGCCACCAATCTGGAAAAGGCCGCCGCAGGCCAGCCGCAGCCTTTGTCCTGGCAGCAGCTTCTGGGCGGCCAGTTGTCTGATCTGGCGGGGCGGTATCAGTTCGTGATTACCAAGCCGAAGCTGGATTACGGCTCTTTCCAGCCGGGCGGTGCCGCGTCTGATGCGATGGTGCAGGCTATCAAAACCCTCGAATTTGTTAAAAGCGGGCAGGTCAAGGTCCACATGACCGGGCAGGTCAAGCTGGATGATGAGGAATTTGCGACGGTGGCCGAAGGGATGGTCACAGGTCTGCTTGGCTCTCTGGCGCTGGTAACGCTGTGGCTGACGCTGGCCGTGCGCTCCTGGCGCGTGGTGCTGCCCATTGTGGTGACACTGGTTGTGGGCCTGCTGCTGACAACCGGCTTCGCGGCCGTTGCCGTTGGCACGCTTAATCTGATTTCTGTCGCCTTCGCCATTCTGTTCGTAGGGATTGCGGTAGATTTTGCCATTCAGTTCTCGGTGCGTTTCCGCGCCCAGCATGCGGATTCCGGGGATGCTGGCATTCTGGAAGCCCTGCGGGAGACAGGGGAGGAAACGGGGCACCAGATTCTGGTGGCGGCTCTGGCAACATCCGCGGGCTTTCTGGCGTTTACGCCCACTGCCTTTCTGGGGGTGGCGCAGCTTGGGCTGATTGCCGGGATCGGCATGCTGGTGGCGTTTGTGTCCACCACCACTCTGCTCCCCGCGTTGCTGAAAATCTTTCACCCGAAACTCGACTGCCCCGATATGGGCTACGGCTTTATGAAGCCGGTTGATGTTAAAATCCGCCATCATCGCCATGTGCTGCTGGGCGTGTTCGGGCTTGTGGCTGTGGCAGGTATTGCGCTGGTGCCCAAACTTCAGTTTGACGGTGATCCGCTACACACCAAAAATCCGAATTCTGAAGGGATGCGCGCCCTGCATCTGCTGATGAGCAATCCGCAGTCCTCCCCATATAGTGCGGAACTGCTGGTGAAGTCTCTGGATGATGCGCAGAAGCAGGCTGAACGCCTTTCCAGCGTGCCGCAGGTACATGATGTTCTGTGGCTCGGCTCTTTTGTGCCGACAAAGCAGGATGAAAAACTGGCGCTGATTCAGGATGCCGCGTCCATTCTGCTGCCCACTCTGATTGTCCCCAACCCCAAACCCGCGCCGAGTGCGGATGAACTGCGCGCGTCTGCCGCCGCGACGGCCACGGCACTTGGCGGCGTGCTGGACAAGCTTTCCGCGCAGGACCCGCTGCGGCGGATTCAGGCCGCACTTGTTAAGCTGTCCACCGCGCCGGATGCGCAGGTTCTGGCCGCCAATAATGCTCTGGTGCGTTTCCTGCCGCTCCAGCTTGATCAGCTCCGTACCATGTTGCAGGCAACGCCGGTCACGCTGAAGGACGTTCCACCGTCTATTGCAAATGACTATCTGCTGCCTGACGGCCGCGCTCTGGTTGAGGTGCATCCGACAGGCGTGATGTCCAGCAGCGGGGCCCTGCGGAAATTTGTCACGGCGCTGCAAAAGGTGGAGCCGGAAATTGCCGGAACAGCAGTGGATATTGTGGAAAGCGCCCGCTCTATCGTGCGCGCGTTTGAGCAGGCAGCGGCAGCGGCCATTATCATGATTGCGCTTATCCTCTTCCTTGCCCTGCGGCGGGTGAAGGATATGTTGCTAGTTCTGGCCCCGCTCATGCTCTCCGCGCTGATGACGGTCATTCTGGTTGTGGTGTTGCCGGAAACCCTGAACTTCGCCAACATTATCGCGCTGCCGCTGCTGCTGGGTGTTGGCGTATCCTTCAACATCTATTTTGTCATGAACTGGCGGGACGGGGTGAAATCCCCTCTGGCGTCCCCCACGGCACGGGCGGTCCTGTTTTCCGCCCTGACAACTGGTACAGCCTTTGGTTCTCTGGCGCTCTCACATCATCCCGGCACGGCCAGCATGGGGCGGCTGCTGCTGCTCTCACTGGGCTGCACGCTGCTGGTCACGCTGGTATTTGTTCCGGCACTTTTGCCCAAACGCCCCATTGATGAAGCCTGAACCCGTTAAGGGTCTTTCATAAGAGTACTGCTTAAAAGCACTGAAAAAGCCGTCTTCCGTCCGGGAGGCGGCTTTTTGGTGTACGGCCTGCGCAATAGAAGAGGAGAGTCGCCATCCGCAGAGGGTCGGCAGTACCCCTTCTGACCAGAGCAAAACCCCGGAGAGTCGCGGCTGGCAAGCCGATTGACCGGACTGCGTGTGCCGCAGTGCCAGGAAAAAAATTTAGTATGGAAGCCGGAGAAGACCGGGGGTTACAGACCGATATGACACGCCGTTCACAACAAAATATGGCGTTTTTAGGGAAATGTTAACGAAAAAAGAACGTTACTGGAGGCCATAACCTCATTCCACATGCTCTCATCCGTCTGAGGTTAGGGAAAGGGATTTCGTCATGAGTCTTACTTATTCGCCTCCAGCAGGAGCCACCGTTTTAAGCGGGGGTAACTGGATTGCTGTTAAGGACACTGACGGCAACACATATTATGAGTCCGCCACGGGCGTTGACAGCGCTGCGCAGGCCATTGCCGGGGCTACAAAATATACTGGCCCGGTTATCATCTCGGCGGGCACGCTGACGGTGGCCTCCGGGGCAGTCGCATCGGGCGCTTATGTCTCCGGCGGCACGAATAACGTCTATGTTGTGTCTGGCGGAACCCTTGAATCGTCCGTAAACGTCAACGGCTGGACGTATGTCCGCAGCGGTGGTGTCTCGTCTGACAATACGCTTGTGTCCGATGCTGGGTACGTTGCCGCAGGCGGCTCTTCTGTGTCGGACACATTTGTGGCGGGCACAGCCGCAGAGGGCGGCGGGGATGTCTATACAGTCTTTAAGGGTGGCTACATCGGGGGGAGCGCCGTTGTCGGCTCCGGCACAACGCTGAATGTAAATTCCGGGGCGACGGTACAGCCCATTACGGTTGAGAATGGCGGCACGCTGCATCTCGACAGCCCGACTTCAACCGTCGGGAACGGTGTGCCAGCAACCGGCCCCGGCGATACGACCATTTCTCCCGCCTATCCGGTTGCGCCCTCGGGCGCCACGGTTCTGAAAGGCGGAAACTGGATTGCCGTGAAGGACCCTGACGGCAAGACGTATTATGAGTCCGCCACGGGCATTGACGGCACCGCGCAGGCTATTGCCGGGACGACAAAATATACCGGTCCGGTCATTATCTCGGCTGGCACGCTGACGGTCGCATCTGGTGCGACGGCATCTGGCGCCTTTGTCTCCGGTGGGTCGAACAATATCTATGTTGTCTCTGGCGGCACTCTTGAATCGTCCGTAAACGTCAACGGCTGGACATATATCCGCAGTGGCGGCGTCTCTTCTGACAATACACTTGTCTCCGATGCCGGAAATGTCGCGGCAGGAGGGTCCTCCGTGTCTGATACGTTTCTGGCGGGGACTGCGGTAGACGGCGGGAACGACACGTATATCATCTATAGCGGCGGGTCTGTTGACGGGCATACAACGGTCGGCTCAGGGACGAATTTTTACGTCGTAAGCGGTGCGACAGTTTCAACACCTGTTGCATATTACACGGCTTATCCTCAATCGAGCTATCTGTCCGCCACGGTGCTGAGCGGAGGAAGCTGGATTGCTGTAAAGGGGGAAGATGGCAAAACGTATTATCAGTCCGCAAGCGGTGCTGACGCCACGGCAAAGCCGATTTCCGGCGCAACGCACTATAGCGGACCTGTTATTATTTCAGCAGGAACCCTGACAGTCGCCTCCGGCGCTGTAGCGTCTGGCGCCTATATTTCAGGCGGCACGAATAACGTCTACATCACCTCCGGCGGCACGCTTGAATCGTCCGTAAACGTCAATGGCTGGACGTATGTGCGGAGTGGGGGCGTCTCTTCTGACAATACACTTGTCTCTGATGCCGGGAATATTGCATCAGGTGGTTCTTCCGTTTCTGATACGTTCCTGTATGGCAGTAACGGTGATGGCGCCGGGGATGTCTATACGGTTAATAAAGGTGGTTCTGTTACAAGCAGTTATGTCGGGTCCGGCACAACGCTTCAGGTCCTTTCCGGCGGCTCATCAAGTTTCCCCACTGTTGCCGCAGGCGGAAATTATTATGTGACGCAGGCATCATCGGTCGTCTGCTTCCTGCCCGGCAGCATGATCCGTACTGAAAATGGGGATGTCTCTGTTGAAGAGATTCAGATTGGCGATCAGGTTGTCGTGTTCAACTGGGAAAACAACACACAGACCGTTCAGCCTGTTGTCTGGGTTGGAAAAGCCCATACAACAGTTTCCCCGGATATGCCGGATGATGAAGCGGGCTGGCCGGTCCGTGTTCTGAAAAATGCCATTGCTGATGGTGTGCCTTACAAAGACATGCTCATTACGGCGGAACACTGCCTCTTCCTGCACAACAAGTTTGTGCCGGTCCGGATGTTAGTCAACGGCGAGAGCATTTTTTACGATAAAACCATCCGGTCTTATGACTACTATCATGTTGAAACAGACAGACATGCCGTTATTTCTGCCGATGGCGTGCTGACAGAAAGTTATCTGGATACAGGAAACCGGGCGTCCTTCCGGCAGGAAGGCAAGCTTGTTGCTCTGCGTGGACCATCCGGCACATGGGTGGACGCGGCTGCGGCACCCCTGTGTGTTGAGCGGTCTTTTGTAGAACCTCTTTACCGTGCTCTGGAAAGCCGGAAAGGACATGTAGCCGGGCGTTCTGAAGCGGTGAGTGAGGCCCGCACCACGGATCATCCTGATCTGCATCTGATGACGGATACAGGATCTGTCCTTTATCCTGTCCGGCAGAACGGGCAGAACTATAACTTCATACTGCCGCCTGATACGCGCTTTGTGCGTATTCTCTCCCGCGCCAGTCGCCCTGCCGATGTCATTGGTCCCTTTGTGGATGATCGGCGATATATGGGTGTTGCCGTGGCCGATGTGCATCTGCTGTGCGATGGACAGTCATACGAGATTACAACCCATCTTCAGGGTAAAAAGCTTAAAGGCTGGTATGAGGCAGAGGGAGAGGCCTGTGCCTGGACAAACGGCAATGCCGTCCTGCCACTAGGGGATCGCTCCGCGCGTGGCAAAATCAGCATGCTGTCTCTGACACTACGCGCTGCTGGCCCTTATTTGCTCAGTGATCAGACATCGGACTATGAGCAGGCACGTTCTGCCTGATAACCGCTGATATCTCCCTCTTATTCACACAGAATAAGAGGGAGATCCGCAGGTGTAAGACGATCCTGTTTGTTGGAAAGACACTGCTATGCGGCATGTTTTTCCAACATCAGGCTTTTTAGAGCGTAGAAAAAGACCTACATCCCTCAAACCGTATTTCAAAAAAACGGCGTTCAGACGTCGGTATCGTTCCGATAAAATTCAGGTTGCGTGATAAGCTGCACAGCTTCCTTCTGCCCGCTTTTCTGTGCCCGGATGCAGGCATCCGCTGTGGCGGAGGCGACGTAGCCAGCCCAGCTATCAGGCCCGGTCAGCTTGCCAGCGGCAACCCCATCCACAAACGCCTGAAGTTCACGGTCATACGCTGTGGCAAACCGCTCCTTGCAGTCCATGGGGATGGCCATAGATGTCTGCCCGTTTTTGCGTAACGCCGCACGCGCTGGTTCCGGGAGACGAAGTTCTCCATTTTCACCAACCAGTGCGCATTGCACATCGTATCCAAACTGGCAGTTTACAAAAACTTCGACCGTGATCAGAACGCCGCTGCTGGTCTCCAGAAGAACAAGCTGAGGGTCCCGCAATGCTGCGTCGGCTCTGGATGTCGGGCGTGGGTAAAAGACCTGCACTGTTCTGAAGCTTTCCCCCAGCAGCCAGTGGAATGTATTGATATCGTGAATCAGGGTTTCGCTGATCAGCATTTCACGCGTGTAATGCGGCCCGGAAAACGGGTTGCGATGCGCAGCATGCGCCATCAGAACCGGGCCGACGGCATCATCCGTGAGCAGGGATTTCAGGTTCTGATAACCCTCGTCGTAAGGCCGCATAAACCCCACCTGCACCAGCCGTTTTGCGGCAGCATTTTCGGCATGCAGGATGCGCTCACATCCATCTGCCGTTGTGGCGAGAGGTTTTTCACAAAATACATATTTCCCGGCCTCAATAGCTTTCAGCACAAGGTCTTCATGCGTCTGGCTTGCTGAGGAAATGACGATGGCCTCCACGTCCGGACTTTCAATCAGCTCCTCGGGTGTGGCCGTAACCAGTGCTTCCGGGGCAAACTGCTCCGCGACAGTTTGCGCTTTTGATTGCGTGCGGTTGTATAGTGCGGAAACGGTTGCGCCAGAAAGGATGTTTGCGCAACGTCGCACATGGTCGGCCCCCAGGTCTCCGGTGCCGATAAAACCAAGACGAACAGTCATGAGTTATCCTTTCTGCATGCCAAGGGGCATGGTCTGCTGGGGGCGTGCATCTGTGGAAGGACGTGGCTGGCCGATATCCCGCAGGGGGAGGTTGGCTTTTACGTTTTGCTCAATATCTTCCAGAGAGCAGCCTTTGGTTTCAGGCACCAGAAAATAGCCAATCAGGAAAAACACCGCGTTAAAGCAAGCCAGTGTCCAGAAAATTCCAAAATCGCCAATCACACTCATGACGGATAAAAAGACGTTGCTGATCAGCCAGTTGGTAATCCAGTTGGCAAAGGTTGAGCAGGCAATGGCCAGACCACGGCCCTGAAGAGGCTGGATTTCCGTGCACATGGTCCAGGGGATAGGGCCTTCACCCGTGGCAAAACCAAGAGTAAAAATTACCAGAAGCGTCACGACGGCAATGCTGACAAAGCTGCCGCTGGCATGCATGTAAAGCAGAAGGCCAAAGAGCGTGAGGCTGATGGTGGCGATAAGGGTGCTTGTCAGCAACAGCGGGCGGCGGCCCCAGCGGTCAATCAGCAGAATGGCAACGCCGGTGGCCGCCATGTTGGCCAGCCCAAGCAGCGTTGTGCACCAGACAGCCGCCTGTGCGGAAAAATGCAGATGCTCCAGAATATGCGGGGCGTAATAAAGCAGGATATTGATGCCAGCCAGTTGCTGAAACATCTGGAGCAGAATGCCGAGAATAAATGTTTTTCTGAATCCGGGAGAGGATTTTAACAAAGCCAGCCCACTACCGCTGGTTTTTTTAAGATTCTGTTCAATCCGGTTCAGTTCTTCCGTGGCGCGTTGTCTGGATCCACGTACTTTCTGTAAAACGCCATGTGCTTCATGCCTGCGGCCCTGCATGGCCAGCCAGCGCGGGGAGTAGGGAACCTGTGTTGTTGCCAGAATAAAAAAGACGGTCGGGACTGCCAGAATACCCAGCATCCAGCGCCAGTGGCCGCCGTAGGAGAGTAGGCTGTCAGAAAGAAGGGCGAGTAACATGCCGCCTGTAATGACAAGCTGGTAAATGGAAATCATCTTGCCGCGTCGGCTTTTTTCCGTAATTTCTGCAATATAGAGGGGCGCAGAAAAAGACGCGAAGCCTACGCCAATACCCAGAAAAACACGGCCTGCAATCATGACCGCAATGGACGGGGCGAGGGAGCAGAGAGCGGTGCCCAGCAAAAAGAGCAGGCCCGCATAAAACATGGCGCCCCGGCGGCCCCGATATTTTGAAACCGGGATCGCGAGAAGGGAGCCGCCTGCGGCCCCCAGCATCAGGGAGGAAACAATCCATTCCTGTGCGCGGTCATCTGCATGCAGGTCAACGCCCATAAACTTCAGGGCACC
Organism: Acetobacter sp. P1H12_c; assembly: GCF_018811975.1. NCBI lineage: Bacteria > Pseudomonadati > Pseudomonadota > Alphaproteobacteria > Acetobacterales > Acetobacteraceae > Acetobacter > Acetobacter sp. P1H12_c. Next base: position 34,829 of record NZ_JACRVR010000015.1, on the reverse strand, counting down.
GGCAATCACGCCGGTATCCAGTCCGAACATCAGCCCGGCAAGGCCTGCGGCTCCGGCAAAAAGAAAAGCGTTCTGCCTGCCCTGACGCAGATTTTCCGGGTCAGGCTGGCAGGAGGCCTCTGGTGCAGCGGTTTCCACGGGTAACGCCCTTTCTTGTTGTTGTTCTTTCAACAACGAACGGTTCGTTACGGTGTGAGTTCCGATAAAAACGGTGTGGGAATATGGTTTGGTAAGCAAGCCATAAAAAAACCCTCGCGGTGGAGCGAGGGTTTTTAAAGTTCAGATCAGACTGAGGCTCAGAGTTTGATCCATTCCGGATGATGCGGCACGCTGATATCCCGCCCTTTGAGCATCATGTCCCAATAGACCCGCGGGAAAACGGTAGTTTTCAGGAACCATGCAAACCGGCTGGGCTTGCGCTGGTCATAGGGGAAGCTGGGGGCGGGTTTGCCGCCATACAGGAATTCCGCCAGCACAATCTTGCCGTAACCGACCGTCAGAGGGCAGGCGCCATATCCGTCATAAACGCCGCTAAATGGTTTGCCATCCAGAGAGGCCAGCAGATTAGCCGTTACAACCGGTGTCTGTGCACGGGCAGCGGCCATCGTCTTGGCGTTGGAGGTGCCAATGACGTCCCCCAGTCCAAAAACGGAGTCATACTGTGTGTGGCGCAGGGTGGAGGGGTCTACGTCCAGCCAGCCGCCAGAATTGGCCAGCGGGCTTTTTTTGACAAAGTCAGGCGCGCTCTGCGGCGGCGTGACGTGCAGCATGTCAAAATCTTTGACCACATTTTCTGTTTTGCCATCCGGGCCTGTCACGGCAAAGGTGGCTTTGCGTTCCGGGCCGTTCACGGCAATCAGCGTGTGTTTATACTGGAGGTTGATGCCGTAGTAATCGACGGCCTGCTGGAGGGCCGGGCGATAATAGGCCACCCCAAACAGGGCATCCCCGGAGAGGCAGAACTCAACATTCGTGCGGTTCAGCGTGCCTTCCTTGCGCCAGTAATCAGAGGCCAGATAGGCAATTTTCTGTGGCGCGCCCGCACATTTAATCGGCATGGGCGGTTGTGTGAACAGGGCCGTGCCACCGGAGAGAGACTGGATGCACGTCCAGGTATATTCCACGGTATCTTTGGAATAGTTGCTGCATACGCCGTTGCGGCCCAGCGTTTCGGACAGGCCTTCAATCTTGTCCCAGTCAAGCTGGAGACCGGGGCAGACCACCAGACGGTTGTACGCCACAGTCCGTCCATCTGTCAGCGTGACCTGCTTTTCCTCCGGCTGGAAGGAGTCGACGGCGGCCCGCAGCCATGTGCAGCCTTCGGGGATCAGCCCGCCTTCCTGCTTCAGCGTGCTTTTCAGCGTCATGACGCCGGCCCCCACCAGTGTCCAGCCGGGCTGGTACGCGTGGGTGGTGGCCGGGTCAATCACGGCAACGTCCAGTGTCGGGCGTTCGTGCAGCAGACGGGCAGCGACTGCAATACCGGCCGCGCCACCCCCGACGATGACGACTGTATAGCGGAGGTCCGGGGTTTTTCCGGCTTCAGACTGGGCCATTCATGCTCTCCCTGAGACTGTTTCACATCAGATTGCTGTGAGCAGTATCACAAACATCAATAATTTAATAAAGTCATTAATTATTGGGGAGGCATGTTTGTAGCGCAGGTTAGTCTTTAATCCAGGCTTCCACCGGGCCCTGCAACTTCATGGTCAGCGGGTTGCCATTGCGGTCAACGGTTTTGCCCACGGCCACACGCACCCAGCCTTCGCTGATGCAGTATTCTTCCACGTTGGTTTTCTCGACACCCTTAAAGCGAATACCCACGCCGCGTTCCAGCAGGGCTTCATTAAAATACGGGCTTGTCGGGTTCACGGACAGACGGTCGGGGACGGTGGTATCGGTCATGATGAGCCATTCCTTGCAGATAAAGGGTCTTAAACGCTGTTTTCTTAACGAGTTTTGGCCGCAATGACTATTCCGCTTTCAGGCGGTTCATGCTGGTCCAGTCGCAGTTACCCTTGCCGTGCCTGCCGCCCGCATACCGTCATGGTGTTCCGGTGGGCGTATGCGGCGGTGTGGCGTCAGCCGGGCTGCGGGTAAAGCGCAGTCTGGCCCCAATAGCGGCCCCTTTGCGCTGCACCCAGCGGCCAAACCGGTGCATGAACAGATACACAACCGGGGTGGAATACAGCGTGAGCAACTGGCTGGTGGCCAGCCCTCCAATGACGGCAATGCCCAGCGGACGGCGCAGTTCCGAGCCATAGCCATGGCCAAACACCAGCGGCACCGCACCAAAGGCGGCGGCGAGCGTCGTCATGAGGATCGGCCGGAAGCGGGTGAGGCAGGCTGTGCGAATGGCTTCTTCCGGCGGTAGATTCTGCTCACGTTCCACATGCAGGGCAAAGTCGATCATCAGAATGGCGTTTTTCTTCACAATGCCGATCAGCAGAATGACGCTGATCATGGCGATGAGAGAAAACGGTTCCTGACAGATCCACAGCGTCAGCACAGCACCCACAGCGGCGGAAGGCAGCGTGGAGAGAATGGTGAGCGGCTGGATGTAGCTCTCATACAGAATACCGAGCGTGACATACATGGTCGCAATCGCGGCGATGAACACCAGCAACTCGTTAATCAGGTCCTTCTGCATGTCGCCTGCCTGACCGGAGAAATCACCACGCAGGCCCAGTGGGGTGTGCAGGCTGACCATGGTGCGCTGAATCTCGCTGGATGCATCGCCCAGAGATTTACCCGGCGCGAGATCAAACGAGATGGAGCCGGAAATAAACCCGTTTTCGTGGCTGACCTGAAGCGGGGTCGGGGCGGTTTCCAGCGTCGCCACTGTTGGCAGAGGCACCATTGTTTCAGACGATGAAGACACAGCCGAACCGTTGGACGCTCCGGCTCCGCCGCCCGCCAGACGGTTGGCAATGGCGTTGCGGAAGGATTGCTGGCTGAGGGATGCCGCTCGGGATTCCGTAGTATCCGACGGTTTGACAACGCGGACCGTGTTGGAGGCCGTGGCACCTGCGGCCGTGCCGCCCGCGGTGGAGACCCAGAGCGTTTTCAGCATATCCGGATTTTCGCGGAACTGCTTTTCCACTTCCATCACTACGTAATAGGTGGTGAGCGGGGTGGAAATGGCGGATGCGGTGCGCTGCCCGTACGCATCATACAGGGCGTTGCCAATAAGCTGCGGCGTTACGAGGTAACGGGCCGCCGTATCGCGCTGGATGCGCACATGCATGGCCGTGCCGTTGCCAGACAGATGGCTGGTCACGCCAACAAGCACCTTGCTTTTACGCAGGGCGTCCATAATGCGCGGCACCCAGGTGTAAATATCCTCCGCATTGTCACTCTGGAAGATATATTGATACGTGCCCTCATGCTGGCGTCCGCCGCCGCCATTGATATCCCCGGCGTTGGAAATGCTGGCGGTCATACCCGGAATATCCTTCACCCGCTCACGCACGCGGGCGGCAATCTGCTCCGGGGTGGAACTGCGTGAAGATTTGTCCGTAAGCTGTGCAAATACCTGAGATTCGTTGGCGGCGTCTTCCCCGGCAAAGCCCAGAACGTCGCTCACGTCATGGTCCGCCATCATGGCGTCCACGACTTTTTTTGTCTTGGCGGACATGGCGGTGAAGGAACTGGTCTGGTCGGAACTCAGATAGCTTTCCAGCAGAGAAATATCTTCCGCAGGCAGCACCGTTTTGGACATGACAATCAGGATGCCGATGGTCGCAAAAAAGCTGGCGGGCAGAGAGCAGAAAATCAGCCAGGGGTGGCGCAGCGCCCAGTTGAGGGAGCGTGCATAGCCCCGGATCAGGCGGTCCAGCACTTTGTCCGTGCCGTCTGCCAGCAGATGCGCCGCGCGGGTCAGCAGGCCTTTTTGGGGCGGGGGCGCGCTGGGGTCCGGCTCATGATGGATTTCCAGCATGTAGGCGCACATCATGGGCGTGAGCGAGATGGACAGGAAGAACGAGACAGAGACGGCGGTGGTCAGAGTCATCGCAAATTCAAAGAAAATCTTGCCCGGAACGCCGCCCAGCAGCAGGAGCGGCAGAAAGACCGCAATCAGAGAAATGGTGATGGAGAGGATGGTAAAGGCAATCTCGCGCGAGCCAAGCAGTGTTGCTTCCATCCGGCCCATGCCTGCTTCCATGTGGCGGGCAATATTTTCCACCACCACAATGGCATCATCCACCACAAAGCCGGTGGCGATTGTGAGCGCCATGAGGGATAGCGTATCCAGCGAAAAACCCAGCAGATGCATGACCGCAAGGGACCCGGCCAGCGAGATCGGCACGGTAATGGCCGGAATGAGCGTGGACCGCCAGCTCCGTAAAAACGCCAGAACCACCAGCACCACCAGCACCACGGAAATGATCAGCGTATATTGCGTATCTTCCAGCGCGCCACGGATGGAGACAGACCGGTCAGACACCAGTTTGAACTGCACATCCGCAGGCAGGGCGTTGGCCAGAATATCGGCGCGGGCGCGGATGGCGTCCGTCACTTCAATGACGTTGGCGCCCGGCTGCGGGCGGATGATGGTGATAATGGCGGGCTGCGTATTATACCATGCCGCCTTCCGCTCATCCTGCGGGCCATCACGCACAATGGCCACATCCGTCAGCCGCACGGGGCGGTTGTTGCGGTAGCCGATAACAAGATCCCGGTATTCGTTAGCTGTGCGGGCCTGATCATTGGTTTCCAGTGTCAGCCGCTGGCCGCCGGAATCCAGAAATCCTTTGGGGGTGTTGGCGTTGGCGGAGGCCAGAGCCGAGCGTACGTCTTCGAACCCGATGCCGTATTTATACAGCATCATGGGGTTCATTTCCACGCGCACAGCCGGTTTGGACGCGCCGACCATTTCCACCCAGCCCACACCTTTCACACCCGCCAGCAGCGGCTTGAGCCGGGTTTCCGCCAGATCCCGCAATGCGGTGGGGGACCGGGTGGGGGATGTCATGGCTGCCAGCATGATGGGGCTGTCAGACGGGTTGGCCTTATAATATTGCGGCGGCATCAGCAGCGTGTGTGGCATATCTGCCCGTGCGGCCTGCAAGGCGGCCTCCACATCACGCGCGGCGCCGTTAATGTCCCGGCTGTTATCAAAAAACATCAGGATAAAGGCGCTTGTGTCCGTTGAATCGGACCGCATGCTGCTCAGACCCGCAATCTGGCCCAGATGCCGCTCAAGCGGTGTGGTAAGCGAACTGGCCATCTGCTGCGGGGAGCCACCCGGCTGCGTAGCCACAACATAGATAACGGGCACGGAAATATTGGGCAGGTCGGCCACCGGCATGGCCCGGTAGGCAAAGACGCCAGCCAGAACAAAGGCCATAGCCATCAGAACAGTGCCGACGGGACGCATGATAAAAAGCCGGCAGATAGACAAAAGCGGTGTTCCTTACCCGGGATCAGGCTTGGCTGGCGGGCGAGGCCAGCATGGCGTTAAATGAAGCACCAAAAGATTGCTATCCGGTTGTCTCCGGCCGCGCCTCACGGCAGGACATTCGCCTTGTCAGCCCGGACGCTGGGTGCGGGGGCTGCGGCATCACTGATAATCTTTCCGCTTCCGTCTCGTTCCGTTGCCAGTGCGCCAGTGACTTTGTCAACACTGATCCCTCCGCTGTGCTGAACATGAAACATGCCAACGTCCGTAACACCATGAAAAACCGCGTCTTTTGTGCTGGCGGAGGTAATTTCCAGCGCCTTGAGGTGCCCGGCACCGGCGGTAAAGCTGGCACTCCCCCCCAGATACAGGGCCAGAGCCGGGGCCGCGATGGTGGTGATGGTAACAGGAGCGCTCTGCTCGGACCGGATGCGGGCGGATTCAGCCAGCGTGGAAATGCTGATCGGGCCAGATGAGTCAGAGAAGAGCCCCAGTTCCCCGGTTTTGCCCAAGGTCAGCGTGCCGCTGCCTGCATGGATAAACGTGGGGCCGGTGCGGTCCTCCAGCGTGATGTTTGTTGTACCTGCATCGTCAATTGTCAGACTCACGTCTGGCCGGACAGAAACCGTCAGAGTTCCGCTGTGGGAGCAGGTGTGCTGGGTCAGAGTAGTTGCGCCCTCTACGGAGGGGGCAAGGGTGATGCCCTGCGGTGTCGTGCCTTCAATACGGGCTATCTCACTCTGCTTGCTGTTACTGAGAAGATGCAGGCTTTGCAGGCAGGGTGTGTGGACCACCAGTGCATGGGTATTCAGGCTCGTGGCGGCATCCAGACGGCTGGTGAGACCGGCAAGAAGCAGAGCGAACGCTATGAGCATGGCACGCTGAGAGAGAGCTATCCGGGTAAACATAACGGTATTTGTGCCAGCACGCGGTGGTGGCGTCCAGCAGCTTGCTTCATAGAATCGCCTTGGTATGACAGAGGTTCTTGCAGGGAAAAAGATTATACGGACAAGATCGCAGTGAACACAGAACGGTTTGAAAATATTGGCGATAACTGCGAGTTCGGCTTCGTCAAACGGGCTCTGGGGGATGAAAATGGCGGCTTGCTAAGATGGGCCCGTTCTTCACCTCAGGCGTTGATAAAAGGGCTGAATCAGAGATTTGAAGGGCTTTATGCATTCGAAAATCTCTCTCCGTTCTGGGATAATGTCACGCAGGACACCTTGTATGGATTCTGTTTTCATACGCATATGCTCTCAAAAAATGGCCAGTGGTGCGAGAGTGAAGAGCGACGGCGCGAGTTGTACAGGCCAGAGAAAGAAAAAATTGACTACCTTGTCGAAAAGTTCATGCAGCGTCTGGCCGACCCGTCCGTCATTTTCGTTTATAAATGCAACGAGAATATCCGGCATGATGATGCTGAACAGCTATCCCAGACCCTGGCCAGACATGGTCGGGCGTGCCTGCTCGCTGTGCGTCAGACGGAGGATCAAAGTCTGATCGGGCATGTCCGGCAGGAGGGGGCGTATCTGGCAGGGTATCTGGACCATTTTGCGCCGTATTCCCAGTCTGACCAGTTTTCCCCCCTGTGGGAGTCTGTGCTGGGTGAGGCGCTGGCTGCGCCTCGGGTCATGCCTTAATTCCGGACACCGTTTCCGCCTGTGCCGCCCATCAGGGCATCGTGCAGGCGGTCGAATGTTTCTGCCAGCGTGTCATGCGCACGTTTCCCCTTGCTGCCGACGATGGTGACAGTTGTGGTCATGCCTGCCGCAATCTGGGTGCCGGGCGGAATACTGTCGATATGCACGCGCACCGGAATACGCTGGGCGAGCCGCACCCAGGTATAAACCGGGTCCACGGAGGGCAGACCCTGCGTGGAGGGTGTGGCGTTGGGCGTTGCAATACCGCGTGTGATGCTGATCACATGCCCCCACATCGGTTCCCGGAAGCCCATCAGATCCATCCGCACCCGGTCCCCCACATGGATGGAGCGGATTTTGGTTTCTTCAAAATAGCCATCCACCCAGTAAGATGACGCATCAATTACCCGCACATTCGGCTGCCCCGCTGTTGCAAAGTCACCCACCCGCATGATCAGGTTGGTGACGTACCCTGTCACGGTGCTGCGGACGTATGTACGGTCCAGATTGATTTTAGCCTGAGAAAGCGCCGCCATGGCCTCCCCATACTGGGCTTTGGCCATGTCCGCCGTGGCCTGATAGACCTGTTTTTCCTCGCGGGAGGCCGCGACTTCCGTCAGCTTGTTGCGGCGGGTTTCTTGCGTGTCTTTCAAAATCATGTCGGCCTGCCGCTCGTTCACGCGGGCGGTGGCGGACGCAACGGCGACTTTGAAGTCGAACGGGTCAATTTCGTAAAGAATATCCCCGGCATGGACAAACTGGTTGTCCCGGACGCGCACGGCAATAATCTGTCCGGACACACGCGGGGCAATATCGGCCACCTGCACGCGCACCTGTCCGTTCCGGGTCCAGGGGGCTGCGGTATAGTAATCCCAGAGAATCAGGCCAACGATCCCGGCAATGGCGAGAATTGTCCCCGTCGTGACAAATTGCAGGGCGCGGCGGGCGCGTTCAAACACGGTCAGACAATCCTTTTATAAGAGAAGGGTATAAAGGCCGATCAGGCAGACAAACAGCCCGAATTCAGCCAGAGGCAGGTTCCAGATCACCCGGCGGGCGCCGACTTTTGCCAGAATGGGGTTCAGCACCAGCAGGGTGACAATCGCCAGCCCGGCATGGACCAGAAAAGACGAGACCAGAAGGCCATCAATATCCAGAACAGCGCGCAGTTCCATGCTCAGAACGCCTTCCATTGCTGGTCGGGCACAGGGAGGATGTCATAAAGCTGGAGGGCCGAGCGGTTATGTTCCAGCAGGCGGATCGCGCCGACCATGCCGGAGACTGCGGCCAGTGCGGTTGCCATTTCCCCATGGGGGAGGGTGATGGCGTGGTCCAGCAGGACCCGTGCCTGCTTGCGCATACGATACAGGGCGGAATTGATATTATAGATCACCGTGGAGCGGAACGCGGCCTCGGCATCCGCACGGATGGCGGGAATGGTGGCGGCGCGTTGCAGATGGCGGCGGGCGCGGGCCAGTTCCACATTCAGTTCATCCAGACTGGAAAGCCGGTTAAAGACGCGGACCTTGGATTTTGTGTCCGGCAGGTAGCTGTTCCAGTCCAAAATTTTGCACAGTCGGTCATAATGGCGGCTGATCAGCGCGGAGCCCGCCTGCTCTCCGTGGCCTTCAAGCTGGAGCCGCAGATCATGCCCGATGGTGATGGCCACGCGAAAGCGCCGCCGGTTGGCGGAGGGCGGCAGCAGCAGCACCAGCGAGATGAAAATGACGATTGCGGCGAACAGATACAGCACGTTCCGGTCAATAAAGGCCGAGGGCTCATAGTTCTGCTCATTCGCAACCCCCAGAATGACGAAGAAAAACACCCCGGCGTTAAAGCCGATCGTCGCTGTTTTCGGGTTCATCAGCAGCAGGCATCCGCCAAAAATGACCGGGATAATGGCGAGCGCCAGAAATGGCATATCCGCACCATGCGGCAGGATACGGAAATTCAGGATCGCCGCGACAATAATGGCCAGCGGGGTGCCGATCAGCGCCCCCATGCCAAAGCCGCGCGCGTTGTAGGTCGATGCGGCCAGCGTCAGGATCACCGCGACCTGCGAGAGGGCGGTGTAGGTTGAGGGAATGTCCGAGATAATGCACAGGCCCGCGGCTACCGAGAAGCCGGTGAGGGTCCGCAGTCCGGCCAGAAGGGCGGCAATCACATCCTGATGTTGTTCGATTTTCAGTTCCGGAGCCTGCGTGCGGGCGCGTTTGCCGTTTTCAAAGGCATCAATCCCGTCGGCGGCCCAGCGGGCATCGGAGAGGAGCGCCATAGAGCGTTCAATCAGCCAAGCCTCGTCCAGTGTGGGGCCTCGGTCAAGCTCTTCAGCGTGGGCTTCCCGCGCCAGATCTTCCAGATCCCACACTGCCTGACGGGGGGAGACAACGGGTGTGCCATCCCCAAACGCGCTGCGGATATGGTTCAGCACAGGTCCGGAAATTTCGCCTGTACGCAGCACAGTGGCAATCGCGCGGCTGCAACTGAGCATTTCCAGCAGCGCCACCATGGCGGAGCGGGCGCCTGCCAGCCGCACATGGGCATCGGGTAGTTCGGTTTTTGCAAAAGAGACCTGAGAGGTCAGAGCAATAATCTCCCCCGCAAGGCCCGCGCAGGCCATATCGTCGGGAATACCGTGCCCCGCTATGGCGTCCCGGCTGATATGTTTGACCATGTTGGCCACGCGATGCAGGTTGGTCGCCAGCTTTTCCCATGCAGTCGGGGAGCCGAAAATGTCATTGATTGCTGCTGTGGCCGCAATCCCGACCACAATGGCCGAGACGCGGTTCACCGTGACATCAAAAACAGCGCCCGGATTATCAATGCAGCTAATGCCCACAATGGCTACGGTATAGCCGGAGAGCATGGCGGCGTAAGCGCGGAAGTCTTTTTCCAGCGTGCCAACAATCGTGCAGAGGGTCAGCCATAGCCCCACCCCGCCCAGAAAAACCGCGCGGTCCTGATTGAAGCAGGCCGTGAGGAAAAGGGCGACAAACGCCCCGACCATGGTGCCCATCAGGCGGTAAACGGCTTTGGAAAGGACCTGCCCACGCAGGGGCTGGGCCAGGATCATCACCGTGACGGCAGCGGAACCGGGAGAGGAGAGTTGCAGCCAGAATGCAGTGCTCAGGGCCAGCACGGCGGAAAGCCATGTCCGCAGGCAGAACAGAAACCAGCCGGGGGGAAAAATGGTGGCAGGGAGCGCGGGACGAAGACCCTTCCAGAAGCTGATAGGCGAGGCGGCCGGGCTGTTAAGACTCATCCTTTCCGTCGTCCTTGCCGCTCAAGAGGTCTGTCCAGATCGTGCAGAGGACGGCACACACTGTACCGACTCCTGAAATCAAGACGTCTATTAAAATAAAATATAATTCAATGTGTGGAATTTTATACGCTGAGCCGGGTTGCAGAAAATGCGTGGAACTCTCCGGCCGCCCGGAAAAAGCATGGCGGCTGGCCATTCTCCGCGGCCGGGCAAGGGTATGATACCCCGGCCGGATGTGCTGAATTAAGGCAGGTTCTCCCAGCACTGTGACCGGCTTAATGAAATTTATTCACACCTCAGACTGGCAGATTGGCCGCGTAGTCCGCTTTGCCGATGACGATACGCTTGGCGCGTTGCAGGCGGAACGGCTGGAAGTGATCCGGCGGCTTGGCCATCTGGCCCGGCAGGAAGGGGTGACCCACGTGCTGGTGGCGGGGGATGTGTATGAGCACGAAACCCCGGCCGAACGGACGCTGCATCAGCCCATTGAGCGGATGCGGGAGTTTCCGGATCTCCAGTGGCATCTGATCCCCGGTAATCATGATGCGGATCAGCCTGAAGGAGTCTGGGCGCGTCTGGTCCGGAGCGGTCTGCCCGCGAATGTGCAGATACACCGGGAGCCGGGTCCGGTTCTGATTGATCCGGCACAGAATGGCTGGCTGCTGCCTGCCGTGCTGAAGCGCCGCCATGTGCTGACGGACCTGACGGCCTATATGGATGAGGCCGAAACCCCGCCGGATGCCTTGCGCATTGGTCTGGCCCACGGCTCGGTTGTCGGGTTTGGGGGAGAGAGTGAGGCGGAGCATAACCCCGTGGCGCTGGACCGCGCCCGGCGGGCCGGGCTTGCCTATCTGGCGCTTGGTGACTGGCATGGGTTTTGCCAGATTGATGCCCGGACCGTCTATTCCGGCACGCCGGAGACAGACCGGTTTACAACCGGTGGCGGGGGCGGCGGTGAGGCTGTGGTCGTCACGCTGCGCGGGGCGCGGGCCGAGCCGGAAATCACCCGCCACAGAACCGGGCGCTATCTCTGGAAAAAGCTGGAGGATGTGGTGCTGACATCCGGGCAGGATGTTCTGGCGCTGGAAGCGCGCATCCGTGGCATTGCCCCGGATAATCCCGGGGCGGTGCTGGTCTGGGCTGCGGTGTCCGGTCTGCTCCCGGTGGAGGATATGGCGCTGTATGAAAGCACAATCCTTAAACGCCTGAGCGGGGCCGTGGCCTGTCTGCGCCTGACGGGCGCGCCGCATCTCTCTGCCGGGACGGAAGATCTTGATCGGTTTGGGGCCGGTGGGGCCGTGCGTGCGGCAGCGGAGCAGTTGCTGGACCGGTCAGAGGCCGGGGGTGCGGAGGGGCAGCTTGCGGCGGATGCTCTGCAACGGCTGTTTCTGTTCTGGCAGGATATGGGAGCACAGGCAGGATGATCCTGACGGACGTACAGATTGAAGGATTCCGCCGCTTTGCCTCCCCGGTGCGTCTGGACGGGCTGGGGCCGGGGCTGAATGTGCTGGCAGCCCCCAATGAGGCCGGGAAATCCACCCTTCTGACCGCTCTGAAAGCGGTGCTGATGGTGCGGTCCAGTTCCAAAGCAAAGCCCGTGAAGGACTTGCAGCCTTATGGCGGGGGCGCGCCGCATGTCGCCCTGTCCTTCACATGGAAGGGTATGGAGTGCCATCTGGAAAAGCAGTTTCTTTCAAAGGCGTTTACCCGGCTTATTTTAGGGCCGGAGCGGTTTGAGGGGGATCAGGCGGAAGAGGCTCTGCGCGCCCTGCTGGGGCTGGAAGAAGCCAGTAAGGGAGAAGCCGCTGGCCTGTGGAGCGCCTTGCTGGTGGGGCAGGGGGAAAGCTTTGTGCAGCCGGACCTGAACCAGACCGGGCAGGACAGCCTGCGTGGGTGTCTGGAGCAGGGGGTAGAGCAGGCGACGGGTGGTGCCGCGGCCAGTGCCGTGCTCAGCCGGGTGCGGGAGCGGCTTTATCTGCTTCAGACGGCCAAAAGTGCGCAGCCAACCGGCAAATATAAACACGCACTTGAGCAGGAAGCGCAGGCGCAGGCCTCGTTGCGGGAAGTGGAAAACCGACGGGCTGCGCTGGAGGAAGATCTGGTCGCGCTTGATCAGGCGCGTCGGGCCTTGCGGGAGCAGGAGGACCCGGACCGGAAAGCACAGGATGAGGCCGAGCTTCTGGCGTTGCGCCACCAGCGGGATACGCTGCGGATTGCGGACGCGGAAGAACAGGCCGCCAGAGCCGCCCTTGCGACAGCCACTCAGACCTTGAACAGCATCCGGGATGAGCAGGAGCGACGGCGGGAGCGGCAGGCGGCACACCGCAGGCTGGGGCGTGAGTCGGCGGAAATGCAGCATGACCTGCAAGCCCTGACCCAGCGGACCGCACAGGCCCGGCAGCGTTATGAGGCAAGCCGGACCCGACGGGAGCAGGCTGAGCAGCAGCAGCAGGCTGCGCGGCAGGCGCTCCTGACTATTTCGCGCCGTGCGGCGGTCTTGCAGCAGCAGGGAGCGCTGGAGCGGGAGAAGCAGATCCTTGAGCGCGCGGAGGCCGCCTGCACCCATCTGGAGCAGGCCCGCGCCGCGCTGGCAGCCCTGCGGGTTGATGAGGCTGTTATCCGCCGGGTGCGGAAAGCTGTGCGGGAGATGGACGCCGCACAGGCGGCGCTGAACGCCCGCGCCACCCGTCTGACTGTTACTTTGCTCCCCCAGGCGTCAGGCCGTGTTTTGCTGGATGGCGCGACCTGCCCGCAGGGTGACATGGTTCTGACGCAGGCGGCTGAACTCCAGATTGAAGGAATCGGTCAGGTCCGTATTACGCCTGCGGTTAAGGATCAGGAGGAGGCGCAGGCCGCAGCGGATACAGCCCGGCACCAGCTTCAGTCTGTCATGCAGGCAGCCGGGTGTCAGACGGTGGAAGAGGCGGAGCGGCTGTTTGAAGAGCAACGGCAGGCCGAAACACGGGTGGCGGAAGCCCGCGCGGCTTTTGTGGCGTCTCTGCCTGCCGCGCGGGACGATCGGGATGTGGCTTTGTTTGAAGCACTTGCTGCCATGCGGCAGGATATCCGGGATCGTATGGCCTCATTGGCGCGTGAACTTGAGGCCTGTAGGCCGGATGGACGGCCGGAACAGGCTGGCCAGACCGACGCAGCCTTGCAGCAGATGCAGACAACAGCCCGGCAGGAGGAAGACAGTGCTGCCCGCGCCGCGGATGAGGCGCGGCAGGCCGAGCGTGCGGAGCATGTGAGCCTGAGTGCGGCACAGGGGCTTCAGGATAAAGCCGAGGCGGCTTTACGGCAAAAGCAGGCTGAGCGTGAGCAGATCGGGCGGGAGCTTGCTGTGCGGGCCGCGCAGGAAAGTGAGGACGCTCTGGCAGAACGGGCTGCCGGGGCCGTGCAGGCTCAGGCGCAGGCGGAGGCGCATAGTCAGACGCTGCGGGCGGGCCGGGAGGCGGAACAGCCCCTTTCCGTAGTGGAGGCCCGGATTGCCCGGCGGGAACAGGCTCTGGACAATGGCCGCGCGTCTGTTGTGCGTCTGCGGGAGGAGATCCGGGAGCGTGAAACCCGCGTGCGTGTGGCCGAAGGAGACGGGCTTGATGAAAAAATTGCCGAGGCAGGACGCGCCGCCGCCCGCCTCCGGCTGGAGTGTGAGGGCTATGAGCGGGAGCGTGCGGCACTGGCCCTGCTGGACCAGACGCTGAGTGATGCGGAAAAAACGCAGACGGAGCGCTACCTTGCCCCGCTGGTGCGCACCATGCAGCCCGCATTTTCAGCCGTGTTCCCCGGAGCCTCTCTGGAGATGGATACGGGTTTTGCTCTGTCCGGGCTGACACGCCGGACGGCGGAAGAATTTGGCCGGTTGTCAGACGGGACGCGTGAGCAGATTGCGGTGCTGGTGCGTCTGGGCTTTGCGGAACTGCTCCATGCCCGCCAGTCTCCGGCCATTCTGGTGCTGGATGATGCGCTGAGTTTTTCAGATTCGCAGCGGCTGGAGAGCATGTTTGATGTGCTGGCGGATGCCGCCACCCGGTTCCAGATTCTGGTGTTGACCTGCCACGCGGAGGCCTTTGCCAGACTGGGCGGCAGGGCGCTTGCCCTGCGGCCCATCCCGCAGATTACAGAACGACGTTGAACTGAAGCGCCATAACGGCGGCGTCATGGAACGTCGTCGTCGCACCCGGCCGGTTGATGTACTGGAAGTCCGGCTGGAGCGTCAGACCGTTGGCGATGTGGGCATTATAGAAAAATTCGTAAATGTTTTCATGGGACTGAACACCCCACACCTGCCCCCACTGGTTGGTCTGAAAATCCTGCCCGGCAATAACCGAGGCTTCCTGTTGCAGGGCCACGGTGCGGCTCATTTTCAGCCACTGATACATCATGCCGATACTGTCATTCGGGCGGCCCCACGGCTTGCCGGTTTCCAGCAGCCCACCCCACAGATGGTGGGACATTGCGGTGGTTTTGCCGTCCGTCCACATATAGCCACCCATGGCGATCAGCCCGTTGGTCGGTCCATCGCCATTACGCACCAGCATCTGGTCTGCCTGAAGCCATGCGCTGGCCCGGCCTGCGTGGTAGCGGGCTGGCTGGCCTGTCTGCACCCAGGAGTTGCCGTTAATGTCCTCATACAGATCTTTGTATTTGGAGTTATCGTAGCTGTATCCAGCCTTGTAATGCCCCACCAGATGGTTGCGGCCAAAGGAGGGCATCCAGCCGATTTCCACCGGCGTTGAGAACTTGCCCAGACCATCCTGCGCCCAGGCCCAGCCGGAAATCCCGCCGTTGAAGGCATGTGGGGAAACCGCAAACAGGCCAGCCATAATATAGGTGTCACTGGTCGGCATGACACGGGCCACGGCGCCAAGGTTGCCAGAGGGCCAGTCGCGGTTGCCTTCCGTATACTTGTTGGGGGCCGGGTTCCCGCAGACCGCCACGTTCATATACATACAGAACAGCGGCGAGGCGGCAAAGAAGCTGCCGACCGGAATCCACCCTGCGCTGATATCCAGATGGTTGTTCAGGAACGATTTTTCGCCATACAGATAGACAAGATGCGCCACCACGTTGCCTCGGGCACCGTAAATCTGCTGCACGCCGCCAATGGAATCCCCGATAAACCGGGTGCTCAGATTCTGCCCGTGCCCGTTCACCACCATCATGTGGGACCAAAAGCCTTTGAGCAGATTGAGGTTCGTCAGCTTGCCCCAGTCCACATCCAGTTCCACACCAACCTGACCGGCATTGGTCACACCCTGACGCATGCCGCCACGGAAGTTCCCGGCCAGTTCTTCATGCACGTCGGCCAGAATATGGATGCCGTGGTCCAGCAGCCAAGGCTGCGCGCCCCACCAGTCACCAAAAAAATGGTTTTTCCCGTAGGGGGCTGAAAACAGCGGGCCGGGGTCTTCCACCGGATTAGCTTCATTATTGGCTTCCAGACTGGGCCACAGGCCAGCAGCACTGTTCCCGCCTGTCAGCAACTGGGCTGAGGCCTTGGAGGAGAAAGCCGGGGTGAGGCAGCAGGCGAAGGAGAGGGCGCAGAAAAAAGAGAAGCCGGAGGAGAATCTTGTCATGTTTCTTTTTATTTTTGTTACGGAGGCGTTGGGGAGGAGGGCATAGTGTTTCAAAGCGGCATCATAATGTCTAAACTTTTTTTCACCCTTAAACAGTCTTTCGCATGTCTGGTGGCATTTTAACGACACCCGGCAGCAGAACGTTCCCTGCGATGCGTTGACGCCCGCCGGATCAGGTGATGAATTCGGCCTATGACAAAAATAGACACAACTCGCCCCTTCCTGCCGGTGCGTATTGCGGTGATGACCGTATCGGACACCCGCACCCTTGAAACCGATACATCCGGGCAGGCGCTGGTCTCCCGCCTTGAGCAGGCGGGCCATGTGCTGGCAGACCGCACGATTGTGCGCGATGATGTCGGGCAGATAACAGAACAGCTCACACGCTGGATCAAAGACCCTCTGGTTGATGTGGTCATCACGAATGGGGGCACCGGGGTGACCGGGCGTGATGTAACGCCGGAAGCCTTTGACCGTGTGCTTGAAAAGCGCATCGAAGGCTTTGGCGAACTCTTCAGAATGTTGTCCTACCGCAAGATCGGCACGTCCACCATTCAGTCCCGCGCAATCGCAGGCGTTGCGGACGGAACATATCTGTTTGCGCTCCCCGGTTCAACCGGCGCTGTCAAAGACGGCTGGGATGATATTCTGGTGTTTCAGCTCGACAGCCGCCATCGCCCCTGTAATTTTGTGGAACTCATGCCCCGGCTGCGTGAAGGTTTGAAAGAGGATCATGCTCATGACTGAAGATGTCAGACTGCTGATGCTGGCAGGCGATTATGTGGAAGATTACGAGATCATGGTGCCGTATCAGGCGCTGCTGATGGTTGGCTACAAGGTGGATGTGGTCAGCCCCGGCAAGAAGGCCGGGGACAAGATTCTCACGGCCATCCATGATTTTGAAGGCGCGCAGACCTACAGTGAAAAGCCGGGCCACGCCTTTGAGCTGAACGCCACGTTCGATGAGATTGATACGGACGATTATATCGGTCTGATCATCCCCGGCGGCCGTGCGCCGGAGCATCTGCGCATGCATCCGCGGGTGATTGAAATTGTCAAAGCCTTTGCGGACCGGCCTCTGGCCGCCATCTGCCACGGCGCGCAACTGCTGGCTGCTGCGGATGTGATCAGGGGGCGTAAAGTCTCGGCGTACCCGGCCTGCCGCCCGGAAGTGGAACTGGCTGGCGCAACCTATGCCGATATCGCGGTGACAGACGCCGTAACGGACGGAGAACTGGTGACGGCCCCCGCATGGCCCGCGCATCCGGCCTGGCTGGCGCAGTTTCTCAGCGTGCTGGGTGCGACTGTGACAATATAGTGCATTGGCAGGCGCCTCCTGTTGTGCATCATATGGAACAGTGTTCAACAGGATGGAGCCTCTTATGAGACGTCTTACTGCCCATTTTATTCCTGCGGCTCTTAGTCTGGCCTGCGCCATGCCGCCAGCCGCAGCATGGGCACAGCAGGCAACATCCTTGCCGCCCAATGACGCACCAAGCCCCGCGGCACCCGGCGTGCATCCGGATGTCAGGCTTCCGGCCCCGGCCACTCCGGTCAGGGTTGAGGAGATCAAGGTGTCCGGCAACAAGCAGGTCAGCACACCCGCCATTATGGCTGTGGTGCCCTTCCATGTCGGCAGCATGGTGACGCAGGCGCAGATCACGCAGGGCTTGCAGGATATTATGAAGCTGTATCAGCAGCAGAATATCGGCGGAAAATTCCATCAGAACCTCAGGCTGGACGGCAAACGCGTTCAGGTTGAGTGGGCGATTGAAGAAACCGGAGGCCCGGCGCATCTGAACAAGCCGCTCGTGCTGGAAAGTCTTGGGTTTGATGGCAATCTACACATTGCAACTTCAGCCCTGAAAGAGGCCGTACATCGTCAGCCGGGGGATCAGGTCACCCCTGCAACCGTGCTGGAAGATGAAAAAGCCATTCAGGCTTTGTATGTGAAAAAAAATATCGGTGTCACCATCGTGCCGGAAAGCCGTGCGCCGCATAAGGATGAGCGCGTTACGCTGGTCTATCACCTGACAGAAAAAGCAACGGACTGACGCTTTTCTGTTATCCCGGCGCAGGCGGCCTGAAGCAGATCTTCAGGGCCGTCCGCGCCGGAAACGCTTTAATCAAAAATCTAAGCAACCGCGCTTTTCTGCGCTAGCCGTCTCAGTATTCGCTGGCAGCCGGGCGGTTCAGCATTGCCATCAGTTCGCGCCGTGTGTCGGAACTGGTGCGGAACACACCGAGCATCTGGCTTGTCACCATGGAGACACCGGGGCGATGCACGCCACGGGTCGTCATGCATTCATGGCTGGATTCAATAATAACAGCCGTGCCGTGGGGTTGCAGAACATCATTGATGGTGTTGGCAATCTGCGCCGTCAGCCGTTCCTGAATCTGCATCCGGCGGGCATAGGCATCCACCACACGCGCCAGCTTGGAAATGCCGACCACGCGCTGGCGCGGCAGGTAGGCCACGTGCGCCCGGCCAATAATGGGGGCGAGGTGATGCTCACAGTGGCTTTCAAAGCGGATATCGCGCAGCAGCACGATTTCATCATAGCCTTCCACTTCAGAAAACGTGCGTTCCAGAAGGGTTTTAGGGTCGATTTCATAGCCCTGAAAAAACTCTTCATACGCACGGGCTACGCGGGCAGGCGTATCATGCAGGCCTTCACGTTCCGGATCTTCCCCGGCCCAGCGCAGCATGGTGCGGATGGCGTCTTCCGCCTCTTCACGGGTGGGGCGGTTGGTTTTGGGCAGAGGGTCGCTCATGCCATTCTCCTGCGGTCTGCGTGGTGATGAAGCAGTTCTGGCTGCTTCACGTTAATGGATCTGGCGGAACTGGAACGGGCTATCAAGGCTGAAAGGCGGAATGGTGATGTCAAACCGTTTGCCGGAATTGACATTCCACATCTGGTAAGACCCCCGCATGAAGCCCCCCGCCGTGGTGAGGGAAACACCGGAGGTATAGTCAAACCCGTTCTGCGGGCGGATAACGGGCTGTTCACCCACCACGCCTTCTCCATGCACATATTCCGTCCGACCTGCGCCATCCGTAATCTGCCAGGTCCGTTCCTTGAGCTGGATGGGGGCCGTGCCGCCATTTTCAATGCGGATGCGGTAAACCCAGCAATACATGTCCTCATCAGGTTCAGACTGTTCCGGGAGCCAGAACACCTGTACGCAGACGCGCATATCTCCCGTCACGGCTTCATACATCGGCGCTGAGGCGAACAGTTCGCTCATGGCGTCATCATGATCGGAGGACATGGGCGGTGAGTCCGGCCAGTCAGGCATGGGGTGTTCTGCTCCTGCGCAAAAAATAAAAAAGGCCTGCTTCACGCCAGCGGGTTTTATCCCGCAGTGCAGAAACCACGGCAACAATCCGCTGGCAGTATCACGAAGCGATCAGAAAAGGGAAGCCGCCCGTCTGCGGTGTGCTGAAACAGCCACAGCAGACGGGCGGCAGGCAGGTATAAGTCAGGGCCTGATCAGGCTTTGGCGAGAGCCGCCACGCCACGGGCAAGATCATCAATCAGATCGGCACTGTCTTCCAGCCCGACGGAGAAGCGGATCGCCCCCTCAGAAATCCCGAGCTTGGCCCGTTCTTCCTCACCGATCTTCATATGGGTGGTGGTGGCCGGGTGCGTCACGAGGGACCGCGCATCGCCCAGATTGTTGGAAATGGCGATAAGGTTCAGGGCGTTCATGAAGGCAAAGGCCCCTTCCTGCCCGCCAGCAACTTCAAACGCGACCATGGTGCCGCCACCCGTCATCTGCCGCTGGGCAAGCGCGTATTGCGGATGATCCTTGCGGACCGGATAACGCACGCTGACAATCCCGGGCGCGGAGGCAAGGTAGTCTGCCACCGCAGCCGCATTGCGCGTCATGGCTTCCACACGTAAAGCAAGTGTTTCCAGCCCCTTGAGCATCACCCACGCATTGAAGGGCGAGAGAGCATTGCCGGTATTACGGACGAACGGCTGGAGCGTTTCCTTAATCCAGTCTTCCCTGCCCAGCACGGCCCCGCCCAGCACGCGGCCCTGTCCGTCAATATGTTTGGTACAGGAATACACGACCACATCCGCGCCCAGTTCCAGCGGCTTCTGGTAGAGTGGGGAGGCAAATACGTTATCGACAATGACCAGTGCCCCGGCCTTGTGCGCACGCTCTGAGATAGCGGCGAGGTCCAGCACATCCAGCATGGGGTTGGAGGGGCTTTCCAGCAGCACAGCGGCGGTTGGCTTGCTGAAGGCGTCATCCCACGCGGCGAGGTCCCCGCCATCGACGAACACGGTTTCCACGCCATATTGCGGCAGCAGGTTAGCTACAATCCAGTGGCAGGAGCCGAACAGTGCGCGGGAGGCCACAACGCGGTCCCCGGCTTTAACGTGGGAGAGCAGGGCGGAAGAGACCGCGCCCATCCCTGTGGACGTCGCAACACAGGCTTCAGCACCTTCCAGATCGGCCAGACGCTTTTCCAGCGCAACCACGGTGGGGTTGGCAAAGCGGCTGTACTGGTAGTGCGAGACTTCACCCGTAAAGGTTTTAGCGGCCTGTTCGGCGTTTTCGTAAACAAAGCCGGATGTCAGGAAAAGCGCCTCGCTGGTTTCACCATATTCGGTGCGTTCCAGCCCCGCGTGCAGAAGGCGGGTGGCGGGACGCCAAGCTTTGGAAGAAGAGGTCTTGCTGTCACTCATCACGAGGTATCCGGTTCTTTTGCTGCTGTGCAGCGCAGTGTGACCGTGGAAACCGTGGCGTCGGCAGTGCGTCGCCATGGCCTCTTTAGCGCGTTTATTTTACCTCGCCGCAAGCCGGCCGTACAAATCACGAGGTTTCATAGTGCTTTAACGCACAATAAGGATTTTGTTATGCGGAGGTGGCTTGCGTTCGTCAAGCATCGATCTGCCCTCCTGCCGCAGGGCCTGCTATGCAGCAGGGCTGGTGGATTTTAAAGTAATTCCTGCAAAAGCGGGACAAAAGGAATATCCGCATCCGGCATGGGGTAATCCTGCAGCTTTTCCGGCGCGACCCATGCAAGTGTCTGCCCTTCCTTTGCTGTTGGGGTGCCGGTCCAGCGGCGGCACAGATAGAGCGGCATCAGTAGGTCAAACGCCTTGTAGGCGTGGGATGCAAAGGTAAACGGCGCAAGGCAGGCGCGGGAGACATCCAGTCCAAGCTCTTCTTCCAGTTCCCGCACCAGCGCGGCTTCTGGCGTTTCTCCGGGTTCAACCTTGCCGCCGGGGAATTCCCAGAGTCCGGCCAGACTTTTGCCCTCCGGGCGTCTGGCCAGCAGAATACGTCCCTGTGCGTCAATCAGCGCGGCGGCGGAAACCAGCACGAGTTTGCGGGGGGCTGCCCCCTCGCTCTGTGGCGTGCCTGAAGAGGTATCCAGATCATCCCGCGTGGCTTCAAAAACACGGACGGGGTGCTCGCGACCACGGGCCACAAACATCTGCTTGTCCGCGCCAATCGCCCGGAAGCCGATCTGTTCCAGAACACGGGCAGAGGCTGCGTTATCCTCCGCTACCGTGGCGCGCAGGCAGGTAATGTCCAGATTGGCCAGCGCCCAGCGGGCCAGCCGCCCGGCTGCGCGGGTTGCAATGCCCCGGCCCCAGTATGTGCGGCCAACCCAGTAGCCCAGCATGCCGACGCGCCCCACCTGCGGCACGGTCTGCACACGCAGGCCCACGCAGCCAAGGAGGGTATTGTTTTCATCCAGAATAGCGAAATGGCAGCCTTCTCTGGCCCGATGCATGGAGAGCGTGGAGGCAATCCAGTCATCCGCCAGTGCCCGCGGGTAGGGGAAGGGCAGGCGGCTGAGCATGCGCACCACTTCCCAGTCATTGACCAGATTGTGCAGCGCAGGCGCATCATCAGGCAGAAGGGGGCGCAGCCGGTAGGGCGGCGCCTCCAGAACCAGAGACGTGATGTCAGGCATTCACAGCCGGTGCGGGCACACCGCATTCCGCCAGCAGGCCACGCAGGGCGTTGATGACAGGGAAGACTTCCACATTGTGGTCCCCGCCCAGTTCACGCCAGGCCTGCTGTTCAAGCTCCACAATTTCACGGTCTTCCGCAAAAATCCGTTCGGTAAACGCGACAAGGAACGGCCATGCCAGTTCCAGCACCCCCGGCACCTTGGGGCGTTTGACAGACAGGAGGCCGAACGTCCGGTTTGTCAGCTCTTCCGCATCCTGCGGAACATAGACAATCCACAGATCCATCACCGGGTCTTCATCCCCTGTTTGGATACGGAGTGTCTGATAGGGATATTCCGTCCGGATGGTCATGACGTCACGATGCTGGAATTTTTCCGAGGAATCGCGGCGTTCACCAAAAATCAGGGCTTCACCCAGCGGCTGTTTGCCACTGGTGCGGGCAAAGGAATACTGGGCTTCCACCAGACCGGGCTCGCGTTTCTGGCCCAGAAAGCGCGGGCGCATCTGGCCCATCTGCTTCATGTGCATGAACTGATGGTTCATATCCATCAGGTTCTCATGCATGAAGCTGTAATGGCATTTGACTTCCTGCCCGAAGAAGCGGGTCTTGTATGCCGGGTCTCCCACACGGGCCAGACGCGGCGGCAGCGGCACGGAATCCGCTTTATCCGGGTCTCCGGGGAAGACAAAAATCAGGCCATCCTGCTCACGGCAGGGAAAGGTGCGTACTCCGTTGGGCAGCTTGCCCTTGCCCAGATACGGCACATCAATGCAGCGGCCTGAACGGCCATAGGCCCAGCCATGATAGCAGCACTGGACGGACTGACCGCAGACCTTGCCTTTGCTGAGCGGCACCTGCCGGTGCGCGCAGCGGTCTTCCAGTGCAAAAATAGCGCCTTCCGTCGGGCGCACCAGTGCGATGGGGGTGCCGGCATACCGCGTGCCGATGGTCTTGCCCGGCTTGAGTTCCTTTGACCATGCCACCGGATACCAGAAGTCCGGATTGGAGCGGACGCGCCGCAGATCCGTGCCGGTCGTGTTATGCCCCGCGCCAAAAGAGGGTGTATCGTCTGGTGTGTCACTCTGAACGGTCTGGTTCATCTTGCCTCATGTCATGACGTTCGGGGCTGCGTCACCCTGACACGGCCTAATAGCGGATGTATGCAACCGTATATCACACAAAGAGGCAAGACGCAGAAAGGGCGGAGAGCCGGGTTCGCCCGTTTTTATTTGCAAATTATTCGCAAACTGAAAATCAGGCTGCCCTGGGTGCCGGTCTGGGCATAGGTCCCTCCCGCTTCAGCCCGTGCCAGGCAATCAGGCTGTCTCCCAGAAACAGGGCGAGTGCGCCGACCGTGCAGGCAAGCGCCAGCCCGAACATGATTACCAGCCATGTGGCGACGGAGGAATCCCGCACGCTGCCCAGAAACAGCACAAAGGCAGCCCCGCAGGAGGCAGCGCCCCCAAGGCCCCCCGCCAGAATGGCGGTGTCCAGCATCAGCGTGCGGCGGTGCAGGCGGACCAGATGCTTCTCCAGTGTCAGATTGCGGTCCGGATCGTCATTGTCATCCGTCAGCAGGGCGTTGGCCTGCTCAATATGGTCAGAGACACGGGCCAGACGGGTATTGAACAGGTTCAGCAGGGTGCCGATGCCCGAGAGCATGAAAACCGGAGTGAGTGCGACCTGAATAATATGCGCAACACTATCCACCGGCTCGGCGGCGAGACCTGCAAAAACGGGAAGAGCCATAAAGCGGGATGTCCTTAGCTGGCTGTACGTGGGGAGCGAGCGGAGGGTCTAGCGGCTGGAGGCCAGTTCTGCCGTAAGGTCTTCAATGAACTGGAACGCCACCCGGCCCGAACGGCCACCGCGGGTAATGGCCCACTGGCTGGCGCGGGCCGTCAGATCCTCATCGCTGATGGGAAGGGCGCGTTCTCCCGCATAGGTCCGCACCATGTCAAGAAACACATCCTGTGGGCAGGCATGGAACCCCAGCCACAGGCCAAACCGGTCAGACAGGGACACTTTTTCTTCCGTGGCTTCAGACGGATTGATGGCCGTGGCGCGCTCGTTCTCAATCATCTCACGCGGCATCAGGTGGCGGCGGTTGGACGTGGCATAAAACAGAACATTCTCAGGCCGCCCTGCAATGCCGCCATCCAGCACGGATTTCAGGGCTTTGTAATCCCGGTCTTCTTTTTCAAAAGACAGATCATCACAGAAGAGAATGAAGCGGCGCGGGCTTTGCCGCAGCATGGCCAGAAGCTCGGGCAGGGTTGCCAGATCTTCGCGCTGGATTTCCACCAGCGCCACCCGGCCCTGACCGGGCGCGCAGGGCTTGCCTTCTACCTGATTAACCAGCGCATGTGCCCCTTTGACCAGTGACGACTTACCCATGCCGCGGGAGCCCCAGAGCATGGCATTATTGGCGGGCAGCCCACGGGCAAAGTGCTCGGTATTGTCCATCAGCGTCTGGCGCTGCGAGTCTACGCCCTGCAACAGGGTGGCCGGAACATGCGCCACATGCGGGACGGCCAGCAGGCGCCCGCGTTCGGGCAGCCAGACAAAGGCATCTGCCTGATCCACCCCGTCCAGACTTGGCGGCGGAGGGGAGAGGCGCTCCAGCGCTGACGCAATACGTTCAAGGACAGAGAGAGGGGCTGAATCCATCAGGGCAGGGTCCATGGTTGGGGTGGAAGGTCAGTTTGCCCGGAACTGGCGGGCAGAAAAAGAAGCAGGACTACGGTTTATCAGGCACGGGATGCTTGACGTGTGAGCCGTGAAAATTATGGTCACGCATCTTCATTGCGCAACCAGCCTTTCCGGAAAGTCTGTCCTCATGTCCAATTTTCTTATTCCCGCAGCCTATGCCCAGTCCGCCGGTGGCGGTGGGGCTGGTTCGAGTCTGATGTCGTTCCTGCCGTTTATCGGCGTGTTCGTCATTATGTATTTCCTGATGATTCGCCCGCAGCAGCAGAAGCAGAAGCAGCTTCAGAATGAACTCAAGGCGCTGCGTCGCGGGGACCGGATTGTGACCGCAGGCGGCATTATCGGGATTGTGCAGAAATCCCGTGATGACAGTCAGGAAATTGAGGTGGAAATTGCCCCGAATGTCCGCGTCATGATCCTGCGCAGCACGGTGAGCACGGTTCTGACCAGCACGGCCAAGCCTGCGAATGATAGTGCGGACGTCAAGAAGTAAGAGGCTCTCCTGTCAGGCGGTATGCTGAGAGAGCATCATGGAAAGCGGGCTTCTGGCCCGCTTTTTTTTATGGGCAGATTTTATGGACAGACGGTCTTGTCAGGAGGGCTCAGTCGTTTCCGCCAGATGAGGGTCTGCGGCGCGGCCTTCCACAACTTCTTCCGTCACATCCAGCGCCAGAACTTCCCCCGCCATAATAATACTGAGCAAAGTGAGAATTTTTAGTCCCAGCATATCGTTGTTTTGCGGGTGCCCATGCAGAATGTGCAGCACAAGAGGCGTGAGGGCCGGAAAGGGGAGGAGCCAGAACACGGCCCGCCACACCGGCTGCTGGATGCGGGAGCGGTAGAAACTGGCCAGTCTCCGCTCTTTCTTGAGCACAAATTTCAGGAACAGGACGATCGCGGTCCCAACGGCCAGCGATATGAGCGGCATCAGCACAACGGTGTAGGCCACCTCATGCCAGTCACAATAGGCCAGTCCAAGCAGCGCGACCCCGACCCATGATGAAAAATAGATGCCGATACCAATCAGGGAATAATGCTTCACGAGAGAGTCCTCACAGGCCGTTTCCGTGCGTGTACGCCGGGATTCCCGTCGCCCTGATTGCAGATTAGCAGGAACGGAAAAGCTCTAAGTCACGCTTTTACGACAAAATGATTCAGCATCGTTATAAATAAAATATGACACTGCTCCGATGCTCCGATGCTCCGATGCTCCGATGCTCCGATGCGCAGCAGGGGCCGCAGACGGAAAGCGACCGCAGTTCGGCAGACCGGACTTACAAAAAGGAAACCGGGTCGATATCCACATCCACGCGCACATGCCGTTCCAGTTTTATCAACCCCAGCCAGCGGCGCAGAATAGGCTGCACGGCAATGGTTTTCCGGGTGCGGAGCAGCAGACGCCGCCTGTGCCGCCCGCGCAGAATGGCCATGGGGGCCGGGGAGGGGCCAAGCACCTGAATCCCATCCCCATAAGGGGCCACGCGGCCAAGAGCCGCAGCAGCATCATCTGCGGCGGCGGCCGTGTCCGCGCTGACAATCAGGGCCGCCAGACGCCCGTAAGGCGGCCAGAAACCGGGGCGCCTCTGCTCGGCTTCCTGCGTCATGAAGGCGTCAAAATCCCCGGAGAGCAGGGCCTGCATCACCGGATGCTCTGGCGTGTAGCTTTGCAGGAGCACGCGCCCTGGTGTGCTGGCGCGTCCGGCACGGCCTGCAACCTGATGCAAAAGCTGGATTGTGCGTTCCCCCGCCCGCAAATCACCCCCGCCAAGGCCCAGATCGGCATCCACAATCCCGACCAGTGTCAGGTGCGGGAAATGCCAGCCTTTGGCGACAATCTGTGTGCCGATCACCAGATCGACCTCCCGGCGGGAAATCTTGCCGACCGCTTCCGCTGTAGCGGCGGGGCCGCCCAGCGTGTCACTGGCCATGACCAGAATCCGCGCATCGGGGAACAGATGACGGGCCTCTTCTGTAATCCGCTCAATACCGGGGCCAATGGGTGTCAGGCTCTGCTCTGCGCCGCAGGAGGGGCAGGTTTCGGGCATCGGTTCGGTATGGTCGCAAAAATGGCAGGAGAGTATTTTACGATTCCGGTGCTCGACCAGCCATGCCGTGCAGTGCGGACATTCCATCCGGTGCCCGCAACTGCGACAGAGGGTCAGCGGCGCATAGCCGCGCCGGTTGAGGAACAGCATGGCCTGTTCCTTCCGCTCGAACGTCGCGGCCAGTTCTTCCGTCAGGGCAGGGGAGAGAAACAGACCTCGGGGTGGCGGGTGATCCCGCATGTCCAGAATCCGGGTTTCCGGTAGGGCCGCTCCGCCGTGGCGGGAGGGCAGAATCAGATGCCGGTAACGCCCTGCCTCCACATTGGCCAGAGATTCCAGACTGGGCGTGGCAGAAACCAGCACAATCGGGAATCCTGCCAGTCGCGCCCGTACCACTGCCATATCCCGCGCACTGTAGATCACGCCTTCTTCCTGTTTGAAGAGGGCCTCGTGTTCTTCATCCACAATAATCAGGCCGAGGTCTTTAAACGGCAGGAACAGGGCGGAGCGTGCGCCTACCACCACCGTCGCGTTGCCGTCCGCCGTTCCGTGCCATGTCAGACGGCGGGCGCGCTGGCCCACTTCGGAATGCCAGATGGCGGGCTGTGTGCCAAAGCGGCGCGTAAAGCGTTCCATCCACTGGGCTGAAAGCGCAATTTCCGGCAGCAGAACCAGTGCCTGCCTGCCTTGCTCCAGACAGGCAGCAATGGCTTCCAGATAAATCTCGGTCTTGCCGGAGCCTGTTACCCCTTCCAGCAGTGTGACGGAAAACCCGCCTTCAGTCACGGTCTGGCGGAGGCCGTTTGTGGCTTCAGCCTGCGCACCTTCCAGCACGGGCAGGTTATGGTGTGGGTCAGGGGCAGCAAAGGCGCGTGCCGGCCCGAGCGCCACGGAGGTCAGCGCGCCAGCATCCGCCAGACCTTTCACAACTCCGGGGCCAACGCCAGCGGCTGTGGCAATATCTGTGGTGGTGCGGGCCGTACCATCTGCCAGCAAAGTCAGCACTTTCTGGCGGGCGGGGGTAAGGCGCAGGCCATCCGGCGGGGGAGATGCTGCCAGCCAGCCTGTGGTGGGCGTAGGCACGCCACGCATATGCAGCCGCAGCGTCATGGCCAGAACCATGCCGGGGGCGGAGAGAGTGTATGCGGCCACCCAGTCTACAAAGCGCCGCAACTCTGCTGTCAGTGGTGGCAGATCCAGCCGCTCCGCGACCGGACGGAGTTTGGCGGCGTCCACTGTGCGGGAAGGCGGGGGCGCAAATTCTGGCGGCAGAGAAGAGGCTGCGTCCCACACTACGCCGGTCTGCCTGCGGTGTCCGAGCGGCACCGTGACAATATCGCCCGGCTGGAGGGGCATGTCCGCCGGAGCCGCATAATCAAACGGACCGGGGAAGGGCATGGGCAGCAGCACGGACACTCTCTGGCGTGCACTCCCCGCGGCGGAAGCCGGACTCTGCGCAGACTGAAAAAGAGTGGGAGGTGTGGACGCCATGAGGTCCTATGTAAGCGGAGGCCCGGTTAAAGAACAGTGCTTGCGAAACCCGAAAAAGTCTGAACAAGTCTGCTCAGCCAT
Organism: Acetobacter sp. P1H12_c; assembly: GCF_018811975.1. NCBI lineage: Bacteria > Pseudomonadati > Pseudomonadota > Alphaproteobacteria > Acetobacterales > Acetobacteraceae > Acetobacter > Acetobacter sp. P1H12_c. The sequence continues at coordinate 6,678 of NZ_JACRVR010000015.1, read as the reverse complement.
CAGAGCATCCTGACGGGTGCGGATCTGTGTGAGGGGATGCCATGACAGCGGAAGAAGCCGTCCAGAAATTTCTGGAATGGATGGCGACGGAAAAGCGGGCCTCCCCCCTGACGATTGATGCCTACCGTGCCGATCTGGCCCGGTTTCTGGGCTTTATGTCTGAGCATCTGGATGGCCTGCCCGACATGGCGGGGCTGGCACGGGTCAGCCTGAGGGATTTTCGCGCCTGGCTGGCGCAGGAGCAGGCGCGGTCTGCTGCCTCCCGCATGCGGCAGAGCACGCCGGACCGCGCTGCCCGGACACGCGCGCGGCGGGTGTCCGCCGTACGGTCCTTTTTCCGGTATCTTGCCCGCAGGCAGGGGGTGGAAAACCCGGCGATTGCTCTGCTGGCCACACCCCGCAGCAAGAAACCTCTGCCACGCCCCCTGAGCGTGACAGACGCCAAAGCTGTGCCGGAAGATATTGCTGAACTGGCTCATACCCCAATGGCGAGGCAGCGTGACGGCGCGTTGTTCCTGCTGCTGTATGGCTGCGGGCTGCGTATTTCAGAGGCTCTGAATCTGAATATTGCCGACCTCGGAACTCTGATCAGTAGCGGTGTTCTGCGTATCTGCGGAAAAGGGAACAAGGAACGTCTGGTGCCTGTGCTGCCCGCTGTGCAGCAGGCGCTTGAAGCGTGGCGCAAGCAGCATCCTTCACCCGCGCCGGAGTCGCCTTTGTTTCCGGGGGTGCGGGGCGGACGGTTGCAGGCCGGAGTTGCCCAGAAGGCCATGCGGGAATGGCGTGCGCTGGCCGGACTGCCGGACCATGTCACGCCCCATGCGCTGCGCCACTCTTTTGCGACACATCTGATGGAAGGTGGCGCGGACTTGCGCATCATTCAGGAACTGCTGGGGCATGCCAGCCTGTCCACCACACAACGATACACTCTTGCGGATGAAGCCCGCCTGCTTGATGTGTGGAGCCGTGCGCATCCGCGTGCGCAAAAAACTGCTCAGCCGAGAGAAGGAACACGAGACTAATGACCGATGCCCTGCGCGCTCCCTGGCCCGCTATAGACCCTTACGCCCACGGCTATCTGGATACCGGGGAAGGGCACGAGATTTACTGGGAGGAATGTGGCAATCCGCACGGTATTCCGGTGGTGTTTCTGCATGGTGGCCCCGGTGGCGGATGCTCCCCGGCGCAGCGCCGTCTGTTTGACCCCTCCCGTTATCGCATCGTGCTGTTTGACCAGCGTGGCTGTGGCCGGTCCAGACCGCATGCCTCGCTGGAGAATAACACCACATGGCATCTGGTGGCTGATATTGAACGCCTGCGGGTGTTTTTCGGGATTGATAAATGGGCGGTTTTCGGCGGGTCATGGGGGTCCACGCTGGCGCTGGCCTATGCCCAGACTCACCCGACGCGCGTAACAGCCCTGATGCTACGCGGCATCTTCACGCTGCGGAAGGCCGAACTGCTCTGGTATTATCAGGAGGGTGCCTCCTGGCTCTTCCCGGATAAATGGGAGGATTTCCAGGCTCCTATCCCGCAGGCAGAGCGCGGGGATATGATGGCGGCGTATCGCAAGCGTCTGGTCTCGGAGGATGTTGCGGTACGGCAGGAAGCCGCTCTGGCATGGAGCCTGTGGGAAGGGCGCACGCTCACCCTGCTCCCCGCACCAGATATTGAAACCCAGCATGAGGAGGCGGATTACGCGCTGGCGTTCTCACGCATTGAAAACCACTATTTCGTGCATGGTGGCTGGCTGGAAGAGGGGCAGTTGATCCGTGATGTGGACCGTATCCGGCATATCCCGACCGTTATTGTGCAGGGGCGTTATGATATGGCCACACCTGTGCGTACGGCATGGGACCTGCACAGGGCATGGCCGGAAGCAGAGTTCAGACTGATTAACGCCGCAGGCCATGCGCTGTTTGAACCCGGCATCCTCAGCGCCCTGCTGGAGGCCACAGACCGCTTTGCACGGGAATTAGGCTGACACCATGCGGACACGGGCACTCCGTACAGCGCTTCTGGCCACATTGTGGTCAGCCGCATCTCCCTCGCTTCTGGCTCCTGTGGCGCTGGCTGCCGAGGGGGTATGCCACCGTGAGCGGATTGCCCGTGTCCCTTTGCATGATGATCAGGGTTTTCTGAACATCCCCGTTGAAATCAACAAACACGCTGCGAGCATGATTGTTGATACCGGATCGGAGGGGAGTCTGCTTTCCCCGGATGCCGCCGAGCGTTTTCAGGTCTTGCTTGACCCGTCTGTTCACACAGTCATGCAGGGCACCGGCGGGGTTGGGCGTATGGTGCCGAATGTGGTCGTGCGGTCTCTCACGCTGGGGGGGCTTGAGGCCGGACCTGTCTCCATGCCGGTTGGGGATCTGCCGGGTAAACCGACAACACAACCACCGGTTGAAGGTCTGGTTGGTGGAGATCTGCTCTCGCACTATGATGTAGAATTCAATGTTGCGGAGGGCTGGCTGACGTTCTGGTCTGTCAAAAGCGGTTCAACGGCCTGTGCCGGACCATCCGACTGGCATGTTATTTACCGCGCTGTGCCGCTTCAGTCCGCCGGACGTCGGGTGATTGTTCAGGTGATGCTGGATGGCAGGCCTTTGCGGGCCTTGGTGGATAGCGGGGCGCGGTCCCGTATCCTGTCAGATAAAGCTGCGGAAAAACTGGGTGTGACGGCCCGCATGTTAGCGGCTGATCCGGGTGGCCTGACGAGCGGCGTCGATGGTCATCAGCAAGTTTATCACTGGCATCGTTTTCACACTTTCCAGATCGGGCAGGAGCAGGAAAAAGAGCCTGTTCTGACGGTCGCACCCATTCATGATTCGGTGGATATGCTGCTTGGGTCAGACTGGTTTGCGGCGCATCGTGTCTGGATTTCGTATCAGACAGGGACACTCTACGTCATGCCTGCGCTCCGGCGGCGTAACTAACGCTGAAAAGCTTAGCGAGCGGTAAAGTGATTTATAGTCGTTACAGAATGTTCCGAAAAAAGAAGGAGCGCCAGAGAAGGCGCTCCAGACAAGGATATTAGCCTGCTTTCAGACGGGTATTGCACTGGCTGTAATAGCCGCCACCTTTCTGAATCCACTTCAGGTTGCCATTTCCTGTACCCGTTTTATTGGTGTTGTACTGGTCAAGGCAGGTTTTCATGCGAGCTTTACCAGCGCTGAGCTTGGCATACTGCGGTGAGACAGCGCTCGGGAAGACAACGCCTGCTGTTGTGGCAGCGGCGGCTGCCGGAGCCGTCGCGCTAGCTGCGGCCGGGGCTGTTGCAGGAACTGCGGGAGCAGCGTCTTTCGCGGTTTCAGCCGGAGCAGCCGCTGCCGGAGTTGCTGAGGCGGCAGGTGCTGCTGCGGCATCACATTTAGCAGCTTTAAACTGCTTGTAGCTCTGGCCATCCAGCGTCCCAGCGGTGCGGGCGGCCGCAAAGCTGGCATGACATTCCTTGGCGCTCAGAGCATGAGCAGCCGGGGCGGAAAGGGCGGTGGCACAGCTCAGGGCCAGTGCTGCAAGCGCAAAGCGAGCGGAAGATGTCATAAGGAAAAACCTCATCCAAATGCAGGGCAGGAAGATGCAGCACCATGCCACAGCACCCTGACTGTCTCAGTATCTTATGATGAATAAATGTGTTTGGAAAAGGGTTATCCAAAGGCCGCCTTCATGCCTGAAAAGAGGAAAGTATAAAAAAGCCCCCTCCAGCCGCATGAGGCAGGAGGGGGCCAGAAAAGACGGCAGAATAGAACAGAGAGAAGGAGCGCGTTAGTTAATCCGCTCTCCGTGCAGGGACATATCCAGCCCTTCAAGTTCTTCATCTGGTGTGACGCGTAGACCGATCACCAGATCAATGGCCTTCAGCAGAATAAAGGAGATCACACCACACCACAGAATGGTGACAAGAACGGCTTCCCCCTGAACCATAAACTGATGCAGAGAGCCGGTAATTCCGGAAGGATTGGCATCCGTGGCGGACAGCGGCCCATAAGCAAACAGCCCGGTCAGCAGAGCGCCGACAATGCCCCCCACGCCATGCACGCCAAAAGCATCCAGACTGTCATCATAGCCCATAAGATGCTTCAGGGACGTCGCGCTCCAGTAGCAGATAACGCCTGTAATCAGCCCGATAATAAGCGCGCTTCCCGGTAGCACGAACCCAGCGGCGGGGGTAATGGCAACCAGTCCCCCTACCGCGCCGGAAATAACACCAAGAACGGTTGGCTTGCCGCTGCGCAGCCATTCAACAAGCATCCAGGCGACACCTGCACCCGCTGCTGCAATCTGAGTGGTTGCCATAGCCATGGCTGCACGCCCATTGGCCCCGACAGCCGACCCGGCGTTAAAGCCAAACCAGCCGACCCACAGGAGAGACGCCCCGATGATCGCGTAAGTCAGATTGAAGGGGGAGAGATCATCCTGTCCAAAGCCTTTGCGTTTCCCAAGAACCAGCGCGCAGACAAGGCCAGCAATACCCGCATTGATGTGGACAACGGTGCCGCCAGCAAAATCCGCGGTTCCAAGCCCTGCCAGCCAGCCTACCGGACTCCAGACCCAATGCGCGATGGGCGCATAGACCAGCAGAGACCAGAGAATGGAAAAGACGCACATGGCACTAAACTTCATGCGTTCTGCATAGGCTCCGGAAATGAGGGCTGGCGTGATGATGGCGAACGTCATCTGGAACATCATGAAGAGGCTCTCAGGAATCGTCATCGTGGTGGCGTTCGGGGAATCCGCGCCAAGTGTGAAGGCAATATCGGCACCATTATGAATATGCGCGCCGATTCCGCTCAGGAATGTGCGTGACAGACCACCAATCCACGGGGTACCCGTAGTAAAGGCCAGAGAGTACCCGGCGACCATCCAGACGATAGACATAATGCAGCACAAGGCAAAAGACTGCATCAGTGTCGCCAGCACGTTCTTTTTCCGCACCATTCCCGCATAAAACAGCGCTAGCCCAGGAATGGTCATCATCAGCACAAGAGCTACGCTCACCAGCATCCAGGCTGTGTCGCCGGTATTAATAGCCGGAGTTGCATCCGCAGCTTGCGCTGTGCCGCAACTTAAAAGGCAAACAAAACTACCGGGTAAAGTAGCTGTTGTTTTCAGCAGGCTAAGACCATTCACACTAGACGATACAAAGTTAGGCCGAAGGGGAATCATGAAAGTGGTTACTCCTTAATGCGGGTTTGTTTGTTAGCGAAAACAAAAATATTAAAAAACGAGTATGCCTGATGTATAATTATAACTTCTACGAAATGAAAATTCAAAAAGCATTATATTTTTGCTTTGGGCATATTTTTTGAGACATATTAAAAAATAAAATCAATTAACATTGATTTTTGCGTTAAATCATGAAAATTAAATTCATTAATGAGTTAATTATTGCATTTAACAAAATTAATTTTGAGTAAAAAATAATAATTCTGATATCTGTATTGAGTATTATCTCTGTGGAAAAAAGGTGGAGGGCTCTAAGAGTCCGTTTGAGAATGGTCATGGATGGACAATTCTGCGGAGCATGAGGCTACCGAGAGCGACATGGATCATTGCCTCCGAGACGTCGATCCTCTGCTCGTAATCCCGAACGAGACGCTTCCAGCGCATCATCCAACCGAAAGTGCGCTCGACGACCCAGCGCCGGGGCAACACCTTGAAGCCCGGCTCCTTGTCGGAGCGGCGAATGATCTCGAGGACGAAATCCTGATAGGTCGCGGCATCCATAAGACGGGTGCGGTCGTAGGCACCGTCAGCGAACAGATGCTTGAGCCAGGGCCATCGCTTGCGAATGGCCACGACGATTGCTTGAGCACCAGCACTGTCGGAGATATCGGCGGTGGTCAGATTGACCATGAGCAGTCGGCCATCTGTATCGACGGCACTGTGTCGTTTACGACCGACAACCTTCTTGCCAGCATCAAGGCCCCGCTTTTCTGCGGCTGGTGCCTTGATGGACTGGCTATCAACCACGGCGGCCGTCGGGCTCTGCTCGCGCCCTTCGCGTTCACGGTCGAGCATCAGTGCGACGTCGTGGATCGTGCGGAACAGGAGCCGGCGTATGAAGCGGCGGAACCACCAATACACTGTCTGCCAGGGCGGGAAGTCGTTCGGCAGCATACGCCATCCACCGCCTGTTCGTGCCAGATAGCGAAGCGCATCAACACATTCTCAAACAGGCTCTAAGAACCGTTTTTTGAACTCCTGTTTCCTGATTTCAGAGTTATGGTGTTTTGATTGATGATTGTCCAGGTAACTTTTTCTCTGCGTTTTCGTCCGTGTGTGGATTTGCCCCCCGCTAAGCTGGAGGCCTCCAGCTGATCACCCAGACCGCTCAACCGGGACAGCCACTCTTCAACGTCAAAGAAACTGGGCTTCATCATCATCCTTCCAATCAATGCAGAAGAAATGGAATCACAGAGCAGGTGGAGGGATCGAAGAACCGTTGACTGATGTGCTTGGCGGGTAATTTCTGGCTTTTGGCGATTTGATTGACGGTTTTTGCGATGGCATCCGGTCTGCGTTTTGAGCAGATTGGGAGCTGTTACCCGCTTGATAGCTACGCTGTGGTGCTGATCCGCTGCAGGAAGAGGAAGCGGCGCATGTTGTAGACGATATTGGCCAGCCCGATCCTCATGGTGGCCCGGGTAATACCGACAGTTCGGATGAACAATC
>NZ_JACRVR010000014.1:0-70850 GCF_018811975.1 Acetobacter sp. P1H12_c | reverse complement strand
AACGTCTGTCTTAAAAACGCATATGCAAGATATACTAACAAACGTCATGACCAAATCAGAAATTCAGTCAGATCCCCTTAACCTAACAACCTAAAAGGTCATCAGATCAAAAAGATACGCCGTCAGCATATCCCTCTCTCGTATTCTCTTGTCAAAGACCAAACCACCAAATCGAGCCGATCAATCTAGCAGAGCCAGAGGCCGCTGCCAACCGTCATCTCGTCCGGTGAAGCGGTTTCTAAGCGATCAAACCCTACCTGTCAACACGCTTGGAAATTTTATTCAAAATGGCGGGGAACCGGGGCTGAATCGGTTTTCACCCCACCGGTAAAGCCCCTTAAGGCCCCCCTTTTAATCATTAAAGAAAATCCATCTTACGGATTTAGACGTTTATGGTCAGCTTTTCATACGTGCGGAACCAGGACACAAAACGCTGCACGCCCTCTTCCAGCACGGTTGTGGGGTGCCAGCCTGTCAGAGACTGAATGGCGTCAATGCTGGCCCATGTCTTTTCCACGTCCGCCTGAGGACGCGGCAGGAGACGCAGGTTTGCCTTACGGCCCAGCTCTGCTTCCAGCAGGGAGACAAGATACCGCACGGATTCTGGCCGGTGGTTGCCGATGTTCAGCACCCGCGCCTCACCTGCGGCTGGCGGCCGCTCAAATACCGCCAGAACACCTGCCACTACATCCGCGATGTATGTGAAGTCCCGCGCCAGCCCGTCCCCTTCATACAGGGTGACGTCCTCCCCCTGCGCAATGGCACGGGCAAAGCTGTAATAGGCCATGTCCGGGCGCCCCCACGGCCCATAAACCGTAAAGAACCGCAGGCCTGTCTGCGGCAGCCCGTAGAGATGACTGTAGGTGGAGGACGCCAGTTCTCCGGCCCGCTTGGTCACGGCATAGAAAGACCCGGGTTCATCCACCCGATCCGTCTCCCGGAACGGCATGCTGGTATTCCGCCCATAGACGGAAGACGATGAGGCATAAACCAGATGGTCCAGCCGCTTCAGCTTGCGGGCAAATTCCAGCACGGCCACATGACCCAGCACATTACTGTCCGCAAAGACGTATGGATCCCGCATGGAATAGCGCACGCCGGCCTGTGCCGCGAAATGGAAGATGCCGCGAATATCCGGCTCCCGCGCGGCAAGCGTTTCCAGCCCGTCAGGATTGGTCAGATCAAGGTGATGAAAAACGAATCCCGATGACTGCCAAAGCCGTTCCAGACGCGCCTGCTTGAGAGCGGGACTGTAATACGGGTTCAGGTTATCGACCCCGATAACCCGCTCCCCTCTTTCCAGAAGCGCCCGGCTGACATGATAGCCAACAAACCCGGCTGCCCCGGTTACTAAAAACGTCACGTTACTGCCCCGTTATACCCCCGCTGCCGGGGCTGTGCGCACCCCCCGGACAGAACGCTTCGCGTCAGGATTTTTTCTCCAGAGACGGTGCTTCCACCTTATCGCCCACAGTAATACCAAGCTTTGCCGTCACACCGCCTGCCAGTTCCAGCGTGGCTGTAACCGGCCCGTGGCTGCTGATATGGGCCAGACTGCGCGGCACTGCGTTTTCTGCAATGGCCTGAATCCGGTGGTCCGTGCCGATAAAGACGATATCCAGCGGGACCAGCGTATTTTCCATCCACATATCGCTCTGCTGCGGTGTGGCCCACAGGAACAGCATCCCGTTATCCGCAGGCAGATTTGTGCGGAACATTTCCCCCACCTGCTGCTGACGCAGTGTTTTAGCCAACTCTACCGAAAAGACGTGCCGACCGTTCGCAGAGGCGATTGCGAGGTTTTCCTTCGGCAGGGTTGCCTGAGCCTGAGTGGGCTCCCCCATCTCTTCGGCCCGGACCGGACCAGCCCCCAACAGCAGACCTGCTGTCAGGCAGGCGGCCAGCATGCCGCAAATACCCTGTTTCACTCACAAACTCCTGTTAGCCTGCACGGAAGAACTGGTTGTTCGCGCGTTCCTCACCCAACGAGGTTGAGCCACCGTGCCCGGGCATAATGACGATATCATCCCCAAGGGGAAGTAATTTCTCTTTTAGCTGACTTATGAGAAGGGAACCATTTCCATAAGGGAAATCCGTGCGCCCGATTGTGCCCCGGAACAGGGTATCCCCCACAAACGCAAAACGGGCTTTTTCATCCACAAACACCACATGGCCGGGGGTGTGGCCCGGAATATGGCGGACGAGAAAACTGCGGCCCAGCAGTTCCACACGCTCTCCATCCTGCGTGTAACGGTCCACTGTGGCATTTTCCAGCCCCGGCAGGCCGAAATGGCGGGCCTGCTCGACAATGGAGGACAGGAGAAATTCATCCCGTTTGTCCGGCCCGATGACTTCCGGCGCGCTGCCTTGTTCTGCCGCCAGAGCGCGGCACAGGGGTGCGACTCCCCCGGCGTGATCCAGATGACCATGCGTGAGGAGAATCGCATCGACCGTCAGGCCACGCTGGCGGATGACCTCCATCAGAAAATCTGCATCCCCTCCGGGGTCCACCACCAGAGCGTGCCGGGTGTGTTCATCCCACAGGAGAGAACAGTTCTGGCGAAACGGGGTGACAGGCAGAACCTGCAATTGCATGTCGGGATATACTAGATGCAAGACGTCAGAGTCCTTCCTGTAACACTGCAAGACAACGGAGACGGGCATCGGGTGAAGGACTGCCCCCTCCCCTTTACCTTAAAGGGTTTTTCCATAAAAAAACTGCCACATGCAGAGCACGGGCAGTTTTTTCAGATCTGACTCCTGAACTCAGAAGATCAGGACGGCAGAACCCAGCCCGTTGCCGGGATATCGAAATGCTTGCGCAGATCATGTGCCGGAATGTTGGTCAGATCCTTATCAAAGGTCTTGATCAGCTTCGCGGCGGCAGGCTTGCTCAGATGTTCGCGGATTTCATGCAGCACAGGGGCCGGAGCGGCCAGCACGAAACCGTCAATCGTCTTGCCGCTGTTGACCAGCGCGTTCAGACGGTCAGCCACAACGCGGGCAAAGCCATCCTTGGCAGCATCTTTCGGCGTGGCGCCCGAGGGCAGTTTGCCCGGAGTCGCTTCGTGCGTTTCGCTGTCAAAATCCTGCACGTCGTGCATTTTGCCCTGACCATCATGCAGGAAGCGGACTTTCCCGCCATCAGCCACAACGTAAATGACGCGACCGTCTTGTGATTCAATCATAAAATACTCCTCAGTCTCTCAATAGCACTCATGTTATGACATGGGCGTCCCCTCTCTGGGTATCAAGCCCCCCTCCGCGCGGAAACCTTCCACAAAGACAGGCCTGACCCCACGTTCCTTCCGTGGGCACTACAGGCAAGGACTGGTATAAGCTGGAGGTTATGACTGTCTCCTCACCCGCCCCGCTTTCAGGCCCTCAGCCACTGACCCCGCTGGACCATGCTCTTTTATGGGTGCGGGAAGGCCATGCCGTGGCTCTTGCGACGGTGGTGGGAACATGGGGCAGTTCCCCGCGCCCGGCTGGGAGCCTGATGGCCATCAGCAGCACGGGGCGGGTGGAAGGCTCCGTCAGCGGTGGCTGTGTGGAAACGGATGTGATTACGGCAGCGCAGGCCATTATGGACGGAGCGGCCCCTGAGGTTCTGTCTTATGGTGTCAGCAGCGACCGCGCGTGGGAGGTCGGGCTGGCCTGCGGTGGCAAGCTGGATGTGCTGGTAGAAGCGGTGCGGTCCCCGGCCTGCCCCTCCGGCACCCTGCCAGAGAATGTTCTGGCTGATGCCTGTGCGTATCAGAACGCCAGACGGCCTGCCGTGCTGGCCCGCACGCTGGACGGTGTAAAACATCTTTTAATCTCTGATCCGGACAGCGACTCCGTGCCGTCAGGCCTTCCACCCGAACTGGCACAGGCTGTGCGAAAAGCCGTGGCCTCCGGCCGATGCGCGAATGAACCCGACGCACAGGGGCATCACTGGTTTTTGCAGCCGCTCACCCCGCCGCCGCGCCTGCTGATTGTGGGGGCCGTGCATATTGCCCAGCACCTCGCCCTTCTGGCCCGCATGACGGGCTTTTCTCCAGTCGTGATTGACCCGCGTTCAGCACTGGCCACACCGGAACGCTTCCCCGGCTTTATTCCCGGCACAACATTGCTGACAGACTGGCCGGATGACGCACTGGACCAACTGGGCGTGGATTCCATGACCGCCATTGTCACCCTGACGCATGACGCCAAGCTGGATGACCCGACGCTGGAAGCAGCGCTCAAAAGCCCTGCTTTTTATATTGGCGCGCTCGGCTCCCGTAAAACGCAGGCCAGCCGGATGGAACGCCTGCTGGAAATTGGCTTTTCCGAGCAGGAGATCAGCCGCATCCATGGCCCCGTCGGGCTGGCGATCGGGGCGATTGGTGCGGAAGAAATCGCCGTGTCCATTCTTGCGCAGATTGTTGCCGTGCGGCGCAAGGCGGCGCTGGCGGACCATCCGGGGTGGTAGAACCCTGCGCCGGGGCGCCGATTGCCATTATTCTGGCGGCAGGACGCTCCTCCCGCACGGCACCGGCTCATAAACTACTGGCCACCGATGCTCAGGGCGTGCCCATGCTGGTGCGCACAACGGCCACCGTTCTGGCCAGCACCGTCAGCAAGGTGGTGGTGATCCTGCCCCCTGACCGGCCTGACCTGTCTTCTCTTATCAGCACGGCTTTCCCGGCCACACCGCGGCTGGAACTCCGGATTGCGCAGGATGCAGCGGACGGACTTTCCGCCTCACTGCGAGTCGGCATTGCGGCCGCACAGGCAGCGCAGGCCTCCGCCCTGCTTGTGTGTCTGGGCGATATGCCGCTGGTTTCCGTCACGTTGCTGAACGCTTTGTTGCGCGACCACGCCCTGTTTAACGCCCCTGCGACGGCACCAGACCGGGGAGATGGTAAGCCCGGCAACCCGGTTGTGTGGAGCGCATCACACTTTTCTGCCCTTGCCGCCGTGCAGGGAGATCAGGGCGGACGGGCAATTCTGCGCGCACTGGGGCCCACCGTGCATCGGATTCTGGCCTCTGCAAACGAACTGGTGGATTTTGACACGCCGGAACGGCTGGCCGCCTATGCACGTTCTGCACCGGCCCCGGTTGACCACATGGGCGCACGCCCCGAAAACTGAAGGCCTGCCGGCACGGAGCCGGCCAGCCTCTGTGCTGAAAACCTGAGAGAGTCTTATGAGCAAAATTCTGCGCACCAACCCCAACCCGATTCTGTCTGCTGCGGTTGAGTATCACGGCTTTATTTTCACACAGGGCGTTGTGGCCCGTAATCTGGACGCTGATGCGGAAGGCCAGACCCGTGACATTCTTGAACAGCTCGACACCCTGCTGGAGCAGCACGGCACGGACAACACCCGCCTGCTTCAGGCCCAGATCTGGCTGAAGGACATCAAGGATCGTGACGCCCTGAACAAGATCTGGAGCGCATGGCTGCCGGAAAACGCTGCCCCGGCCCGCGCCTGCGTTCAGGCTGTCATGGCCGACCCGCGCATTCTGGTCGAAATCATGGTTGTGACGACGAAATAATCCGTCCTTTTCCGGCTCCGTGTGTGTCGGCCTTGCGTGACATCTATGCCACAGCAAGGTCGAATCCACGGAGCCGGAACAGAAGAGCAACCTTTCACCCCTCTGGCCGGGAAGCCGGTAATTCAGGCAATGTCGTGGCAGGGTATAGGAATGTATTCCTATTTTCCTGTTTTTGGGGTGGATGATTCAGCAAACCCACCTCCATGCGAATTTGCCCCGCAATGAGCGCTTGCCTGACTTGCGCAGATGTTTATACCTGTTTCTACATTGACTGAACCGTGATGCAGAGAAGGCACGCTGACATGCGACAGAGACGGCCCGGAAAATTCAAGCTCGCGATGGCCGTTGTTTCTCTTCTGTCGTTATCTGCCTTCACACAGTCTGCCTCTGCCAAGGCCCGCCATACAGTAAGCCACGGGCACCGGAATGGTTCCGTCCATAAAATCACCTTTTCCACCGCGTCCTACCATGCCTCAGGGCGTTATGCCGGTGGCCGCTGGCACCCGGCATCAGGCCGCCGCTTTTCAGTACGCCGCAGCTATGGCGGTGGTCACGTCATTCAGTGTGTTGCCTATGCTAAAACCGCTTCTGATGTGATGCTGCACGGCAATGCACGGGACTGGTGGCACAACGCCGCTGGCGTGTATGACCGCGGAAACGCACCGGAAGCTGGCAGCGTTCTGAACTTCCGCAGCATCCGCCGCATGCCGCTGGGCCATGTGGCTGTAGTGCGCAGTGTGGTGAACAGCCGCACGATTATTATTGATCAGTCTCACTGGGCGCAGGCTGGCATCAGCCACAATGTTCCGGTGATTGACGTCTCCCCCAACAATGACTGGTCCGCTGTGCGCGTTGCCCTGAACAACCGCTCTGGCACTTACGGCTCCATTTACCCGACCTACGGCTTTATCTACCCGCGCAGCGCTGGCAGCCATGGCAGCAGCAGCCGTAACGAAGTCATGACGGCCTGGGCGAAAAAGACCCAGATGCAGGGCGGGGAAACCCAGCTGGCACAGGCCCCGGAAAACGCGCACCCCATTACCAGTGGCGCACAGGACAACACCATTACGTTTGATGGCCAGCAGTAAGATCCGTCTTACAGGCCCCTTCTTTAAAACCGCCCCGGTTTACCGGCGGCGGTTTTTTTGTGCCTGCGGTTTCTCTTGCACCAGAGCATTTTGTACTGATAGGTAAACTATAAACCAATCGGTACAGAGACCCACATGATGAAACCTCCCTTGCCCCCCTTTACGGAAGAGACCGCCCCGCAAAAAGTCCACGCAGCGGAAGATGCGTGGAACAGCCGGGACCCGGCCCATGTTGCGCAGGCCTATACGCCGGACTGTTTCTGGCGCAACCGGACTGAGTTTATTGAAGGGCGAGAGGAAATTCTCGCGTTCCTGACCCGCAAATGGCAGCGGGAACAGGACTATCGTCTGGTTAAGGAACTCTGGGGCTTCCGGCTGAACCGCATGGCAGTGCGCTTTGCGTATGAATGGCATGACAGCACAGGCCAGTGGTTCCGGTCCTACGGCAATGAATTATGGGAATTTGAAGAAAACGGGCTGATGCGCAGGCGGATTGCGTCCATCAATGATCTGCCGATCCTTCAGGCCGACCGTAAACTGCTCTGGACCGGCCCCCGCCGCCCGGATGACTTCCCTTCCCTCACCGCGCTGGGCCTTTAGACACCGTGGCCCGCACTGTGGCAGAAAAAGCCGATAGTCTCCCCCTGCTGGCCGAAGTCTTCCGGGAGCATGGCTATGAGGGGGCAAGCCTGAGCCTGATTTCTCAGGCGAGCGGCCTCGGGAAAGGCAGCCTGTATCACTTTTTCCCCGGCGGGAAAGAGGAGATGATGGCCTCGGTTCTGGCCAGTATTGACCACTGGTTTGAAGAGGAAATTTTTCACCCGCTGCAGAGCTCCGCCTCTCCGGCAACCGCTATTGAGGCCATGTTTGAAAATGTGCGGATCTATTTTGCCTCCGGCCAGAGGGTCTGTCTGGTGGGGCTGCTGGGGCTGAGTGACAGCCGGGACCGCTTCAGCACCGCCATCCGGGCATATTTTGCCCGCTGGGTAGAGACACTTACAGTGGCATTGCGGCCCGGCTGCCAGACCGATCAGGCCGCGCAGGAACAGGCTGAGCAGATTGTAGCCGGGATTCAGGGGGCCATTGTGCTGGCACGTGCCCTTGGCAGCCCGGATGTTTTTGACCGGATTCTGGATGAGATAAAAAGCAGACAGCACGCCAAAAGCAGGGAATACTCACTTGCCACCCTCCGCTGAAGGCTTTTCAGCCGACCCCGCTGCCGCACCCGTTAAGGAAACCCATCCCTTTGCTGTTGACTGCTTCTCTGCCGTGCCTGATCGTTATCCTGAACTGGCTCTGGCCGCTGACCCTGCCTCTGGCGTTAAAAATCCCTCTGGCAGCCCTTATGCTGGCAGCCTCCCAGTATCTCTTCTGGTGTAAGCTGTCCTCCGGCTCCGTTTTTGTGCCGGAATTTCCCCGCCCCCTCATTATCCTGTTTAACTGGGCTTTTGGGGCCATTCTGTTTTTAGCACTTTTTCAGATCGCGCTGGATGTGGGCGAACTGGCAGAAACCGTTATACGCGGGCATTTTGTGTTCATTCCCGATTCCTACCGTATCACCGCAGCTCTTGCGGCAGGGGTGGTGGCAGCCATTGCGGTCGCCGGGGCCATCCGCGTTCCCCCCGTGCGGGATGTGACGGTGACCATTCCCGGCCTACCCCCTGCTTTTGAAGGATACCGCCTGCTCCAGCTCAGTGATCTGCATATCAGCCGTTTATTCTCCACACGGTGGACACAAGCTGTTGTCACCCGCGCCAACGCCGCCGGAGCCGATCTGATTGTTGTAACCGGAGACTTTATTGACGGCTCTGTTGCCATGCGCCGGGCTGATATTGCGCCCCTGAAAAACCTGCACGCGCCAGATGGTGTCTTTGCGATTCCCGGTAACCACGAATATTTTTTCGATTATAACGACTGGATCAATCACCTCTCCGGCCTCGGCATGACCATGCTGCTCAACGCCCATACCGTGCTTACCCGCAACGGGGCCTCTCTGGTGCTGGCCGGTGTGACGGACCTCTCCGCTCCGGCGCATGGTCAGACCGGGCCGGATCTGGACGCAGCCCTTGCCGGTCGTCCTGCCCATGCCCCGGTGGTGCTGATGGACCACCAGCCCCGCATGGCCCAGAATGCCGCCGGGCAGGGAGTAGCCCTGCAACTCTCGGGCCATACGCATGGGGGCATGCTGCCGGGTCTCGCCCGGCTGGTTGCGCGAGGCAATAACGGCTTTGTTTCCGGCCGTTATGATGTGGGCGGCATGACGCTGTATGTCAGCAACGGCACAGGCCTGTGGCCCGGCTTTGCCCTCCGCATTGCCTGCCCCCCGGAAATCACCCGGTTCTCCCTGCGGGCGGGGCCGGTGCGTAACGCGGAATAGAGAGCACAAAATGTCTCTTAAAAAACCCGTGCCGTCACCACGGGTGAGGACATCCTAACTAAGGCTGAGGGGTCTGAGGGCTGAGGCTTCTTAATCCTTCTCACCCCATCTCCAGCGCCAGCCGCCTGCGGTTCTGGTTTTGCATATCCAGAGGAAAAGCCCGACGGCCACAACGTTGATGCCATTGACCACCAGCAGGGCAACAAGCGGCCTTTCCGGGCGCAGGGCCACCATGCCCAGAGTCGAGCCAAGTGTTACAAACAGGAATGTGCCGACCGTCACCCAGCCCTGCCAGCTTACGGGCCGCCCCGCGCCGTAGCCATAGCGCCGCGCGGCAAACCATGTGTCAGGTGTGCGGGAAGCCTCGGGGGTGCGCTCTGCCATGACCGTTTTCCTTATCCGGCACATCGTTTTACCGGCTCTGAAAATACCAGATCAGCAGCACAAACGCAGACACAGAGTTGTGACCCGACTCTCAGCCTGGGCTGCTTATACTCTTACGGATATCTGTGTCCGCATACACAAAGATTGATACTGTTATTGATATTTTCAATAAAAAGACAAAGAGAGGCCGCATGACAACCCTCCCGCTGGTCGATGCCGGACAACGCGATCTGGTTGGTTCTTTCCCCGCCTTTGACCCGGACCAGGATGACCTGAAGGATTTCCGGCGCACACTGGTGGAAGGCACGACCAGTCTGCTCAATTCGGCTTCAGTCTCTTACGAGGAACGGACCATTGCTGGCCCGAAAGACGCGCCGCAGGTACGTGTGCTGCTGTTCCGCCCCCCGGAGACGCAGCCCCAGACCACACCCGCCATTCTCTACATCCACGGCGGCGGGATGATTGCAGGCACGCCGGACATGCAGGCCGGAACCCTCCACCGACTGGCGCAGGAAACGGGGGCCCTTATTGTATCGGTGGATTATCGTCTGGCCCCGGAAACCCCCTTCCCCGGCGGGCTGGAAGATGCTTATGCGGCCCTTGTCTGGCTGCACACCCACGCCGGGGAACTCGGCGTCGAAGCCAGCCGGATTATTGTCATGGGGGATAGTGGCGGGGGCTGCCTTGCTGCCGCAACGGCCCTTCTGGCACGGGACCGCAAACAGGTGCCACTCTGCGGGCAGTTCCTGATTTATCCCATGCTGGACCTGCGCACGGGCGGCCCGGACGCGGTCTCTGATGATCCGACAACGGGAGAATTTGTCTGGACCCGGGCGCAGAACCGGCACGCATGGGCTGCCGTGCGCGGCACACTGGGGGAAGATGATCCCCGGTTTGGTTATTTATCCCCTGCTTTTATGAAAGATCTGTCCGGCCTGCCGCCCACCATTATCACCACCGGGTCACTTGATCTGTTCCGGGATGAAGATGTGACGTTTGCGCACCGCCTCTGGCAAGCCGCCGTGCCAACGGACCTGATTGTCTATGCCAGCGCTGTGCATGGTTTTGACCTGCTGGCGTCCCCACTGGCCGAGAGAGCGCATCGGGATGTTGTAGAAGGCGTGCGCCGTCTGCTGGCCTGAGACGAGATTTATCTCCCCCCTCACACGACGTTTCAACAAAAAAGGCGGCCCCTTCCGGAGCCGCCTTTTCTCAAAACTTCTGGCGGACGCCTGCGTCCGGGCAGAGGGTTTTATTCCATCCATTCCGCAATATCGGGGCAGGAGCAGATCAGGTTCTTGTCCCCATGCACGTTATCAATCCGGCCAACGGGCGGCCAGTATTTGCTGGCAGCCTTTACCCCCGGCGGGAAGCAGGCGTCCTGACGCGCATAGGCATGCGCCCAGAGTTCTGCCGTGACAACGCTGGCCGTATGCGGCGCATGGCGCAGGGCGGACTCTTCCGCCGTGAGCGTGCCCGCTTCAATCGCGCGCACTTCTTCACGGATTGCCAGCATGGCATCACAGAAGCGGTCCAGTTCCGCTTTCCCTTCAGATTCTGTCGGCTCGATCATGAAGGTGCCTGCCACCGGGAAGCTGACCGTGGGGGCATGGAAGCCGTAATCCACCAGACGCTTGGCCATATCATCCACCGTGACCCCGGCACTATCCTTCAGCGGGCGCAGGTCCAGAATACATTCATGCGCGACGCGGCCTTTGGCCCCGCGATACAGCACGGAATATGCCCCCGCCAGACGGCTGACAATGTAATTGGCATTCAGGATAGCAACCTGTGTCGCGCGCTGAAGACCTTCATCCCCCATCAGGCGGATATAAGCCCATGAGATCGGCAGGATCGACGCAGACCCAAACGGGGCGGCACTCACTGCGAGGTCCGTGTTTGCATCCGCCGGGTTGCCGGGCAGGAACGGCGCCAGATGGGCGCGCACGCCAATCGGCCCCATGCCGGGACCACCGCCGCCATGCGGAATGCAGAAGGTTTTGTGCAGGTTGAAGTGGCTAACATCCCCGCCGTAATCCGCCGGGCGCGCCAGACCGACCTGTGCGTTCATGTTCGCGCCATCCACGTACACCTGACCACCGGCCTCATGCACCAGATCACAGATTTCACGCATGCTTTCTTCAAACACGCCGTGGGTGGAGGGGTAAGTGATCATCACCGCTGCCAGATCACGGGCGTGCGCCTGCACTTTGGCCCGCATATCATCAAGATCGATATTGCCGCCCGCATCGCACCTGACCACAACCACCTGCATGCCCGCCATCTGGGCAGAAGCCGGGTTGGTGCCGTGCGCGGAAGCCGGGATCAGGCAGACCGTACGGTGTGCATCACCCTGTGCGCGGTGATAGGCGCTGATGGCCAGCAGACCGGCATATTCACCCTGCGCCCCGGAGTTCGGCTGGAACGATACAGCATCATACCCGCTGATAGCACACAGCCATTTTTCCAGATCAGCAAAGAGAGTCTGATACCCCTCCGTCTGGTCCTGCGGGGCAAAGGGGTGAATGTCACAAAAGCCGGGCCATGTGATGGGCAGCATTTCCACCGTGGCGTTCAGCTTCATGGTGCAGGAACCGAGCGGGATCATGGTGCGGTCCAGCGCCAGATCCTTGTCAGACAGACGGCGCAGATAACGCAGCATATCCGTCTCGGAACTGCATGCGCTGAAAATCGGCTGTGTCAGGAAGGCACTTTTCCGCGCCAGTGCTTCCGGAATGACACTGCTGGCCGGAGCCAGCACTGCCGCCATCTGGTCCACCCGGCCCTGTTCCGCGCAGAAAGCGGACCAAACCGACGCAACCGTCTGCGCGGAGCTTGTTTCATCCAGACTGATGCCAATGCGGCCATGCCCGGCATCCCGCAGGTTGATGCCCGCGGAACGGGCACGGGCCAGAATGTCCTGAACACCTGCCCCGGCCTGCACGGTAATGGTATCAAAAAACGCTTCGGTTTCTACCGTGACACCCAGCGCCCGCAGGCCAGCCGCGAGGGCCGCCGTCAGGCCGTTGATGCGGCGGGCAATGGCGCGCAGACCCTCCGGCCCGTGATAAACCGCATACATCCCGGCAATAACCGCCAGCAGAACCTGTGCTGTGCAGATGTTGGAGGTCGCTTTTTCACGCCGGATATGCTGCTCTCGCGTCTGGAGCGCCAGACGATAGGCCGGACGCCCCGCGCTATCGACGGAAACCCCGACCAGACGGCCCGGCATGCTGCGCTTCCACGCATCCCGTACCGCCATGTAAGCCGCGTGCGGGCCACCAAAGCCCATGGGAATGCCAAAACGCTGCGTGGAGCCAATCGCGATATCCGCCCCCAGTTCCCCCGGAGAGGTCAGCAGGGTCAGCGCCAGCGGGTCCGCCGCCATCACGGCAATGCCGGAAGCCGCATGCAGGGCTTCAATCACGCTGCGCGGGTCCGCCACCGTGCCGGACGTGCCGGGATACTGGAACAGGGCACCGAACACGTCCGTGGGCACCAGATCCGTCAGCGGGTTGCCGTAAACCAGCGTAATACCCATGGGCAGGGCACGGGTTTTCAGAACAGCAATGGTCTGCGGATGGCAGTCGGCATCCACAAAAAAGGCTGTGGCTTTAGATTTTGCAACGCGGCGGGCCAGCGCCATGCCTTCCGCCGCGGCCGTGG
Source organism: Acetobacter sp. P1H12_c (assembly GCF_018811975.1). Lineage (NCBI taxonomy): Bacteria > Pseudomonadati > Pseudomonadota > Alphaproteobacteria > Acetobacterales > Acetobacteraceae > Acetobacter > Acetobacter sp. P1H12_c. The sequence continues at coordinate 57,811 of NZ_JACRVR010000014.1, read as the reverse complement.
CTTCATCCAGCAGCGAGGCGTTGGCAATGTCCAGCCCGGTGAGTTCGGTAATCATGGTCTGGAAGTTCAGCAGTGCTTCCAGACGGCCCTGACTGATTTCCGGCTGATACGGCGTATAGGCCGTGTACCATGCCGGGTTTTCCAGAATGTTCCGCTGGATAACGGCAGGCAGGATGGTGCCGTAATAGCCCTGCCCGATGAGAGACGTCATGACCTGATTCTGCCCGGCCAGTTCCCGCAGGCGGGCCAGCACGGCACTTTCTGTCCAGCCTGCACCAATACCCATCGGCTGTGTAGCGCGAATGGCGGCCGGAATGGTTTCCGCCGTCAGAGCCTCCAGAGAGGACGCCCCCACAGTTTTGAGCATAACGGCCAGATCCGCCTCTGTCGGGCCGATATGGCGCCCCACAAACGGCCCGGCCTCCGGCTGAAGGCCCGCGAACGCTGGCAGAGTATCAACAGAAGGACCAGTCACGCGGGCCGAACCGGAAGCAATGGAAAACATGCGGGGGTATCCTGAAAAAGCTGAGCAGTAGTAATGACGTTTCCCGTGGCAGCCTGATCAGGCGATCAGGGCGGCGTAGGCGTCTGCATCCATCAGGGCGGAAAGCTGATCCTGGTTGGACAGACGGAATTTGACAATCCAGCCTTCGCCTTCCGGGTCGGAGCTGACGCGGGCCGGGTCATCAGAAAGCTGCGGATTGTTGTCCAGCACTTCCCCATCCACAGGGGCGTAAATATCGGATGCCGCTTTTACGGATTCCACAACAGCAATGGAGTCACCAGCCTTCACCACGGTGCCGGCATCGCGCGCTTCAACAAACACCAGCTCACCCAGCTCTTCAGCCGCATGTTTGGTGATGCCAACGGTGGCGGTTTCGCCTTCTACGCGGATCCATTCGTGGTCTTTGGTGAAATACAGGGTCATTGTCTCAGCACTCCATAAAAACAGATAATTTAAAAACCTGAAGGAAAAATCGTGCCCTTACCGTTTGAAACGGGCGGGAACAAACGGCAGGGCCTGCACTACAGCCGGTACGGCACGGCCACGCAGTTCCGCCACCACAGATGTCTGCGGTGCAGCGTAGTCTGTCGCGACGTAGCCCATGGCCACCGGGGCTTCCACCGTGGGGCCAAACGCGCCGGAGGTCACTTTGCCCAGCGGCGTTGCAAATTCCACATCCGCATAAAGCGGCGCACCACCGCGCACCGGAGCGCGGCCTTCAGGCAGCAGCCCCACGCGGCGACGGGACACGCCCTCTTCAAGCTGTGCCAGAATCACATCCGCACCGGGGAAGCCCCCTGCGCGCGCGCCATCCCGGCGGCGGCTTTTCTGGATGGACCATTCGAGCGCGGCTTCAACCGGCGTCGTCGTCTCATCAATATCGGAACCATACAGGCACATCCCGGCTTCCAGACGCAGGCTGTCCCGCGCGCCAAGGCCGATCAGTTTTACCGCGGGCTGTTCCAGCAGCTTGCGGGCCACGCGGGAGGCATCCATGGCGGGCAGAGAAATTTCAAACCCGTCCTCTCCGGTATAGCCGGAGCGGGAGATGGTGCAGAGCGCGCCATCCACATCCACCTCCAGCACATCCATGAACTTCATGTCCCGCACGGCGGGTGCCAACGCTGCAAGGGCGGCTTCTGCTTCCGGCCCCTGCAGGGCGAGCAGAGCGCGATCTTCCAGCACTTCCACAACGCAGTCAGCCAGTTCATCCTGAAGATGCGCGATATCGGCATCCTTACAGGCGGCGTTGATCACCAGCAGCAGGGACTCCCCCATCCGGGCGACCATCAGGTCATCCAGAATGCCGCCTTTTTCATTGGTGAACTGCGTGTACCGCTGTTTGCCATTTTTCAGGGAGGCGATGTCGGCGGGCACAAGCCGTTCCAGCGCGAGGGCTGCGGCCTCACCATCCCCGGAGCGGGCACGCAGGCGCACCTGCCCCATGTGGGAGACATCAAACAGGCCCGCATGGTCACGCACATGCCGGTGCTCCGCCATAATGCCATCGGCATAATTCAGCGGCATGGCATAGCCTGCAAACGGCACCATTTTGCCACCGGATTCGGTATGCAGGGAATAAAGGGGGGTGTGAAGGAGAGTATCAGCGCTCATGGCCGCAGCCTTCCGTAAGAGGACGGGGCCGTTTTCCACACGCTGCAAAGAGACATACGACGTAAGACAAAATAAGGGCCCCGGACCAGGATAATCCGTCTGCCCCTTCTGTTTTTTTGCCTGAGATCGCTATCCCGTCGGCGGACGCACAGGCGCCTCTCTCCAGAAGTTAACCGCGCAGGGTCCTTTTGCCTGAGAGTTTCCGGGGCGGTTGCTCCTTCGGCGCCGGTGCAGGACCGGTCTCTCCCTCTGCGCGGTCAGAACCGTGACATCATTGCGTTAGCAAGTCAATCAAGGTTCCCGTGAGTCTCTGGTAATTTTTACGCCTTATCCGCAGGCAGGTGCTTTGCGATATAGGGCGGCAGATTGAACGCGCCAACATGGATTTCCGGCGTCCAGTACTGGGTTTTTCCCAAAATACCGGCAGCCTCGGCACGGGCGCGCACGGCCGCGACATCCTGCCCGGCAGGGCTTTTGCCCTTGGAGGCAATCCCCAGCGTCATGAAGCCGCCAACATAGGTCGGCACAGCCGCCACATAAGCAGACACATGCGGGAAGAATTTGGCACGGCGCAGGCTGGTTTCATGCAGTTCATCCGCCTGCATGAAGGGCACGCCACACTGATTGACGATCAGCCCTTCCGCCGTCAGCACACGGGCACAATGTTCATAGAACGAGTCTGTGAACAGGACTTCCCCCACGCCGATCGGGTCGGTGCTATCAACAATAATGGCATCGAAGGACGCATCCGCGGCACGGGCCACGTAATCAATCCCGTCGCCCACAATCACTTCGGCCCGCGGATTGTTCCATGCATCGCCCGCAATGCCCGGCAGGTGCTTTTTGGAAAGCTCAATGACAGCGCCATCAATTTCCACCATCACGGCCTTTTCCACGCCCGGATGTTCCAGAACGCGGCGCAGCACCCCGCCATCCCCCGCGCCGATAATCAGCACGTTACGCGGCGCGGCATGGGTGAACAGCGGCACGTGGGTGAGCATTTCCTGGTACACGAACTCATCGCGTTCCGTAATCTGCACCACGCCATCTAGCAGCAGCACACGCCCGTGGGACTCGCTTTCAAACACCACAATGTCCTGAAACGGACTGCGGGTGCGGGCAAGTTCCTGCGTGACACGGAAGCGCTGGCCCCAGTTGTCATACAGGGTTTCTTCAATCCATTGATCGGCCATGGTTTTTTAGTCCTGATTCAGCGGTCAGGGGCCAGAACATCTGCTCTGGCCCCTGCCGGAAAAACACATCACACAGGCTGAGCTGTGCCGTGTTTACAGGGCGACGCATCCGCGACGCTGTTCATCCACTTCCAGACGCTTGGCCTGAAACAGGCGCTGCATCACGGGAATCGCCAGATTGGGGTCGCATGCCCCGCACATGAAGATATCCACAGCGGCGAAGTCACGCTCCGGCCATGTGTGGATGGAAATGTGGCTTTCGGCCAGCACAACCACGCCAGACACGCCGCCATTGGGCGTGAAGTGGTGAAAATGGCTGTGCAGAATGGTCGCACCCGCAGCAAGCGCTGCTTCACACAAAGTGCGGTCGATCTTTTCAGGATCGTCCAGATTTGTGGCATCCCACAAATCAACCAGCAGGTGTGTACCTGCAAACTTCTCGCCATCTTTTACGACGAAGTAATCCTTGCGATCATCGTCAGACGAGACCGGAACAGAAATTGCCTGGTTATTGCTCGGGTGTTCCGAGACCATCCCCAGTTGAGCAAGTGCGTTCATCGACGTACCCCCAAACCAGTAGATAGCCTGTTGGGCGGGATCGCCCCCTTGGGCCAAGGCGCGAGTAACTACGGACTCGCGCCCCCCCTGACAAGTCTTATCTTGTTCACAACCGTTTTTTTTCTAAAAACTGTCAAAAACGTGCTTCAGCCCTTCTCAATGCGCAGGACTGAGGGGCTTGATGCTCCGTATCTGCATGGCAAACCGCTCATCCCGCTCTGCCCCCAGCGTGCGGCCTGCCAGCCAGCCCTTGAGCCGCAGCAGGGTTGCCGAATCCTGCGCCGCCGCCGCATCCGTTGCCAGACGGGAAACGAGTGCCTGCTGCGGTTCCGTCAGAACACCGTCTTCCGGCACGCTGCGGGCAGCCAGACGCCCCAGAACCAGCACAGCCTCCGGCCAGCGTTTCTGAGACTCATACACCTGCCCGCGTAACTCCAGCCCGGCATCTGTCTCATCCCGCTCAAGCAGGCTCAGCGCCCTGTCCGGGTCCCCCAGAGCCACAGCCAGACGGGCAGCATCATAGGCACACTGCGTCGCCAGATCCTCCGGCAGACCTGGATGTCGCGCGCGGTCCAGTGCCCTTTGCGCCACGTCCAGCCGGTGGGCCTGCAATGCGGCCTGCGCCAGCAGATCCTCCGCCTCAGCCTTTGCCACGGGGTTATCCTGCAACAGAGCCGCCTGCCCGAAAGCCGCCATTGCCGCATCCAACCGCCCGCCTGCCAGCAGCAGACGGCCATAGCCAGCCAGCAGCTTCGCTTTGGTGGGTCCATCCTCCACATGCGGCAGATGGGCGGCAATCAGCCCGGTACGATCAGCAGCGGACAAGGGGGCCGCCAGCGCCGCTCCCCCGGCAGGCGCACCGCGCACCGTCTCCGGGAAAACCAGCCCGCGCAAAATCGCCAGATAGGCGCTGGACAGCACATCCTCCGGCACATCCGGCCCGGCCAGCACCCTATCCAGCAGGGCCAGAGCCGCCTGTGGCTGCCCGGCGAGGGCAAAGGCATGCGCCTGCCCAAGCCGGATGGTCGCCTTTGGCCCGGATGGGAGGGCGGCGGGTTGCCCCTCATTTTCCAGCAGCTTGCCATAAGCCTCCACCGCGGTAGCGGGGGCGAGCATATCCTTCTCCAGCATCAGCCCGACCAGTGCCGCGCGGGCATAGGCTGCCGTCTGGGCAGAGGAGGAGGCTGTCAGATTTTCCAGCGCCACGCGGGCGGTTTCCGCCTGCCCGGCTCTTGCCTGAAGCAGAGCACGGGCAAGATCGTAAGCGGACTCATCCGGCAGCGGATCAAGCAACGCTGCTGACGCAGCATCCCCGAACCGGGCCACATAAGTTGCCGCCTGCGGCACCATCAGGGCACGCACGGCGGCTGGATAAGCCTGCATCTGCGCAAAGCCAGCCGCCAGCAAGGTGGAGGCCGTCTGGCTGTTCTGGCCGGTCTGCATCAGATACAGGCCGCGCCAGACCCGGGTGGCGGGGGCATCCCCAAACCGGGCGTCATTCAGATCCTGCGCCTGCCCGGTGTGCCCTGCCAGCAGAGAGGCCGCAGCACGCAGAAATGTCCCGGCAATTTGCGCTGTATCGTTTCTTGCCGCCGTGCTCGTGCTCGTGCTCGTGCTCGTGCTCGTGCTCGTGCTCGTGCTCGTGCTCGTGCTCGTGCTCGTGCTCGTGCTCGTGGCTGGTGCCTCTGATGCCGGTGTCCTGTCCAGCACACGCAATGCCTGCCAGGGCTGACCTGCGGCAAAGGCGGTCTGCGCGGAGTCCAGCCGGGAAGGCTGACGGGAAGAAGCCTTCTGACCGCCCCCAGCCGACCCGAACCCAAGCCATCCCCAGTCTGCCCCATGCATCGCGACGGAAGCCGGTGCGGGCGCAGAAGAGGCCTCTTTCTCGCCGACAGGCAGAGGGTCGAGCGCGACGGCATCCAGCACCACACCCTCCGCCGTCCCACGCAATGCGATCTGCGGCGAGTCAGCAGCAATCACAAGGCCTTCCAGAGAAGGCCGGATGCTGTACCCCTCCGCGCGCCGCCCCTGCGGCACACCACCTGTCACCCCCAATGAGGGCGCAATCAGCAAACGCTGGCCGGACGCAGGGTCTGGCAGCATCAGAACTAGGCCGGCCTGCTTTTGCGGAAAGAGGACTGCCCCCGGCATGAATACCGGCATGCTGCCAGCGGACGGAGTTGAGGAAGAACCCGCATGGCCTGATACGTCCGTTTGCAAAATCCAGCCGTCCGACTGGCGGGAAAACGAAAGCTGCGGATGGGCCGGCAGATACAGGCGGATAACGGTTGCTCTCTCCAGCACCGTTACATCCGGACTGGAAAACAGACCAAGATCGCCGGACAAATGGGAGAGTGCTGGAAGAGGCTGGTCGGCCACCACAACAAAATCCGGACCAGACCAGAACGCGGCCACAGCGGTTCTGGCATCAAACGGCAAAAGCAGACTGGCGTGGGGAGAAGGAGGCACCGCCGCATAGGCCGCGCGTAAAGGGGCCAGCACCGTCTGCGCAGCCACGCTCTGCATCAGCACAAGGCAGGCGGCAGCTCTGCGCATCATTCTGTAATCCGGCACCGCTCTTCTGCCACCCTCAGCCTGGTCCGCCCCAACGGCACGACACGCCTCTTTTTCGCACTTTTCCCAACGGCTGACAAAAAAAGCCGTATTCCGCGCAACAAAACTGTTTTTTGTTGCGTCCTGTTTCAATCTCTCAAACAATGCCGCAGGATTGCCGCGATTACGGTGAACTCTTGTATTTTATGGAGAGTCTTATGAAACGTCTCTTTTTCACACTGTGTCTCATGTCTCCGCTGACCCTGCTTACAGGGTGCGGGGGTGGCTATGATCACCATCATCACGGGCCACGCCCTGACTGGAATCATGATCATCACGGCCATAACGACCATGATCGTCCGCCGCCGCCACGCCCCATGCTGCGCTGACCGCCAGAAGTCGACTCACGAGAGTTCTGATTTCTGTAAAAACCCTCTTCCTTTCTCCGGGCGGTAATCTGCCACATCGCCCGGCTTTCCTCTTTAAACCTGTGAGTGTTTCATGCTGGACCGCATTACAAGCATGCAGGTTTTTGTAAAAGTTGTTGCAACCGGCAGCTTTACCGGGGCCGGGCGTGCGCTCTGCCTGTCCCAGACGATGGTGACCAAGCATATCAATGCGCTGGAAACCCGGCTTGGCAGCACGCTGTTTCACAGAAGCACACGCAAACTCTCCCTGACGGAAGCCGGACGCCTCTTTCTGGACGGATGCCAGAAAATCCTGCCCGAACTGGAAGAAATTGAGCAGACCGTTACGGAGCAGCGGCGGGAGCCCCGTGGCCGCCTGCGCCTGAATGCGCCGGTTTCCTTCGCTATCCGGTACGTCGCACCGCTTCTGCCCGACTTCAGCCGCCGCTACCCACTGGTAACAGTCGAACTCGGCGTGAATGACCGCACGGTTGATCTGATTGAAGAGGGCTGGGACCTCACGCTGCGCATCCGCTCGCTCACACCCAGCAGTCTGCGGGTCCGTAAACTGGCCGATATTCGCATGGTGGTTTGCGCAGCGCCGTCTTATCTGGAACAGGCCGGAACGCCGACCACACTGGCAGACCTCAGCCAGCACGCCTGTCTGGGGTATACGCTGGGGGAAACAACCGCCAGCGCATCCCGCTGGAGCTTTGGCGCGCAGGGCGAAAAATCCGTGACCATTTCCGGCCCGCTCTGCGCCAATAATGGCGATGTGCTGCGTGAGGCTGCTATTGCCGGACAGGGGCTTGTCTACCAGCCCACCTTTATTGTGGCGGATGCCCTGCGGGCGGGCACGCTGAAAGCCGTAACGCTGGATATGCCGCCCACACCCGGCCCGCCGCTACACGCTGTTTATGCCCCCGGCCTGACCATACCGTTAAAAGTCCGGGCAATGATTGATTTTCTGGCTGCTCAGTACGGTCCTGTGCCGCCGTGGGACAAAGATGTCCCCTGAGCCGCGTTGCCACATTGACGCAACGCGCACCGCCAGCTTTCTCCGGTTCTGGCACCTGCAACAGGCATCACAAGGCATCCCCCTGCCCGACACATCCCTGCCGGATAAAAACCAGTCATGCTGTTTGCGTCAGACACAGCCTGAACAGAGACAGATCTGGTTTTCAGCGTCATAATTTAAGATTTTGAGAAAAAATAGCCTTTTGCCATTTTGTATCAATGGTGAGCCGGGAGGGACTCGAACCCTCGACCATTCGATTAAAAGTCGAATGCTCTACCAACTGAGCTACCGGCTCACACCATTGGTTCACAAACCATCGCGGCAGACTGAACTGCGGGACGTGTTTGCTGGAGGCTGTCTAAACGGATCGTTCCCGGTGTGTCAAGCGATGAGACCACATTCTGACCAGAAAAGAGGATTTTTCCCTCTCTTCCAGCCTTTTGTGAGACAGCTAACCTCTTCCGGGTGCAAAGTATGGGCAAGAGCAGAACTGACCATAAAGGCGTGCCGCCGTGTTTCTCGCCCACAGACTCTGCTGGGCGTTTAAAGATCCAACCCGCCCCGCAAGAAGCGGCACATCCTCCCGTTTTGTCCGGGCTTACACCAAAGTCGTCGCCCATAAAAAAACGCGACCTCCGGGGAGGCCGCGCTTTTCAGACATCAGAAAAAAACTTCTGAAATCAGGCGTTTTCAGCAGAGGCCGGACGCATGCTTTTAATCCGGTCGGGATCTTTCACCATGCCAGATCCACCGGAACCGCGTTTGATTTTGTCGATATGTTCCATACCTTCAATCACGTCACCCACAATGGTGTACTGACCATCCAGATGCGGGGAAGGTTCAAACATGATGAAGAACTGGCTGTTGGCGCTGTTCGGGTCAGACGTGCGGGCCATACCCAGCGTACCGCGCAGAAATTTGGCATCCCGCGTGAATTCAGCCTTCAGGTCCGGCAGTTCGCTCCCGCCCATGCCTGTGCCCGTCGGGTCACCCGCCTGTGCCATAAAGCCGGAAATAACGCGGTGGAAAGGCACGTTATCGTAAAAGCCCTGAGCAGACAGCGTACGGATACGCTCCGCCGCGAGAGGAGCAATGTCCGGACGCAGGCGGATGACCACGCGGCCTTCGGGCACATCCATATAAATCAGATCATTTTTATCTGTGTCGGCAGTCATAAAACTTCTCCTTGAACACTTGGGTCACAGAGCCTGAGGCCTGTCACCCCGCCGCCCGCGCCTTGAGCCGGGCGAGCAGGCGTTTCTGGGTGCCGGGAGTCACAAATTCGGAAATATCTCCGTGATACCCGGCAATTTCTTTCACAAGACGAGATGAAATGAACTGTGTTCGTTCAGACGCCATGAGAAAAACGGTTTCAATGCCCGGAGCCAGACGGCGGTTTACGCCGGACATCTGAATTTCATAATCAAAATCCGTCAGCACCCGAAGCCCCCGGAAAATGAGGGACGCGCCCTGTGCCCGGACGGCTTCCACCAGCAGGGAATCGAAGGAAACCACCTTGAGATCCCCTCCCACCCGGCTCGCGATGGCGGGCAGGGCTTCTTCCACACAGGCCACGCGCTCATCCAGCGGCATGAGCGGGTTTTTGCCCGGATTTTTCGCAACGCCGATCACCAGACGATCAACCAGCCGGGCCGCACGCTCAATCACGTCCAGATGCCCGGTGGTCACGGGGTCAAACGTCCCCGCGTAAAAGCCTATGCGCCGGGGTTCGGCACATATGCCCTCACTCACGCTTCGTCGTCCTCTGCTGGCGTGGCATCTCCGCCCCCGGAGCCAGCCTGCGGAGCGGCATCAGGCACGGATGCAGCGGCTGGAGCCGTTCCACCCACAGCCGGAGCCTCGCCCTCGTCTTCATCCTCCATTACCGGGAAGACGCTGGTAACGCGCTCGTCCTCATTCAGGCGGAACAGCGTCACCCCACTGGCCTGACGCGCCATAACGCGGACCTGATCAACCGGCACACGGATCAGGCGGCCAGCATCCGTCACCAGCATCACATCCGTGCCGTCCAGCACCTGCAACGTGGCGGCGACTTCCGTCCCGCGCTTGTTGGTGGAGAAGGTCATGTTGGTAATACCCTGCCCACCACGCCCGCTCACACGGTAATCATACGCGGAAGACCGGCGGCCAAACCCGCCATCACTCACCACCAGCAGAATTTCTTCAGCGGCTTCAAGCTGGGCAAAGCGCTCCGGGGTCAGCAGAGCGGTGCCGGAAGCGGCGTCTTCCTCATCCGCCTCAACCACCGTATTTTCGGAGTCGTCCTCGACCTCGGCAGCGTTCTCAGCCCGGCGTTTGGCATTGGCCATCCGCAGATAGGCCGAGCGTTCTTCCACCGTGGCCTCAACATGGTTGAGGACGGCAAGGCTGATCACCTCATCCCCTTCCGCCAGACGGATACCGCGCACACCGGACGAGCCACGACCTGCAAACACGCGCAGCGTTTCGTCCGTAATCTGGAAGCGGATGCAGCGCGCCTTGCGGGTTGCGAGGAACACATCCTGCCCTTCCCGACAGGTGGCAACACCAATCAGGCTGTCCCCTTCATCCAGCTTCATGGCGATCAGGCCGGAAGAGCGGATGTTGCGGAAGTCACTCAGGCGGTTACGGCGCACCCCACCGCTTGCTGTTGCAAAGACGAGGTGCAGGGATTCCCACAGTTCCTCATCATGCGGCAGCGGCAGCACAGCCGTAATGGTGTCCGAGCCGAGGTCGGGCAGCAGGTTGACCAGTGCGCGGCCTTTCGCCGTGGGGCTTGCTTCCGGCAGACGCCAGACCTTCTCCCGGTAGGCCTTACCGCCGGAGGAGAAGAACATGACCCACTGGTGCGTATGCGCATTAAAGGAGCGCACCAGAATATCATCGCCACGTGTGCCAGCCCCCGTGCGGCCACGGCCACCCCGGTTCTGGGCGCGATAGACATCCAGCGGCGTGCGTTTGATAAAGCCTTCGCGCGTGATGGTGACAACCATCTGACCCGGTTCAATCAGGCTTTCATCATCCTGATCCCCGGCATAATCGGAAATTTCAGTTGCGCGCGGGGTGGCCAGCTCAGCGCGGGCCGTCATCATTTCCTCGCGCAGCACTTCCATGCGGCGAATATGGCTGCCGATAATTTCCAGCAGTTCATTGATACGCTTTGCAACGTCGGACAGTTCACTCTGGATCTTGTCCCGCTCAAGCCCGGTCAGGCGTTGCAGACGCAGTTCCAGAATGCCACGAGCCTGTGCTTCCGTCAGGCGAACCTTGCCGTCAATAATCTCGTTGCCGTCATCATGGATCAGCGCCAGCAGCGGTGCGACATCCCCGGCATCCCAGCTTGCGGCCATGAGGGATTCACGCGCTGTGGCGGCATCCGGGGCGGCGCGGATCAGGGCGATCACGGCGTCAATATTCGCGACCGCAATCACCAGACCCACAAGGATATGCCCGCGATCCCGCGCCTTATTCAGCTCAAAGCGGGAACGGCGGAGAATCACTTCCTCACGGAACGCAATAAACGCCTGAAGAACGTCCTTCAGCCCCATCAGGCGCGGCTTGCCGCCATCCAGCGCCAGCATGTTCACACCAAAGGAGGTCTGAAGCTGCGTGAAGCGGTAAAGCTGGTTGAGCACGACTTCCGGCGTGGCATCGCGCTTGATTTCAATCACCACGCGCATACCCGAACGGTCCGACTCATCCCGGATGTCGGAAATGCCTTCAATCTGCTTGTTGCGCACCAGATCGGCAATGCGCTCCTGCAGGGTGGCCTTGTTCACCTGATAGGGAATTTCCGTGACCACAATGGCCTTACGGTCCTTACGGATTTCCTCAACCTCGGCACGGGCGCGGATAATCACCGCGCCACGGCCGGTGGCAAACGCGCTGCGGATGCCGGAGCGACCAAGGATGATGCCGCCGGTCGGGAAGTCCGGCCCCGGCACATGCTCCATCAGTTCGTCCAGCTCCATCTCGGGCTTTTCGATCAGCGCAAGTGTCGCATCAATCACTTCCGACGGGTTATGCGGCGGAATATTGGTAGCCATCCCCACGGCAATACCGGTGGCGCCGTTAATAAGCAGATTGGGGAACGCAGCAGGCAGAACCGTCGGTTCATGCTCGCTTTCATCATAGTTGGGCTGGAAATCGACCGTATCGCGGTCAATATCCGTCAGCAGGAAGGTGGCTGCCTTGGCCAGACGCGCTTCCGTATACCGCATGGCCGCCGGACTATCGCCATCGACGGAGCCAAAGTTCCCCTGCCCGTCAATCAGCTTGACGCGCATGGACCAGGACTGCGCCATACGCACCATCGCATCGTAAATCGAGGCGTCACCATGCGGATGGTATTTACCCATGACCTCACCGACCGCACGGGCCGATTTGCGGTAGGGTTTATCGTGCGTAAAGCCGCTTTCATGCATGGCGTAGAGAATGCGCCGATGCACGGGTTTCAGACCATCGCGCACATCCGGCAGGGCGCGGCTGACAATCACCGACATCGCATAAGCGAGGTAGGAGGAACGCATTTCCTCCTCAATGGTGACGGGGAGAAGGTCAGAAGGTACCGGCGATCCCGGCTGGTCAGAAATCTCGGTCAAGGTCCATCCGTCTTGTCATGGCCGCGCACCCTGCCCAAATGCCGGGCACGCCTTGAAATACAGGCGGGCAAACATCCGTCTGCCCTGCGGTTTTCTTCTAGCACACAAAGGCTGAGGCACCTAGGGCTTGCGCTCCGGGCTTGTTTTCCGCCCCCGGCCCCGCCATCCTGTCTGGCAGTTACGTCATGCCTGCTTACGGGAGACCCTGCATGCGCCTTCTTCTTGCTCTGCTGCTGCCCTGGCTTCAGTTCTTTACCATCGGGCGGCCTTTTGCGGGTCTGATCTGCCTGATCTTGCAGATTACGGTTATCGGCTGGATTCCGGCAGCCATCTGGTCTGTCTATGCCCTCAGCCAGTATGAAACCGATAAAAAAATCGCCCGCTCCCGCCGGTAAGACCCGGCGGACATAGGGCGACTGACCCGCCCGGACGGGAGACAAAACCGGCTACGCAAAAAGGCCCGCCAGAGTGATCTGACGGGCCTTTTTGATTTTCAGTGTTCAGAACCAGCTTAACGCCCGCTCATAATCCGTTCGATCAGCTGCGCGACTGTCGGCACAAAGCCGTTGGCGTAGAACGGATCTGTTGCAAAGCGCCAGGCATTGGTGCCGCCAAACATCAGATTATGGTCCAGAACAGTCGCCGCATCCGGACCGCTGGCATGCGCCGCGGTCTGGAGCGTTTTCTGAATGCAGAAGGACCGCGGGTCTGCTTTATGCCCGTTGCTGTAATCCGGCCCGCGCTGGCTCCAGTTGGAGAATTTGCACTCGGACAGGCAGCCCATGCAGGCCACCTGATCCGCAATGATTTCCCGCGCCCGGTCCGGCGTTACAAAAATCAGCGTGGAATCCGGGGTGCGCATGGCTTCCGTAAAGCCCTGAGCCTCCCAGTTGTGAATGCGCTGAAGGTCCTCCTCCGCCACAAACACTTCCCGCTTGCGGGCCCCGACGCCATACGATGCGGTGTGCGCACCCAGCGCCTCAGGTGAGAACGCCACCTGCCGTTCTGACCGGCCGCGCAACTCCTGCAGGAAGCTGTTATTGACAGCGGAGGAGTAAAAGCCGGTCGGTGAGAAACGATTGAGGTAGACATCCCCCTCTTTCAGGGTGAGCAGCCGGTCTTTCCATGCCTGCGGGATCGGGCTTTCCTGCGTCAGCAGCGGACGGGTGCCAAACTGGAACACAATCGGCCCCAGTTCCGGGTTATCAATCCAGTGTTCCCATTCTTCCAGCCACCAGACGCCACCCGCCATGATAATGGGGGTTTCATCCAGACCGAAGCTGCGCATGAGTTTGCGCAGGGCCGCCACGCGGGGGTACGGATCTTCCGGCATCAGCGGATTTTCCGTGTTGGACAGGCCGTTATGCCCGCCAGCCCGCCAGGGGTCCTCATACACCACGCCGCCCAGCAGATCAGCACTCTTGCTGTAAGCCCGCTTCCACAGGGCGTTGAAGGCCCGTGCGGAAGACACGATGGGGTAGTAATAAACCCCATATTCCACAGCAATATCGGACAGACGGTACGGCATCCCCGCACCACAGGTCAGTCCCTGAATCAGGCCTTTGGCCCCATCCAGCACGCCACGGATCACGCGCTCGGCAGACCCCATTTCCCACAGGATATTGGCATGGATACGCCCACGGCCACCCGCGATATCATGCGCAATCTGCGCCTGCGCAATGCCACCACGAACGGCGTAATCCACCAGTTCTTCATGCCGGTCCCGGCGGGTCCGGCCATGATAGATCTGCGGGACCGGGTTTCCGGCTGCATCGTAACTGTCCGCATTCACAATGGAGACCGTACCGGCCCCGCCCGCTGCAGCCCATGCTCCGGCTGAAACGCCTGTTGAAACGGAAACCCCCTTGCCGCCTTCTACCAGCGGCAGGACGTCCACGCCCCCCATGCGAACTGCGTTGATCGCCTTCATAACTGTCCTATCGTCTTATCTGGCAAAAGCCGGATGCTGGTCAGAAACCGCCTGAGGGATGCTTATTCAGCATCCCGGCGCGGTGCGCGTGCAGGCTTTGCACCTACAGTTTCCGTAATGTCGGCACCCGTTTCCTGGTCAACAACGCGCATGGACAGCTTCACTTTGCCACGGTCGTCAAAGCCGATCACTTTCACCTTCACTTCGTCACCCTGCTTGACAACGTCGGTCGTCTTGCCAACGCGGCCCTGCGTGAGTTCAGAAATGTGAACCAGACCGTCCCGTGCGCCCATGAAGTTCACGAACGCCCCGAAATCAGCCGTTTTGACAACCTTACCGTTGTAGACACGACCCACTTCCGGTTCGGCCACAATGCCGTTGATGCGGTCAATGGCCTTCTGGGCCTGCTCGTCAGACATTGCGGCGATGGTGATGGTGCCATCATCCCCGATATCGACCTTCGCGCCGGAATATTCAACAATCTCACGGATAACTTTACCGCCTGAGCCGATCACATCACGGATCTTTTCACGCGGCACCGTCAGGGTGGTGATTTTCGGAGCGGTGGAGGACACGTCCGTGCGGCCTTCCGTCAGCGCCTTGCTCATTTCACTCAGAATGTGCATCCGGCCATTGCGGGCCTGACCGAGCGCGATCTTCATGATTTCCGGCGTGATGGACGTAATCTTGATGTCCATCTGCAGGGCGGTCACGCCCTGTTCGGTGCCAGCCACCTTGAAGTCCATATCCCCGAGGTGATCTTCATCACCCAGGATGTCGGACAGAACGGCGAAGTCCTCGCCTTCCTTGATCAGACCCATGGCGATACCGGCCACCGGGCGCTTCAGCGGAACACCGGCATCCATCAGAGCCAGAGAAGAGCCGCAGACGGTCGCCATGGAGGAAGACCCGTTGCTTTCCGTGATTTCAGACACCACGCGCAGCGTATACGGGAATTCCTGACGGGAGGGCAGCAGCGGGTTGATGGCGCGCCATGCCAGCTTGCCATGCCCGATTTCACGACGACCCGGAGACCCGATACGACCACATTCCCCCACAGAGAAGGGCGGGAAGTTATAGTGCAGCATGAAGTTGGTGCGGTATTCGCCCTGAAGCGCGTCAATTACCTGCTCGTCCTGCCCGGTGCCCAGCGTCGTCACGACCAGCGCCTGCGTTTCACCACGGGTGAACAGGGAAGAGCCATGAGCGCGCGGCAGAATGCCAACTTCAGACACAATCGGACGCACCGTGACCAGATCACGCCCGTCAATCCGCATGCCGGTCTTCAGCACGGATGTGCGGACCACATCGGCTTCCAGATCCTTCAGCATCGGCTTGGCGGCATCCACGTCCAGCTCTTCTTCAGCCAGTTTGGCCAGAATCGCTTCCTTGGCAGCGCCGATCTTTTCGTAGCGGGCCTGCTTCTTCTTTTCCTTGTAGGCGTCAGCAATCAGCTTGCGGCCCACTTTATCAACGCGGGTGCGGAGCTTCTGCGCTTCCTTGGAGACTTCCGGCAGAGCCCACGGTGCTTTGGCAGCGTGTTCGGCCAGAGAGATAATGGCTTCAATCACCGGCTGGAATGCCTTGTGACCAAACGTCACGGCGTCCAGCATCACATCTTCAGACAGTTCAGACGCTTCGGATTCGACCATCAGCACGCCTTCTTCCGTGCCGGCCACAACCAGATCCAGAGCTGCATCGGCCATCTGCTCAAGGGTGGGGTTCAGGATGAACGCGCCATCCTTAAAGCCAACGCGGGCCGCGCCAACCGGGCCGAAGAACGGAATACCGGACAGGGTCAGAGCCGCAGAGCAGCCAATGAGCGCCGGGATGGACGGATCATTTTCCATATCGTGCGTCAGCACGGTGGCGATCACCTGCACTTCATTGCGGAACCCTTCCGGGAACAGCGGGCGCAGCGGGCGGTCGATCAGACGGGAAACGAGGGTTTCGTTCTCGGACGGACGGCCTTCACGCTTGAAGAAGCCACCGGGGATCTTGCCGGCAGCGTAGGCTTTTTCCTGATAGTTGACGGTCAGCGGGAAGAAATCCTGCCCCGGCTTGACGGATTTTGCGCCAACAGCGGTACACAGCACAACGGTTTCACCATAGGTGACAACCACGGCGCCATCGGCCTGACGGGCAATTTTGCCTGTTTCCAGCACCAGCGGGCGACCGCCCCATTCGATTTCTTTACGGTAGTAATTGAACATAAAGTTCTGCCTCATCTTCACTCAAGGCCACATGAACAGGCGGGGGGAGAACCGAAAGAGCGGACAGCGCCTCGGACGGCATGGTGACTGGTGGCAAAACCACCCAGGCGCCATGTGGTCGGAAACGCCGTGGCCCGCCGGGATCATGATCCCGCACTCAGACCTGTGGCCGTTTATTATCAGACGCAAAGACCAGCATGGCCTCTGCGCGCAGGGCTATCATCACACAACAGCCCCAAAAAGGGAAAGGGTGCGGCTTGCGGCATAACCCGGCAACCGCACCCTTTGACACCTTTAACTCTGGTCTTAGCGACGCAGGCCGAGACGACCGATCAGCGTTTCGTAGCGGCTCTGGCTCTTACGACGCAGGTAGTCGAGCAGGCTGCGACGACGACCAACGAGGATCAGCAGACCACGGCGGGAATGGAAATCCTTCGCGTGGGTCTTCAGGTGCTCGGTCAGGTTAACAATGCGCTCGGTCAGAATTGCAATCTGCACTTCCGGTGAACCCGTATCCGTGGGGGTGGTCTGGTATTCACTGATAACTGCCGTGCGGCGTTCTGCGGTAATCGACATCACTGTCTCCGTACAAAGAAGGTTCTAGAGAATCCGCACAGGGCGCAGGAAGCCGTCTTCCCGACGGCACAGGCCCAGTACGCGCCCCCCTTCCATGGCCCGCACAGGCGCATCTTCATCATCAATCTGAGGGAGACGATCCATCAGATCGACAAGGCTGATCGCCTGTCCGTGCAACAAGGACACTGCTTCATCTTTGGTCAGGGCCACCGCCGGGATGTCGGCCAGCGCGGTCGAGACCGGACGCAACAGCTCCGGTGAGGCATGGGGGTTTTCGTCGTTTAGGACAATTTTGTCCAGAACAATCGCATCGGCCTCGGTAAAAGGCCCCACGCGCAGGCGGCGCAGCGCGGTGATATGCCCCACGGTGCCGCAGGCCAGCGCCACATCCCGCGCCAGAGCCCGCATATACACCCCTTTGCCGGACTCGACCTCAAAGATCGCGGTATCCGCATCGGGCCGCTCAATCAGTTCAAACCGGTCAACGCGGGCGGGGCGGGGCGGCAGTTCCGGCGGGCGGCCTTCCCGCGCCATGTCATAGGAGCGCTCCCCGGCCACTTTCAGCGCGGAAAAGACCGGCGGCACCTGCATGATGTCCCCCGTCAGGGCAGGCAGAGCGGCGCGGAGCTGCTCATCCGTCGGGCGCACGTCGGACACGTCCGTCACGTTGCCGTCAGCATCGTCACTATCCCGCGCTTCACCCAGCTTCAGTGTAAAGCGGTAGATCTTGGTGCCATCCATAATATACGGCACGGTTTTGGTGGCCGCGCCAAAGGCCAGCGGCAGCAGACCGGTGGCCAGCGGGTCCAGCGTGCCGCCATGCCCGACTTTCTGCGCATCAAAAATCCGTTTGGCCCGACCCACCATCTGGGTGGAGGTCACCCCGGAAGGCTTGTCGATCACCAGCCAGCCATCCAGGGGGCGGCCGCGTCTGCGTCGCATGAAGAACTCCCGTCGTAAAATTCAGAAAACCGGCCGGAAGACCGGTAAAGCAAGGCTGCATCTAGCGGACCCGCCTCCCCGCCGCAATGGTCGGGCCACCTCAGCTCTTCTCTCAGAACATGGCCGCCACACCCCCTGCCGGGGCTGGTCAGCCCGGAAACCGTGCCCTAATGTCGCCACACATCATGACTGATCACACCGCCCACGCCGCCCCTCCGCATCCGGCACCGCCTGCTGAAAAACCTGTCTGGACGCTGGAAGGGGACACAAACGCTCCTCAGCTTGTACTGCGGGGCACGTGGACTGTACAAAGTGGCGGCATGGCCCCCTTCCCTGCCGACGGGCTGGCGCAGGGCCGGGACCACAGCACCCTGACTTTTGATACGCAGGGCGTAACTGGCTGGGATTCCGCCTTTATTGCGTTCCTGTGGGACGTCAAGCAGGCCGCAGGCCACGCCGGGATGCAGTTTGACCCACAGGGTCTCCCCGCCTCCGCCCAGCGGCTTCTGGCCCTGCTGCCGGACGCCCCCGCCTCCGGCAAGGCCGCAAGCCACAAACCGGCTCCGTTGCTGGAACGTGTGGGCGGCAAGACTCTCTCCGTCCTGAATGAAACCGGAACGGTGACAGAACTGGCGCTGGAAACCGCGCAGGGGGCCTGCAAAACCCTGACCGGCAAAAGCGGGATGCGTCTGAAGGATCTGGCCTCTGATATCTGGAATGCCGGCCCCTCCGCCCTGCTGATTGTCGGCGTGGTCAATTTTCTGGTGGGCGCGATTCTGGCCTTTGTCGGGCTGGTGGAACTGCGACGCTTTGCGGCAGAAATCTACGTTGCCAATCTGGTGGGCATTGCCTGCGCGCGGGAAATTTCCGCCATCATGACCGCCATCGTCATGGCCGGGCGTACCGGCGGGGCCTATGCCGCCCGCATTTCCACCATGCTGGGCAATGAGGAAATTGACGCGCTTCAGGTGTTCGGTATTCCGGTCTCCAGCTACATCCTGCTGCCGTCCATTCTCTCGCTCGGGCTGATGATGCCGCTGCTGTATATCTACGGCACCATCATCGCCATTTTCGGCGGATTTGTTGTGTCCGTCAGCATGATGGACATCTCCCCGCTGGGGTATCTGAACACCACCTTTGACGGCATTGCCCTGCGGGAATTTGTGTTCGGCTTTGTTAAATCCTTCTTTTTTGCCAGCTTTATCGCGCTCGCCGCCTGCCGCGTGGGTCTGCAAGCCGGACGGAGTGCCGCGGATGTGGGGATTGCCGCCACACGGGCGGTCGTGATCGGCATTGTCGGCATTATCGCCATGGATGCGGTGTTTGCCGTTATGGCCACGGCGCTGGGGATCTGAGATGAACGAGCCAGAGACCATCATCCCAGAGACCATTATCTCCGTGCGGGATCTGGGCCTGTCCTTCGGCCCCAAGGTCATTCAGCAGAATGTCTCCTTTGACCTCAGACGCGGGTCTATTTTTGCCGTCATGGGCGGGTCAGGCTGCGGAAAAAGCACGCTGCTGAAAAGCATGATCGGCCTGTTACGCCCCACCGCCGGGCAGATTCTGGTCGGGCAGGAAGATTACTGGGCGCAGAACGACAAACGCCGCACGGAAATCAATCACCGCTTTGGCGTGCTGTTCCAGAGTGCGGCTCTGTGGAGTTCCATGACCGTGGGGGAAAATGTCGCCCTGCCCATGGAAATGTTCACCAGCCTGCCGCCCGATGTCATCCGCCGTCTGGTGGAACTCAAGCTCGGCTTTGTCGGCATGGAACAGGCCATTGACCTCATGCCCTCTGAAATTTCCGGCGGGATGCGCAAACGGGCGGGCCTTGCCCGCGCCATTGCGCTGGACCCGGATATTCTGTTTTTTGACGAACCCTCCGCCGGGCTGGACCCCATTACCTCCGCCCGGCTGGATGACCTGATACTGACCCTGCGGGACGGACTTGGCGCAACCATCGTGATTGTCAGCCACGAACTGCCAAGCCTGTTTGCCATTGCGGATGACGGCATTTTTCTGGACGCCAAAACCCACAAACCCATTGCCCGCGGTTCCCCGCGGGATTTGCGGGACCACAGCACCATACCGGAAGTCATGGCCTTTATGAACCGTCAGGCAGACATTCCCCCAACAGATGAGACAAAGGGCTGAACGATCATGGCTGAAAGCACAAACCGTAAAACCCTGATCGGCGCATTTGTTCTGGGGGGTGGCGCGCTGGCGCTGGCCGTGATCATGCTGTTCGGGCACATACGCTTCTTCGCGCCCTCGCGCGAGGCTGTGGTGGTATTCCAGAACTCCATTACGGGGCTGGCCGTGGGCGCACCGGTCAATTTCCGTGGCGTGAAGGTCGGGTCTGTCAAAAGCATTACCCTGCGTTTTGACCCGCTGGACCGTAAAGCCTACATCCCCGTCCAGCTTACGCTGGAGCCGGACCAGATCCATATCGTGCGGGACGTGCCGGGGGGCACCAAAGTCAGCATGCAGGAGATGATTGCCAACGGCCTGCGGGCTGAACTCAATCTGCAAAGCTTTGTCACCGGGCAGTCCAATATCGAGCTGGATTTTGATAAGTCCGCCCCGGCCATCCTGCATCCGCGTATTACAGGCGAGCTGGAAATCCCCGCCCGTCTGTCCACCATGGAAAAACTGAAAGACACGCTGAGCGATCTGCCCGTGAAGGATATTGCGGGCCACGCCGATGCCACGCTGCTGTCCATCAAGACGCTGAGCGACAAGATGAACACCGACCTGCCGCCGCTTCTTGCCAGCGTGAAAATCACCACAGACCGCTCTCATGACACTGTTCAGGCCGCAACCGATGCCATCCGCGACCTTCAGGCCAAGCTGGATGTGACACTGCTGAAAATGGACAAGCTGCTGCAAACCAGCACAGACCAGCTCACCAACCGCGGTGCCGATATGCACGCGACCCTCGCCTCCGCCACCAAGACGCTGGACACGCTCCAGACCATCCTTTCCCCGCGTTCCATAGATCGCGCCAATCTGGATGCCGCCCTGCGCGATATTGCCGCCGCAGCGGCCTCTCTGCGTGGCTTCTCCAGTGATGTTGAACGCAACCCGCAACTCCTGCTGATGGGACGCCGTCCATGATGCTTTCTCTGCGCCGCCTCTCCTGTGCTGCTCTGCTGTGCGGCTGCGCGCTGCTGACGTCCTGCGCCTCCCCGCCGCTGCGGCTTTATACGCTGGGTATGCCGTCTGATCAGGCGGTAAGGCAGCCGCATCTTTCCCCCCGTGCGAGCACGATTGAAATCAGCCGCACCGTGATTCCGGATTATCTGGATTCGCAGGATATTGTGCTGCGGAACGGGGAAGAAATTGTGCGCAGCCCCAAATCCCGCTGGGCGACACGCCTGTCTCTGGGCATTACAGATCTGATCACCAACCAGATTGCCACCTTCCACCCGAACGAGCTGATTACCGACCAGCCTCTGGCCGATGCCGCAACGTTGCGGGTGCAGGTCAATATCTCGCGTCTGGATGTAGATGCGAACGGCTCAGTCGTGCTGGACGCCAACTGGGCGGTTCTGCCGCAAGACCCCAACAAACCGCTGATCCGGGACCGTGTGCATCTGTCTGAAACCGGCGATGTCAGCACCGATGCCGCCATTGCGACACTGATGCGCAAGGTGATCATTGAGCTGGCAAACCATGTCAACCAGTCAGTCCCGCCTCACGCCTGAACAGGCTGAGAGGCGGCCCGGCTGGTCAGCGAGTCAGGATGACGCCAGATCTGCTCTTTTCCTGCGTCCGGCGGTCCGCTTTACCGAGGCAGACCTCACTGCCGCGCCCTTCGCAACACGCGGAGCAGCCTGAGCGGCAGATTTCGGTGTGCGCACGGTTTTGGAAGACGCGGATGCCACCTGTTTTGCTGCGGCCCGAACAGGGGCCGTTTTCCGGGCGACAGGCTGACGCGGTTTTTTAGCCAGTGTAACAGGGTCAGCTTTTACGGCATCCGGCTTATTAGTCTTCAATGCCCCTTTGGCCTTGCCACGCTTTGGCACAGTACCATTCCGCGGGGCATCGGCCTCAGCCGCGATGTCCTGCAAAACAGGCGCCGCCTTGTGGGCGGTTATCAACTGGCTGATCAGGTCTTCATACCGCGCCAGATACGCCTTCATGCACAAGGTGCGCTCTGCCTCAGCCCGCGCTTCCTGCCGCATTTTTTTGGCGGTGCGGGTGTCGTTCAACAGTTTCAGAACGCCCTCAGCAATCCGGTCCGGCTCCGTAAACGGCACCAGACGGCCTGTTACGCCATCTTCAATAAATTCTTCAACAGGCGCTGTGGCACTTCCCACAATCGCGCACCCGGCCGCCATTGCCTCACGCAGAGACCATGACGCCACAAACGGATACGTCAGATAGACATGCGTATCTGACCGCTGAAGCAGCCTGAGAAAATCGTCGTAAGAGACTTTGCCGACAAAATGGATGCGGGAGAGATCAAGCTCTCCGGCCAGTTCTTCCAGCATCCGCTCCCGCCATGACCCGGACGGCAGACGCGCCCCATAGCTGACGCCATCGCCCCCAACCATAATCACCCGGGCGTCCGGCTGCTCCCGCAGAATCCGCGGCAAAGCGCGCATAAAAACATGGAACCCGCGATACGGCTCCAGATCACGGGAGACATAGGTAATCAGTTTCTCCTTGGGAGAAACATGCACATCCTTAATGCTGAACTTGCGACGATGCGCCGTGGCGTCCGGGCGGCACAGTTCCAGATCCACCCCTTCGCGCAGAACAGTAATTTTCTCCCGCGCCCAGTCAGGATAAGCACTTTTCTGAAATTCCGTAGGCGTCTGTCCGTAACCCGGAGAGGTCAGGGCTTGCAGATTGATGGCGTTTTTCGCCCGGACCAGCGGCATCATGACGGGCTGCATGGGGAATTCCGGGTCAAACCCGACGTCAAACCCCGGTTCATCATGATAATAAAATTCAAAATAGCCCAGCACCGGCACGCCGGGGAACACATCCTGAATATTCAGCAATTCCCCCCAGCCATGATGGCCGATGATGATATCCGGCTCAAATCCAAGGTCCCTGAGCGTGCTGGCCGCTTTTGCCACAGCATCCGCCCGCACAAGCCCCAGATCAAACTCCCGCGCGCCGGGATGCGTCTGCTCCGTGGCGTGGCGGGGCATCCGGTAGATTACCCGCCGCACGCCGGGAATAAGGTTGGCGTTATCTTCACTGATAAAAACAATCTCGTGCCCACCGGCCTGCACCAGATGACGCACGAGATGAAGGTACTGTCCGGGGAAGTTCTGGTGAATAAAAAGATACTTCAAGGGATTACCTGTATTGCTATGCCACCACGTTCCCGGACTGGCCCGGTTTTTTCAAACCGGACCTTCAGGAGTTTTTAGCGCCGGGAAGAGGGTTTGCGGCCACGGCCACGCCCTGTGGGCGGAGCTTTGGCCGGGGCTGCTTTTGGCGCTGCAACCGCTTTGCGCGGGCGCCCTGCGGATTTGGCAGGCACAATCTCTGGCGCTGCATTTTTCACAGCGCGTCCCTTACCCGCGGGACGACCAGCACGCGGCTTGCCCGGCGTTTTACGGGCCGGACGCTCTTCTTCTATAAATAATTCAAACTCTTCAGCCGTATCCGCCTCAGCTTCCAGTTCTTCAAGGTCTTCCAGAAGTTCGGCTTCTTCAATTTCTTCTTCTAAAAGTGCGGCAAGATCGGCAGCGGCCTGGGCTTCCGCAACTGCGTTGCGGCCTTTGCCACCCCGGCGGCCCTTCCCGCGGCCACCCTCTTCTTCACGCGGCAGGATTTCCAGCAGGAAGGCCTCCAGCGGTGCCAGACTGGCGGATTCAATCGGCTCACCACTTTCAACCGGCCCAACGCGTGTGCCATCGGTAAAGGTCGCGGTCACCCGGCAGATAAATTTCTTTGCGGCTTTGCCTTTCAGACGGATGCACAGACCCAGAATAGGCAGCGCCATCCCGCGACTGCCACAATATTTGCCGCCTTCAACCCACGGAGAGAGCCAGCCTTTGCCAAGAACGGCCTGATATTCAATATCATCAGCGCCAATCTCTTCAGACGGTGCAATTCCGAAACCTTCAATCCACGCATGGCTTCCGGGCTCACCCATCCACTCACCCACGCGGGACATGACATCGCCACGGCGCTGAATATGCGCACCAATTTCTGCCGCATAGGGACTGAGGGCTGCCGCAGGAGCAGGCGCGGCCTGAGGCACGACAGGAGCGGCCACGGGAGCAGACGCCGGACCTTCCGGCGCAACAGGCGCATGCTGCGCAACCGGACCAGCGCTTGCATCATGGCTTAGCTGCACAACCTGCAAACGGGGTGCGTCATGCGGGGAACCGAGTTCCTGATACACCGTGACCAGCACCTGCGCGGGGCCACGCTGCACGCGGATCAGTGCTGCGCCATTCTGGCCACCCAGCCAGCCATCTTCATCAAACGTCACGATGCTGATGTTGCCTTCATCCCGCACAGGCGGCTGAGACAGGCGGACTCCGGGCAGACCGGCCGCCGTGGGCGCCTTTTGTCCGGGAGCGTGAAACACGCAGAACAGGCCTGTCTGAAGCGTCATCAGATGGCCCGATACCTTAAGATCAGAAATCCGCTGAGGCGCAGGCGTCTGGGTAGTCTGTGACATAAAATTTCTTCCATCGTGACGATACAGGAAAACTGTAAATCAAAAAATCATGAGCCAGTAAAGAAAAGGTTATTATGCAGACACACCCCGGCCCTCAGCGACAATGCGTCCGAGTTTTATCAATACGTCATTCAGACCCTCTTCTAAAAGATCTGTCTTTAACAGCATACCCTGTTTTGTGGCCCGTATCCGTTCAGCCGGGGCTCCAAGGTCAAATGCTGCAACTTTCAAACCCGCTCTCCAGGCCAGTCCGAGCGTAAAACACCAGGTTTCCGGCCAGACAGAAGGTAAAAACGCATAATCCGCCTGCACGGAGGCAATCAGCGGGATGGCGTCCTCCTCCTGATATTCTCCGGTTATAAAAATATGGCCGGTGCGCATCAGCGCCTCATCATCTGGTGTGTGCCCCACAATCACAAATTCGAGCGGCAGGGCCCGCAACGCGGCGTCCCGTGCGGCAGCAAGCAGCACATCATACCCCTTTTCCCGCCCGATACCGCCAATAACACACACCCGGACACGCTCACTCCGGGAGGCCCCCAGAACAGCCACACCGGGAATGCGCTGTTCCGGCACCGGAAGCGCCTTCTGCCGGAATGCTTCCCCTTCCGCACAGAGCGCTGCATCGTCTTCCAGAAACCGCACCTGGCAGGTCAGGCTGGCATACTGTCGCTGCATCCGCCGGGCAGTATCCTGTGACGGGACATAAACGGCCTGCGCAGCGTTCAGAAAAGCTTCTGCGCGTGTGCGATAAACCGTAACGGAAACATCCTCCTCCATCTTGCGGCCCAGCAGCGCGAGACACATCTCGCACCCTGCCACATCCGGCTCACCACAATACCGGCCCTTCACCCCCATCAGAGAAATTCTCTGACAAAACCACATATAATCATGAATATGGACAGTATAAGGGCAACCCAATGCCTCAGGCAGACCGTAGAGCATCGGACTGTGCCCGGCCAGATGGTGCACTTCCACCTCTGCTGCTCCTTCCGCCTTTAACAGGCGGGTCAGCAATGCCCACTCATCCGGCAGCCTGAAACGCAGAGACGGATAGGCATCAGCCCCCCCCTCCTCCAGCACACACCCTCCGCCTGTGGGACGAAGAATAAGAGGCCGTACGCCCTGCGCGGTGAGAGCCGTGACGCGCTCACCCACCACACGCTCAACGCCGCCGCCATAATCATGCGTGACAAGCACCACGGCTCGTCTCTTCCGGCTTTTCCGTCCGGACGCGCTCTGCGGTGTGGCCGCACGGAACCGCACAAGATCAAGCCGCCGACGGGCGTTAAACAGAGGATTTTTCTCAATCCAGGCCGCAATCATCTCATGATAACCGGGATGCAGGCGGTTGAGAATCGCCTCGTTCCGGCGCATCAGTCCGTTGCGGGTTCCCCCGAAAGATGCCGACCCGACATGCGCAACATACGCGCCGGGCGCCGCCTGATGCCGCCATCCCAGAGCGCGGGCGCGCATGCAAAAATCATTTTCTTCTCCATAGCCTTGCGCAAACACATCGTCCCGCAGCAACCCGGTCTGCGCCAGACAGTCATGCCGGATATACATGCAAAAGCCGTTAGCAGTCGGGATTTCAATCGCGTGCCCGGCATTGGCGGCCTGCGCCTGCGCCATCAGATCCTGCGTCTGCGCAAGGTCGGGCACAGGATTTTTCTTATCGGGAGAAGGGTAAGACAAAATACTGGCGTCATTGGAAAAGGGTGTGACCGTCCCGGTCTCGGCGGACGCATAAGCAATACGCCGCAGTTCTTCCACCCAGCCTTCGGCTACCAGCGTATCACTGTTCAGCACAATCACATCATGCCCGGCCACCTCCCGCAAACCGGTATTAACGGCTGAGGGAAAACCACAATTACGCGCATGGGTCAGAACACGAAACCCGGCCTGTTGCGCAAAACGTGTCACGGCCAGAACCAGATCCGGGTCCGGGGCATCATCATTCACAATGACAACCGGAACGTCAGCAGACAAAACAGTCCGCTGTACCGCTTCAAGGCACGCCAGCGTGCGATTTTTGTCCCGATAAACCGGGATAACAACAGCAACCCCGGCCTGCTGACCAGAAACACACGGGGTTCCTGCCACAGCCTCCCGCACAGGGACCGGAACAAAACTGGGAAACCCCTTTATTTTATGAGGTGTTTTCCGAGAAAGGAAACTGGCTGCAAGAGCCTCCGCAACGATCCTGCCTGAGCGCCGTTCCAGCCCGACATCCAGAGGACTACCCGCAAGATCTCGCCCATCAGGCCCGACCACCCGCACCGGTGCATCCGGCAGAGCATCAAACGGCAGCGATAAAGCGCGATAGCGGGCCAGCGGCACATCAGAGGAAACAGAGTCACTCACGTTTTCTGCGGTGATTGTATGCAGAACTTTTCCTGTGGAAGCATCCTGTATCTGCACAACAGGCGCACGATCCGCATCATGGGGCAGCCAGACCCAGCCCGTCAGCCCGTCCGGCCCCGCCTCAACCAGCCCCTCACTTCGCGCAATTGCAAACGGCTGAACCGGATTACCCACTAAAAAAGGCAGGTCTTTCAGACGAACTTCCAGAGAGCGCGCCGTCTTCCAGCCAGCAGGACAGTACCAGCCTGTTTTTTTGCGTACCATTTTGACCGCGTGCGCATCCAGCCACACAACCGGCGTCTGCCCAGCAACAGCACCACCCAGCAGCAGCGTGCCATCCCCCTGCAAGCCACACCAGCCCGCAAGGCCATTCAGCCTTGTGATCTTATCCGCAAGTTTTGCAGTATCAGACCTGCAGGAAAACCGGGACAAAACCTGCCCCAGTGCTGAAACAGCGGCAGCGCCATGACCAGCCGCCTGCTGAAACGTAGCCAGAAGAACCCAGCCCTCCCGAAAGTCGAAACGCTGCAGAAGGGTTTTCAGAAGCTCAATTGCCCCACCAACATCCCCGACAGCCTGCCGCACCAGTGCAAGAGCGAGCATGACATGAGGGTTATCCCGGGCCTGCCGGTTAGCGCGTTCCAGCCAGTCCCAGGCTTCCGACCCCCGTCCGGCCTGCCAGGCTTCATTGCCGCGCTGAAACGTCGCCTGCGCCTGCGCGCTCGCCCATACCTGCCAGGCCGCCCAATCTTCCTGCGTCACAAAACCAGAGAGCGCGCCTTGTGTTTCATCTGACTGCGCCATCAGCGAACCCGCTCTCTGCTTACCATCGCTACGCCTTATAACGGACTATCAGCTCTCTGCGGGCAAAGGCACTGTACCGCCGGTACCGATGCTTGCCAGTTCCGCACTTGCCTGTGCAAGATTCTGTGCTTCGGCCTTCCGGTACCAGATACGTGCCTGTTCCAGATCCTTTTCACCCCCCAGACCATTGGCGTAGTACCGCGCAATCATCAGCTGGGCTGCCGGATGCTCCTGCTCTGCCGCCCGGAGGAACCATTCCCGTGCGAGAACCCGGTCTTCCGGCACATCATGACCACCGCCATAGAGTGCCGCCACGGAGAACATGGCTGACGCGGTGCCCCGCTCTGCTGCCTGTTTGTAAATCCGCAGGGCTTCCGGATGATTTTTCGGACCACCAACGCCCGTGACCAGCAGATCAGCATACGCGATCTCGGCTTCTGCCATACCTGCTTCAGCGGCTTTCTGAACCCACGCCCGGCCTTCCACAGGGTTCTGTGCAACGCCACGCCCCTGCAACAACATCTTCCCGTACCAGTACTGGGCGTTGACCACCTTTTCTGCGGCTTTATGCAGCCAGAGGAGAGCTTCCTCTTCATCCCGCTCAACCCCGACGCCCTGTGCAAGGCAGACACCAAAGTTAAACGCGGCCAGCAGGTCGCCCTCTTCGGCGGCATGCTTGTAGAACTCCATGAGCACCCGGCCGTCTTCTCTGGGCGCATCGCCTTCAAGCACCAGATTAGCAAGATCAGCCGTGGCTTTCTTATCGCCCTGCTCTGCTGCCAGCTTAAACCAAGAGGAAGCCGCTTCCGGATCTTTCGGAACACCCACACCCGCCATGTAAATGGTCCCGAGTGTGTGGCTTGCAGCCGCATGCCCGTGCTCGGATGCAAAACGATACCACGAAATCGCTTCTGCATAGTTGGGGGGAAGGTCTATCCCACGCCCATACCAGTCACCCAGAATAGCTGCGGCTTCGGCATCACCCGCCAGCGCGGCTTTGCGCAGCCAGCTTTCACCCCGGTCGCGGTTCCGCTCAATCCCTTTGCCCGCCATAAGGGCAATGCCGTATTTTGCCTGTCCACCCCGGACATTCTGCTCGGCGGCCCGGCCAAAATAGGCGGTCGCCAGAGCATCGTCCTGCGGAACGCCGGTGCCCCGCTCGGCCATCACGCCCATCAGATAGAGCGCTGTGCCCAGCCCACCATCCGCGGCTTTCTGCAACTCCACTGCTGCCTGAGCATACTGCTCATACGTCTGCGCGCCTTTCAGCGCCGCAAGACCAAGCCCCAGATGCCCCTGTAAACATCCTGCATCTGCTGACTTCTGATACCAAAGCAATGCCTGATCCGGGTCCCGAATATCATCCGGTCCTGCACTCAGGATATAGCCATACAGAGCCTGCGCATCGGGATTACCTGCCTCTGCGGCCTGTCTGGCCCAGCGAGCCGCTTTGTAATAATCCGGCTGAGCTTTTTCCCGCTTTTTGTAGTCCTCAAAAACAGAAGAGAGGCTCTCGCCTTCTTCTACCTCGGGTGGCAAGCCATGCAGATACAAGGTCGCCAGAATAAAAGCCGCCCGGTCCCAGCCTTTCAAAGCAGCACGCCGGGTCCAGCGCGCCCCTTCAATCAGGTTGGGAGGGGCTCCCTGAGCGTTCAGATAAGCCTGCCCGACCAGATACTGCGCTTCCGGCTGCCCTTCTCTTGCAAGGATAGTCAGAACCGTAAAGGCCTTGGAGTGCTCCCCTTGCTCAAGCAAGCTTTTGGCCTGAAGCAGCCTGTTATCGGCTGCTGGCTCGTTGCGCTTTCCAAAGAGGCGGCTAATCAGATTTTTCAGCATACTATGCCCCTTCCCCCGACAAGACTCAGCTATCCGCGGCTCCCCTCAGGGCTCACGCATGCCGTCTGTCATCAGCGGCATAAAGCTGTTCAGCAGATATTGCATGACAGTCCGCTTACCAACACGAATATCAGCCGATACCGGCATACCGGGCTGGGGATGGAAGAAACTCGGCACCCCATGCAGCGTATAGCGATCAACGCGCAGACGAACGCGATAAAACTCTTTGCTGCTAGTCTCCGGTGTTACGTCACTACTGTCTTGTTGGCCGCCACCAGCCGGATCTCCAACAAAGGAATCTGCACTAATCGTTCTTACAGTTGCATCCGCACCGCCATATTGTTGGTATGGGAATGTTGCAAATTTAACGAGCGCCTTATCTCCAAGGCGAACAAAACCAGCGTCTTTGCCGGACATAACGGTTTCGATTTCAAGCCCTTTGCCCACAGGTACCAAAGTCATCAACTTTTGGCCGACTGTCAGGACGGCCCCGACAGACACTTTGGAGATATTGAGTACAACAGCATCTTCATCTGCCTTTAATGTCACCAGACTGTTATGCAAGACGGCTTTTTGATAAGCACTTGTTGCTTCTGAAAGATGATGCTGTGCAGTTACAAGATCACGATAAGCTTCCGCTTTCCAGTTCTGGATATAGCCTTCTTTTTCAGAAACCTGAGCTGCCAGTTTATTCCGCGTACTGCCTGCCAGTTGCTGCGCTGAAATCTGGGAACGCTCGACTTCCATCAGGTCATTCTGAGCACTTAAAGTGGAAAGCTTGCTCCCGACCTGATCTTTCTGCAACTGCATCCGCATTTTATGCACATCGGCCGCCACTTTGGCGCGTGCCGCATACATGGCAGCGCTGGCCTGAGCACTCTGCAGTTCATTTTGCAGGCTGGCAATTTGCTTGTCATAATTCATGACTTTGGCATCAAACTCAGCTTTGCGCCTGAGAAATGCTTCGGCCTGCTGAACAGAAGGCGGATTCTGGGGATCGGCCACGTAAGTCTTCCCCTGCGTCTCTGCGATAAGACGATCAACTTCGGCCTGATACTGGTCATTCTGGGTGCGCATGTTGTCGATATCCGCACCTGACGTCGTCGGATCAAGATGCGCCAGAACGTCGCCCTTATGAACAAAATCCCCTTCCCGCACATCAATGGAACGGACAATAGACGTATCCAGTGGCTGAACCATAAGGGTCTGTTCTGTTGAAACCAGACGACCTTCTGTTGAAACCACACGGTCCAACGGAAAAACAGTCATCACGGTGACAGATGACAAAACCAATGCCCCAACCAGCCACGTAATATACTGCGCTGATGGGGTTGGTGGCATATTGACCAGTGCGGCAGTAGGAGAATGAAACTCCAGCAACGCCACGGGCATATCGTCCTGTGCATACGGATCATCCGCCTGACGCAGGAAATCTGGCTCCTGCCCATGATCCACTTCAGAACCAGCCGTCTGACCTGAGGCCACAATATCCTGTTCACTCATGGCTTACTCTCCCTCAGCGACCAGAGAAGACGCGCTGGGTTTGGCTCTTCCTTCCGTATGACGATTTTGCTGCATCCACAGCGTGCGATAAATATCGCACCGTTCAAGCAGGACATCATGCGGAGCAATATCTGCGACAGATCCGTGGTCCATCACACAGATCTGGTCGCAATTTACGAGAGAAGACAGGCGGTGCGAGACAATGACCATCGTGCGCCCTTTGCCAATCCGCTCAAGATTGGCGTTCACCAGTGCTTCACTTTCAGGATCGAGTGCAGAGGTCGCCTCATCCAGAATCATCAGCTTGGGGTCAGTAATGACTGCGCGTGCAATCGCCAGCCTCTGACGCTGCCCACCGGAAATATTAGTCGAGCCTTCTTCAATAAAGGTCTCATACCCGGCAGGCATCCGTTCAATAAATTCTTCCGCGCCGGCCATACGCGCCGCACGCACGACGTCATCAATCGTATATCCTGGACGACCTGCCGTGATGTTTTCGCGGATAGTACCACGAAACAGGAAGTTATCCTGCAACACCACACCAAAAGACCGTCGCAGATGGGTCAGATTGATTTCACGCAGGTCAATTCCGTCCAGTTTCAGATAACCTGTATAGGACCGACTGACGCCCTGAAGCAGCCGCGTGATGGTAGACTTCCCGGAACCGCTTCGCCCCACCAGACCGAGCATAGTTCCTGCAGGCACTTCAAAGTTTACGTTGTTAAGAGCTTTGGCCGTGGATCCCGGATAGGTAAAATCCACCCCGTCGAATGACAAAGCTCCCTTGATTACAGGACGCATCCCTGTTGTCAGCGCTTTAGTCTCAGTGGGCTGGTTCAGCACAGAAGCGGCCTCACTGAGAGACGTCATGACTTCGTTAAAATCGTCAAGCAACTTTGCAAAGCCAACAAGAGGCGAAGCCACACGCCCACCAAGCATCATAAATGCCACTAACCCACCCATCCCAATAGAAGATGGACTAACTAAGGCCAGATAAGCCCCAATAAGAATAATTCCACGGTTAATAAAGAGATCCAAAGGCATGACAAGCGTCTGCGGCCAGTTGGACATTCGACCCACGGCAAGCTTCCAGCGAATTACAACGGCCGTTACTTCATCCCACACCTGCTTGCGCATATTTTCCAAGGCCAGTGTCTTCAAAGTTCGGATGCCGGCAACTGTTTCGTACAAAATTGCCGCGCGTTCACGTTCCGCGTGCATTTGCGCACTCATGACCTTGGCTACGGGCCCCATGAAAACCACAACGATCAGACCAATACAGCCCGCTGCTGCAACCGTCATCCACGCAAGAGTCGAACTGAGATAAAACAAAAAAGGTAAGATAACGACAAGAGTGAAGAGATCCAGAAAAGTCGTCATAAGCTTTCCGGTCAGAAAATCTCGGACCTTGTAGATCGCCATGACACGGCCAAGCAGGTTACCCGCCTGCTGCCGTTCAAAATACTCCAGTGGCAATGCCACCAACCGACTGAAAACGTGTAAGGAGATGCGGGAATCAACACGAGTTGTCAGCACCATGGACAACTCACGACGCCCATAGGACAATAAAACTTCATATAGAGAAAAAACGACGATAATCCCACTGATCGAAATTAACGTGGACATAGATTTGTAATTCACCACCCGGTCAATAACCTGCATGACAATAAGAGGGGGGAAAATCTGCAGAATACTCAGTGTCATGGATGCAATAGCAATATCGCGCAGAGACCGCTTTTCCCGCAAAACGATCTTGGCCAGCCAGGCCAGATTGATCGGGGCATCAGCTTCAGACTGGTCACGGCGTCGCTTGATCAGCAAAACGTCACCAGTCCAGATCCGGCTCAGACGCAGTTCATCCACCGGCACGGGTGCTGTGGCTTCGTCCTTTAAGGGATCACGGAGCCAGACAACACCTTTGGCCGGGTCTGCCCCCACCATCACTGCAGCGGAACCGTCCCGGAACATCAGCACAATCGGCGGGGAGTTGGTCATTTTGACCAGATACCGCCACTTGATGCGCATCCCCTTAGCGACAGCACCCTGCTCCTCCAGCCAGCGCACCAGAGTGGCCGGAGACGGACTTTCTTCCCCGGGTTCTGCCGCGAAATCACGGACATCCAGTTCCAGCCCATGGAAGCGGGCCGCTGCAACAACCGCTCTCAGGCGAATCATCGTGGGGCTGACGCGGGAGGCACTTTCACGGCCTGGATCAGAAGAAGGGCCAGAAACATCAGGCACATGATCAGTCTGGTTCACGAACAACCCTTTTGACAAACCTTAATACGCCGCCCGACCGCCTCAGAATATTTGGCTCCCGGACAAAAGTCCTTATGACAGGGAGTGCAGGTGACCTCAAAGTGTTTCTCTGCCTGAGGGGCGGGAGAGCGTGTTATTTTTTCAATATTCGCAGGAAAAACGGCTGGAAACCGCCTCCATCCCGCAAAGAGAAAAAACCAGAGGATCAGCGTGAATCACCCGCAGCAGACCCGCCATGTCCTGCGCGGGACAAATCAGACTGACTTTAACAAAAAAAGCACACTCCCCGCGGGCCCGCTCCTGTATCAGGCGCAGCAGCAACCGGCCCAGATACCCTCCGCCCTGACAGCAGGTGCATCCACCGCCATGAACACCCTCGCCAGCCGGTGAGGGGCATACACGCACAGCGCTCCATCCGCCCTGCTGCGCTGCGGTGGGAGAACCGCCGAGAAAAATGGCAAGACTGTCCAACTGCGCCTGCTGCACGGCCTCTTCCAGAGACACCACTCTCAAAGGAATACGCTGGTCTTCAGGCCCCCTCCAGAGCAGAGGACTGGTGGACAGAGATGCCGCTCTCTGGAATAACACTCTCCCCTCCGGACCGGCGTCCGACCGGAGCTCGTCTTCCCGTTTTTTGTGATTTATGGGTGCCATGTCTTCTCGTATTCCGCTTCTCGATGCTCTGCGCAATCAGGTCCTGCTGTGTGACGGAGGGATGGGCTCACGCATCCAGATGCTCGACCTGGATCTGAAACGGGATTACTGGGGGCAGGAAAACTGCACGGAAATCCTGACACTCTCGCGCCCTGAACTGATCCGGGAAATCCACCGCGGCTATTATGAGGCCGGGGCGGACATGGTGGAAACCAACACCTTTGGCGGCTCTCCGATTACTCTGAGCGAATTCGATCTGGCTGACAAGGCGCGCGAGATCAACCGGAACTCCGCCATTCTGGCGCGGGAAGCCGCGGAAAGCTTTGCGGACGGCCGCACCCGTTATGTGGTCGGGTCCGTCGGGCCAGGGACCAAACTGCCGTCTCTGGGCAATGTGGATTATGACACGCTGGAAGCCGCCCTTGCCGAGCAGGGGCGCGGTTTGATTGAAGGCGGCGTCGATGCGATCCTGATTGAAACCTGTCAGGACACGCTCCAGATCAAAGCCGCCGTAAACGGCATGAAAATTGCCCGTGCGGAGATGGGCACCACCACGCCAATTTTTGTGCAGGTGACGGTCGAGACCACCGGCACCCTGTTGGTCGGGCCGGATATTGCCGCCGCAGCCACCGTTATCCACAGCCTTGATGTGGACCTGATGGGCCTGAACTGCGCCACCGGACCGCAGGAAATGGCTGAGCATGTCCGCTGGCTGGCCGAAAACTGGCCACGCCTGACCTCCGTCCAGCCCAATGCCGGCCTGCCGGAACTTGTCGACGGACAGACCCGCTACCCGCTCTCCCCGGAAGATATGGCCACATGGGTCGAACGCTTTATTGTGGAAGACGGGCTGAACATGGTGGGCGGGTGCTGTGGCACCTCCACACCGCATATTGCGGCACTGGACGCCATGCTCCGCCGCCGTGCGGAAGGAACCGACCAGCATCGCCCGGCCCCTGTACCCAAAACATCCGTGTGGATTCCCTCCGTTGCCAGCCTGTACACACAGGTCCCGCTGCGGCAGGAAAACGCCTATTTCTCCATTGGCGAGCGCTGTAACGCCAACGGCTCCAAAAAATGGCGCGAACTGCAGGAAGCGCATGACTGGGACGGTTGCGTCGCCCTTGGGCGTGAACAGGCAAAGGAAGGCTCCAACGCGCTGGATGTCTGCACGGCCTTTGTCGGGCGGAATGAACGCGCGGAGATGGATGAAGTCATCAAACGCTTCACCTCCTCCGTCAACGCACCACTGGTCATTGATTCGACCGAAACCCCGGTGATTGAAGCGGCCCTCAAGCTGCATGGCGGCAAGCCAATCATCAACTCCATCAATTTTGAGGACGGAGAAGGCCCGGCGTCCGACCGCATGGTTCTTGCCCGCAAGTTTGGTGCGGCAGTCGTGGCGCTGACGATTGATGAAGTCGGCATGGCCCGTCGCCCGGAAGACAAGCTGCGCATTGCCACCCGCCTTGTGGAGTTTGCCTGCGAGAAATACGGCCTGCCGCAGTCGGATCTGATGATTGATCCGCTGACCTTCACCATCGCGACCGGTGCTGAGGATGATCGCAAGCTCGGTCTGTGGACGCTGGAAGGCATCCGCATGATCCGTGAAGCCTTCCCCGATATCCAGATTGTGCTGGGCCTGTCCAACATCTCCTTCGGGCTGAACCCGGCGGCGCGCGCGGTGCTGAACTCCGTCTATCTGGATCATGCCGTCAAGGCGGGCATGACGGCCGCCATCGTGCATGTCTCCAAAATCCGCCCGCTGCACATGATCGCCCCGGAAGAAGTCAAGGTTGCGGAAGACCTGATTTTTGACCGCCGGACGGAAGAGTACGACCCTCTGCAAAAGCTGCTGGCCCTGTTTGCCGACCGCAAGGCGTCTGAAGCCGTGCAGCGCAAGCGGGCGGAAACGGTGGAAGAGCGCCTGCGGGACCGTATTGTGGACGGAGACCGCAAGGGGCTGGAAGCCGACCTTGATGAAGCGATGACCAAAATGCCGCCCCTCGAGATCATCAACACCGTGCTGCTGGATGGCATGAAGGTGGTGGGGGAACTGTTCGGCTCCGGCAAAATGCAGCTTCCCTTCGTGCTGCAATCCGCAGAGACCATGAAAGCCGCCGTGGCCCATCTGGAACCACATATGGAGCGCACGGAAGGCCAGCATCGCGGCACCATGGTGCTCGCCACCGTTAAAGGGGACGTGCATGATATCGGCAAGAATCTGGTTGATATCATCCTGACCAACAACGGCTATCGCGTCATTAATCTCGGCATCAAGGTGCCGGTGGCCGACATGATTGAAGCCGCACGGAAAGAAAAGGCCGACGCCATTGGCATGTCCGGCCTGCTGGTGAAGTCCACCGTGATCATGCGGGAAAATCTGGAAGAAATCTCTCGCGCTGGTCTGGATGTGCCGGTGCTGCTGGGTGGCGCGGCCCTGACCCGCAACTATGTGGAAGAAGACTGCGTGGCCGCCTACGCGCCCGGTGGCCGCGTGGCCTATGCGCGCGATGCGTTTGACGGCCTGACGCTGATGGACCAGATCGCCCAGAAGGGCTTTGACGATTATCTGGCCGCTGTTGGCAAAAAACGTGAAGGCAAGGCGACCCGCCGCAACGTCCGTGCGCCGGAGCAGGCGGAAACCCGAGGCTTTACGCCTGTTGACCCTTCGGCTGCACGCGCCCGCCGCACCCGCCTGACAGCCGATGAACCTCAGCTGATCCCACCCTTCTGGGGCCCGCGCGTGCTGACGGCTACTCCGGAAGCCGTTCTGCCCTTCCTGAATGAACGCGCTCTGTATCAGTTCCAGTGGGGCTTCAGAAAGCAGGGCCGCTCACTGGAAGAGTTCCTGAAATGGGCCAAGCAGGATCTGCGCCCCATTCTGCGCCGGATGCTGGACCTGACTGCTCAGGAAAACATCCTGAACCCACAGGCCTCCTACGGGTACTGGAAAGCCGCTGGGGACGGGAATGACCTCGTGCTGTTTGAAGAAGACGGCACCACGGAAGCCGCCCGCTTCACCCTACCGCGCCAGCCGCGGGACGATGGCGAGTGCATTGCCGACTTTGTGCGCGATATCAACGATGCCGAGCGCGATGTTGTCGGCCTGCAGGTGGTGACTGTCGGGCAGAAAGCGTCTGACATGGCGCGCGACTGGTTTGAAGAAAACCGCTATCAGGATTACCTGTATCTGCACGGCCTCTCGGTCGAGATGGCGGAAGCCATGGCGGAATACACCCACAAGCGCATCCGCTCGGAGCTCGGCTTTGCCGCGGAGGATGCGCGGGACATGGATACCCTGCTCCAGCAGGGTTATCGTGGATCACGCTATTCCTTTGGGTACCCGGCCTGCCCGCGTCTGGAAGACCAGCACCCTATCCTGCGGTTGCTGGACGCAGAGCGGATCGGTGTTTCCCTGACAGACGGGGACCAGCTCCACCCGGAACAGTCCACCTCCGCCCTTGTTATCCTCAACAAACACGCGAAATACTTCACCATCTAAGGCCTGTCCGGGTCTGTAACGCCCCTCTGGTCAGGGGTAAGCCGGGCACCCCGGTCCTGACCACTGCACCAGAAGGGAGCTGCCACCTTGGAACTGCTGACACTCGTTGATCTTGCCGGAAGCGTCGCCCTGCTGCTGTGGGGCGTGCATATGGTGCAGACCGGCGTGCAGCGGGCCTGTGGCGCACGGCTGAACAGCCTGCTCTCCCGTATGCTCGGCAACCGGTTTCAGGCCTTTCTGACAGGCCTTGGCATTACCGCCGTCCTGCAATCCTCCACCGCCACCGGGCTGATGATTACCGGTCTGGCCGCCCGTGGACAGCTTGAGCTGGCCCCGGCACTGGCGGTCATGCTCGGGGCCAATGTCGGCACGACGCTGATTGTCCAGCTTCTGTCTTTTGATGTTGCGGCCATTGCCCCGGTTTTTGTGCTGACAGGCGTCATGCTGTTCCGGCGTGGGCAGGGGGCATGGCGGGATTCGGGGCGGGTATTTATCGGTCTGGGGCTGATTCTTATTTCCCTGCGGCAGTTTCTCGTGCTGCTCGGCCCGTATACACACCGGCCGGAACTGACGGCCATGCTCGGCGCCATGAGCTCGCATGATCTGGCCGCCGTCCTGCTGGGCGCGGTGCTTACATGGATCAGCCATTCCTCCGTCGCGACGGTCATGCTCGTCACCACCTTTGCCACCAGCGGCACCATTCCGGTGGAAACCGCTCTGGCGCTGGTGCTGGGGGCCAATATCGGCACCTCCATCAATCCTGTGGTGGAAGGTAGCCGGACGGACCTCACAGCCCGCCGTATTTCCATGGGGAATCTGCTGGTGCGCGCCGTGGGGGCCGGGCTACTGCTGCCTGTTCTGCCCTGGCTGAGTGCGCTTGTGGCGCGGATGGAGCCAGATGCGGCCCGTCAGGTGGCGGATTTCCATACGCTCTTCAACATCCTGCTGGCCCTGCTGATGCTGCCGCTGCTCAACAGCTATGCCCGCCTGATGGTACGGCTGATCCCCACGCCACCAAAAACCGCGCAGCAAACCCCCGGCACCCCGCTGTATCTGGACCGGCTGCTGCTGGATAAAGCCCCGCAACTGGCCGTGGGCAGCGCCACGCGGGAAGCCATGCGGCTGTGTGACCTTCTTGCGGCCATGCTGCATGCCCTGCGAGAGGGTCTGACCCTGTCCGACCCGGCGCGCACCGGGGCCGCCCGGCCTCTGGGGAACGCCATGGAAGATCTGGGCAATGCCATCCGCTCCTATCTGGCCGGACTGGACCCGGAGACAGCAAGCCAGAGAGAAATGGACCGGGCGGAAGATATTCTGGCTTTTACCACCCAGCTTCTGCACGCCGAGGATATTGTGGAACGCAGCCTTGTGCCCATGGTGCAGAAAATGGCGCGCCAGCGTGTCCCGCTCCCGCAGGACCTGCTGGCCCCGGTGCTGACCATGACGACGCAACTGACTGCAAACCTGAATATCTGCGCCACTGTCCTGCTGGGCACGGCGCACGGCAAGCCCAATCCGCTCAGCGGCCAGAAGGATTTTTTCCGTGATCTGGAGATTGAGGCCACAACGGCCTACTTCGAGCGCCTGCGCCGCCAGACGTCTGAAACGCCCGCTCCTGTAAAGCCGGGTGACGTTTCTCTACAGGATGAAGAGGTCACGTATCAGCTCACGCTGCTGCGCGATCTGCGGCGTGTGAACACGCATATTGTCGCGGCCTCGACCTACCCCATGACCCCTGCCGAAGACGATCTTTTCGTGCAAGGTTGACCAGTCTCACTTCTCCTGCCCATCATGCCAGAATGCCGCATGTGTCCGACCCTAACGCCCGTCCCCCTCTTGCTTCCGGGCAGACCTCTGCGCCGGCAAGCGCGCGCACGGCCCCAGACCAGACGCCCCTCCCGCCGGAACAGCGGGCTGTTATCAAACGCCTGAGCCAGGAGATGGGCCTGCACGCCACAGCCTGCACGGCGGCGTTCATTGCCGGGAATCATCCTGATATCATCCGGGAAAGTGCTGCCTTTATCCGCAGTCTGGAAGCGATCTGGGCCGAAGAGGGAGTGGACCCGACGGACGTCTGGACTGAACTGCTGCGCCGTATTGAGGTTGGGGATCTCTTCCTGCGCCTCAATCAGCCACCGCACCGCAAAAAGCAGAATGGCAAAGCCGTGCGCCCCTGGTGGGTTGCCACCAGCAAACTGCCCTGAAAGACACGAGCCATTATGGCGGCCATTGATATCATTTCCCTCGTGATTGTAGGGCTTTCCGCCCTGCACGGCCTGTGGCGCGGCTTTACCCGGCAGGCGCTGGGTCTTGGCGGGTGGATTCTGGCCATTCTGCTGGCCTGCCGGTTTTATCCGTTGCTGATCCCGTGGACGCAGCCGTACCTGTCCAACCATCTGGCCGCGGATGCCGCCGCCTTTGTCATTCTGCTGCTGGCACTGCTCATTGCGGCCTCCCTGCTCTCAGCTTTTATTGTCCGGCTGGTACATCTCACCGCCCTCAGCGGTCTGGACCGCACGCTGGGGTGTGGCTTTGGTGCCATACGGGGCGCCTTACTCGTTGTGCTGCTTTTTATGGCCGCCCAGTGGTTCATGATGCCGGAAGATATGGCCAGCCTTGAGGCAAACGGGCGGCTGACCCCTTATATTCGTCTCGGCGCAACCTATATCCAGCCATTCCTGCCGGTTTTCAGTGCGAAAGGGGTTGCACCGAATCTCTCCACGGGTCATGACGCCACCTTGTGATCTCTTGCGGCCCTATGCCGGCTACTTGCGGAGGCCCTGCGCACCGATGCTCGCCCACCCGACCCTTCCTGACGCACCTGCGGGTGCGGCCTGCCATGATGACGACCACCCGCATGAAGAATGCGCCGTCTTTGGTATCTGGAACGCCAAAGATGCTGCCGCGCTGACGGCTCTTGGCCTGCACGCTCTGCAACACCGGGGGCAGGAAGCCGCCGGCATTGTTTCCTATGACGGACGCTTCCATTCCCATCGCGGGCTGGGGCTGGTGGGGGATGTGTTTAATGACCCCCGCGTAATGGCAACCCTGAAAGGGGACCGCGCCATTGGCCACAACCGCTACGCCACAACCGGGGCCACGCTGCTGCGCAACGTGCAGCCGCTGTTTGCGGAATTCGCCTTTGGCGGTCTGGCCGTGGCCCATAACGGCAACCTGACCAATTCGGACTCCCTGCGGCAGGAGCTTATCCGCCGTGGCTGCCTCTTCCAGTCCACCATGGATACGGAAGTCTTTGTCCACCTCATTGCGATCTCGCTCTACGCTACGGTGGAAGACCGTCTGATTGATGCGCTTAAGCGCGTCACGGGTGCGTATTCCCTCGTCGTGCTGTCTCAGGACGCGCTGATGGGCGTGCGGGACCCCATGGGGGTGCGTCCGCTGGTGCTGGGCCGCCTGCCGGGTGAAGACGGCAAGGACGGAAGCTGGGTTCTTGCCTCTGAAACCTGCGGTCTGGACATTATCGGCGCTGAGTTTGTGCGCGATGTCGAAGCCGGTGAGCTGGTGATTATCGACGATAACGGGATCCGCTCATTGCGCCCCTTTGGGGACACCAAGCCGCATTTCTGCGTGTTTGAATATATCTACTTCGCCCGTCCGGACTCCGTGCTGGAAGGCCTGCCCGTTTATGCCGTACGGAAGCAGATTGGTAAGGAACTGGCGCAGGAAAGCGGTGTGGACGCTGACGTGGTGGTTCCGGTGCCCGATTCCGGCGTGCCCTCTGCCATGGGCTATGCGGAGGCCAGCGGCATCCCGTTTGAACTCGGCATCATCCGTAACCATTATGTCGGCCGTACCTTTATTGAGCCGACAGACCAGATCCGTAATCTGGGCGTGAAGATGAAGCATTCCACCAACCGCCCGGCGCTGAACGGCAAACGGGTTATTCTGGTGGATGACTCCATTGTGCGCGGCACAACGTCCCGCAAGATTGTGGATATGGTGCGCGCCGCCGGGGCCAAAGAGGTGCATATGCGCATCTCCTCCCCGCCCACCAAACATTCCTGCTTCTACGGGATTGATACGCCGGAACGCAGCCACCTGCTGGCCGCCCAGCATGATCTGGCCACCATGGCGGAACTGATTGGTGTGGACAGTCTGGCCTTTATCTCACTGGACGGTCTCTACCGCGCCATGGGGCATGAAAGCCGTGACGCCTACCGTGAGCGCTATTGCGACGCCTGCTTTACCGGGGAATACCCCATTCCGCTGATTGACCATGATCGGGAATTTGGCCCCGACTCAGCCTGAGGCTGGAAGCCGGAACAAGAAAAGGCGGCCCCGGTGTGGGCCGCCTTTTTTTGTCCGCTCTCAGACCTTATTTCCGGTGATGCGACCCTGCGGCGGAAGCTGGCGCCGGGCTGCTGTCCAGTGGCACAGGCGGCATCATCCGCAACTGTGCTGCGGCCTGATCGGCCAGTTGCCCGAGAAGCTGGCTGAGGGTTTCCACCATCGCCATGGTGCCGGAGGAGACCGCCGGAGCCTGCACCAGCACACGCTGCATATAGAACTGCCCGCTGGTATCCGGTGCGCCAGCCTGCGCGCCTTTGACGGACAAGGCTGCCTCAATCTGCACTGCGCCGGAAGGCCCGGCTGAAAAGCGGGTCACGGACAGTTCCACATAAGCCTGCGGCTCTGTGGAAACCGCGTCATTTTCCGCAAACACACTCGTACCCGGCAGGCGCTGCGCCAGATCCCCCGCCAGTGTGCGGCTGATCTGCCCGGCCAGTGAATCCCCCCACGCATCATTGGCGGAGACGGTCAGCTTATAACCGCTATCCGCTGTCACAATGCGGTCCCGGTCCAGCCCGGACGCAATGGTCGGCTGACGCACCTCCACAAAGCGCGGGCCACCCGGCGCAGGCTGCCCCGGCACAACGGAGAGGGTGTAGAGCGTCGGCCCCGCCCCGCTGGAGCAGGCCGTCAGGGTCGTCGCCATAACACCCAGTCCGGCCGCGCCCAGCAGCAGGCTACGGCGGGGAAGAGCCGCCTGAAGGCGACGTGAGGAAGGAGAGAGCGTCATGCTTTATCGTCCCGATATCAGCGCAGTGGGATGGTTGGTCAGGAACTCGGAGAGGAACCGCAGAGACCGCGCCGCCTGCCCAAGCTGAATGACCATAGCCTGAAGATTCCGGTGGAAATCACTGTTCCCGCCATACCCTGCCAGCAGGTAGTTGGCATTTTGCAGGGTCTGGTCAAGCTGGTTCGTCATTTCCGGCAGGCGCTGCATGAGCGGCCCCATGCCACTGCGGAGCTGAGCGCTCATGGCCTGAAGGTTCTTCAGCGACTCTTTCAGGCTGGCCAGAGACTGTTTGACCTCCGGGCTGGTCAGCGTTTTGTCCGCATTGGCCAGCAGGTTGTTGGCGTTTACGCCAATCTGCTCAAACGGCATGGCCGCCAGACGGGACGCCACGGTGGAAAGGGAATCCATAATCCCGTTCATGCCCCCGGCCTGACTGGGGATCACCAGCGTCGGCCCTTCCATGGACGTGGTGGCTGGCGGTGGATTTTTTACAAAGTTCAGCGAGATCATGGTCTCGCCCGTCAGCAGGCTGGCGCTGTCGGTCGAGGCCCGCAGGCCGTTATCCACCAGCGTTTTGAACATATCCGTCAACGCGCCATGCCGGATTTCATTCGCGGCCAGCACCCGTTCCGGCTGGATCTGCATGCCAATACGCACACGCGGATGCCCGGCCTTCTGGTCCAGATCCAGCTTGACGCTGGTCACGCTGCCAATCTGAATCCCGAACATGGTGACCTGACTCCCCGGAGCCAGCCCCTTGACGGAGGACGTCACATACGTCGCCAGCGGCACACGCTCATGATACCCGGCACTCTCGGAATCCGCCTGACTGTCATACAGTTTAAAGACGGTATCTGCCGGGGCTTCATCCCGCGCGGTTCTGTTATTGTCACGCGGCAGACCAAAGGCGACCCCACCGGAGAACAGCGCCTGAAGGGACTGCATCTGCACCTTCAGCCCGCCAGCTCCAAACCCGACCTGCACGCCCGACACGTTCCAGAAGCGCGTATCCGGATACAGATAATGGTCGTACGGCTCGCGCACAAAAAGCTGGATCAGGATCGGGCCGCGGCCACCCGGCGGCATGGTGTAGCCCAGCACTTCCCCCACATCCACATCCCGGAAGAAGACAGGTGCCCCCTGCCCGATGGAACCAATAGTGGGGGTAATCAGCGTATAGGTCCGGCCCGGCTGGTCAGACCGCACACCGGGCGGAGCTTCCAGCCCGCGGAACTCGGTCTTGCGGTGGCCCTTATCTCCGTCATTCCCCTCCGGACCGGGGTCAAACGCAATAT
The DNA here is from genome assembly GCF_018811975.1 of Acetobacter sp. P1H12_c. Lineage (NCBI taxonomy): Bacteria > Pseudomonadati > Pseudomonadota > Alphaproteobacteria > Acetobacterales > Acetobacteraceae > Acetobacter > Acetobacter sp. P1H12_c. The sequence continues at coordinate 13,785 of NZ_JACRVR010000014.1, read as the reverse complement.
ACGCGCCGGACATCAGGGTCTCCAGCCCGGTGATGCTGGCACCGTTAATACGCGGGCGCACCACCCAGAAGCGGGCCTTGTCCGTCAGCATAGGGCTGGAGCCCGCGTTCATGCGGATGCGTACATTAACGTGCCGCAGGTCATCCGTCAGGGAGATGCCCTGCACGGTCCCCAGCACCACGGCCTTGTTCTTCACCTGCGTCTGGCCGCTGGTCAGGCCGTCTGCCGTGTCAAACATCACCGTAATTTCCGGCCCGTTATTGGCAAAGCTCTTCCAGATCAGAAAGCCCGCAATCACTACGGAAAGGACGGGAATAATCCAGATAATGGAAAACCGGATACGACGCACAACAGCATCCGGCATGGTGCTGTCATTCTCGTCGGGAGACTGATGATGATTCTGTCCGTTCACGCCCTGTCCGGCTCCCTGTTATCCTGATACGCGCTGGTCTGCAGGGCAGCAAAGCCACCCCTGCGGCGTTTGCCGCCGGTGCGGGCCAGCGCCGCATCCCCGTTTTTGCCCGCGGCATCCCACATCAGACGCGGGTCAAATGTATGGACCGCAAAAATTGTCAGCACCACCACAGCGGCAAAGCACACCATGCCACCGTTGGCTGTAATACTCGCCATATGGTTGAACCGCACCATGGCGACAAGAATAGACACCATGAACACGTCAATCATCGACCACCGGCCGATAATATCAATCACACGGTAGACTTTGGACCTGAACCGCAGATGCCGGTGTGACTTCTGCCGTGTTGCCTCGACCATATAGGACAGGCCGATCACTTTAAGCACCGGCACTGTCACGCTGGCAAATATGACCAGCAGGGAGAGCGGGATCATCCCGTCCACCCACAATTCTATCGCGCCCTCCAGAATGGTATGGCCGGTTCCGGCGCCCATGCGGATAACGGTCATGACCGGATAAATATTGGCGGGCAGATAGAACACAATGGCGGAAACCAGCAACGCCACGGAGCGGCTCATGCTGTTGGCCTTGCGGTGCCGCACCACATGCCCGCAGCGGGGGCAATATCCGGAAGGTTCAGTGGGGTGCAGGGGGTGGTCAAACTCCAGAACCAGCCCGCAGGATAGGCAGGACACCCGGTTGGCCGAAGGCAGCAGAGGCTCATCAGCACTGGCCGCTACAAACGTCAGCGGCAGGCGCGGGCCGCGCATGGGCCGCATGAAACTATCAATCTTGCGGTGCCGCCAGATAATTTCCGTGTCCAGCGTAGCATCTGTCGCAGCCATGGAGACCATCAGCCCAGCCACCAGATAGACTGCCGCCCCGACCTCCACAAACGCCAGATCCACCAGCTTGGTGTAGGCCACAAACACGCCCAGAATATAGACTTCCACCATGGACCATGGGCGCAGCGCCTCGTACCACTTCATCAGATGTGGCACCCAGGCGGGCAGACTGGGCCGGAGCGATGCAGTCAGAATCATCCCCATCATGGCGATGACAATGCCGGGGGCGAGAATGGTGGCAATGGCCACCAGCACGCCCACCTCACCCCAGCCTTCATGCAGGAGTTCGATGGGCCCGGTGAGAATATCTACCGTGCGCTGCCGCCCATACAGGTCCAGCATCATGAGGGTGGAAAACAGCATGGCCACATACAAGGCGGCCGAGGTAATACAGAACGCAAGCGGTGTGGCAATCGGCGCGGTTTTGTTCCGCCGGTCCAGAGACTGGTCACACCGCGGGCAACGGGCCTGCGTGCCGGGCGCAAGCTCGGGAAGTTTCTGGATCAGCCCGCAACACGGACACTCCATAACACCTTCAAGAACCTGAACGTGCCGGGTGTTATCAACCGATGTATCCTGAACAGGCATCACGGCGTCACGCATCAGGGCGGTAAATTGCGACACGCTCATGCCCGCAATCTTAGAACGAAAAAAACCCGAGCGTAATAGTCATGTCATAAGATTGCAGCCATGCGGGCCGGGAACCCGTCCTGCGGCCCCGCAAATATCTTTTGTTTTCCGCACTCTCCCCCGTTGCGTTTCCCGAACTGCTATGATACCCAGCCTTTCGAAAGTGAGTATGCCCGCTTAGCTCAGTTGGTAGAGCACGTCATTCGTAATGATGGGGCCGGTGGTTCGAATCCTCCAGCGGGCACCACTTTCGGTTTTCCTGAAAATTTTTAGCCGTCACGCTGCAACAGATGCAGAGCCTCGGGCTTGCGTTGCTTGTGCGTCAGTCTGTCAACAGACTGGCCCTCTGCTTCTTCAGGCAAGAATGATCCCGGCAATCGCAGCGCTCATCAGGTTGGAGAGCATGCCAGCCATCACAGCCCGCACGCTGACACGCGCCAGCTCCGCGCGCCGTTCCGGGCACTGGCTTCCAAACGCGGCAACAAGAATGCCGATCGAACTTAAATTGGCAAAACCACAGAGAGCAAACGTCGCAATAGCACCGCTCCGCACGGAAAGAGCGCCGTTCTGCAAAGACGGACCAAGATGCAGATAGGCGACAAATTCGTTAATCACGAGCTTCAGCCCCAGAACAGAGCCAACCAGCGTACATTCCCCCGCAGGCACACCGAGGAGCCAGGCAACGGGCGAAAAAAGCAGGCCAAAAAGATATTCCAGTGAAAGGTAAGGCATGCTGATTGCCTGCCCCAACGCCTGAAACCCGCTATTGATCAGAGCAATCAGCCCGATAAACGCCACCAGTGTTGCCGCCACAGCCACGGCGGTTTTCGTGCCTTTCAGCGCCCCTTCGGTAATCGTTTCAAAGAGTGCCTGATGATAGGAGGCGCGTCCGGCGGCCAGCGTATCCACCGCACCACCCGCAGGGCGGGGGGCCAGAATTTTGGCAAACATCATGCCACCGGGAATGGCCATGAAGGACGCGGCCACGAGATAATGGGCCGGCACCCCCAGCCCCACATACCCAACCAGCGTCGCACCGGACACGGAAGCAACACCGCTGCACAGCACGCTGAACAGCTCCGTCGGTGCCATCGTGCTCAGATACGGCCCCAAAGCAACCGGCAGTTCACTCTGGCCAATAAAAATGGTGATAACCGCACCAAACGATTCAAGAGGCGACGTGCCGAGCAATTTTTGCAGGATTTTCCCGGTGCCACGCGCAAAGGCCTGCATGAGGCCGATGTGAAACAAAATAGCAATCAGCGCGCTGACATACACCAGAGAGGGCAGCACCCGGAACGCAAACACAAACCCTTCATGCGGGAAGACGGCGTCCATTTTATCGCCCGCCAGAGGGCCAAACAGGAAGCGTGCTCCTTCATCCCCGCAGGAAAGGATATTGGTGACAAGCCGGGACAGGGACCACAAAACCTGCTGCCCCGCAGGCACACGCAACACCAGAAGCCCGATGGCAATCTGCGCCAGCAGGCAGCTCAGAACCGTGCGGAGGCTGATATTTTTACGGTCTGTTGAGAAAAAGACCGCAATGCCCAGCAGCAGGAGAATCCCCAGACATCCACGACTATGCACTCATTGATCCTTCTCTTACGCTCTGCATGGCCGCCTGCCCTGATGTTATCACCACGTAAAACGCCCCTGCTTTCAAGCGGGCAAAGCCGGGCTTACCGCGCAGCGCCGCCCACAGCCCCGGCTGTGGCCCATTGCGGCACCAGAAACTGTGCAGGGCAGTTATCCTGAAGTTGCGGGCTGCTCAGGAATGCATCCGTTTTGGGAAATTTGTCTAAAGACGCAGGTTTAAGCGTAAACCAGATCTGCGAGAGAACAGCCTCCCCTGTCGGGGTCTTGTTACACTGGAACTGCACGCCCCGGTTGGGCAGGGGGCCGGTATCGGCTTCGATCTGACGGGTCAGGTCGGCTTTTGCAATCCGGGTTCCGGCTTCCGTCAGCAGGTGGGCGGCTGCGGGAAGTGCCGCAAAACGGTCCCGCAGGTGCGTGGCAACGGAGAAGAACTGCTCTCCGTCCATGCCAAAACACTGCACATGCTTTGTGTATTCATGCGCGACAAGGCTGGAGTGGGTATGGGCCACAATCTCTGACAAGCGGTGCGTCAGTGCATCCGACAATGCGGGCGCGGCGGAAGGGGCTTCTCCATCATACAGGCTGCACCCTTTACGCCACCATGTCGTCACCGGTACCTGCGCCTGTATCAGATCAGACGGGCGGGACGCCCAGAGCCCGTGCAGCCCGATAAGAGGCGTGTGCGGCTGATCCGCCTGACAGCTATTACCCTCCGGCCCGGTGCAGAACCCCGGCTGCCATGTCAGCGCGAGGGTATAATGCCCAAAATCCCCGTGCCGGGGGGCGGCAAGCGCAAGCGCCTCCGTGGCTCCGGCAGATGAACTGGACGGCGTAGAGGACGATGGAGCAGACGGCTGATGCGCACATCCGGACAGCAGAAAGCAGGCAGCCATCATTCCCGTAAAAACATACTGTACTGCCCGCATCGTCTGTCTGCCCCCTGCGCAGAAAGGTTAAGAGAACAGGCTCTATCCTGCTGATATGCAAAGGTATTACTGTTGCTTACATCTTGTGCTGTGTCTATGATTTTTATAATGGAAATGCACCGTTTCTCATAACTTTCATCACATTCTGCACGCGCCGGAACAGCAGCGTGAGCCTCTGAACAGGGAAGACTTCATGGCCGATCCTCTGAATTACCCAAGGGTTTACCTTGGGGGAGACCTTGTTTTCAGGAACAACGCTCAGCAGCTTTTCAAAGCGTTTAAAGAGGTCTGTCTGGAGGTGCGTCTGCACGGTGTCTCCCCGTTTGACGGGCAGGAGGAAGTAGACGCACTGCCACCCGGCAAGGAGACCAGTCTGCTGATTGCACGGCTGGATCGGGGCCTGATGGACAAATGTGACGCCGCCCTGTTCTGCATCAACCCCTTCCGCCGCGCTGCGGATATGGACCCCGGCACAGCGGTTGAAATTGGCTATATGGCAGCCCAGAACAAGCCTATGGCGGGCTACACAACCGATGGCCGTTCCTACCATACAAAAGTACAGACCTATTTTGAACAGGCCTGGCACACACCGCTCACACAGGAGCGCCCGCACACGGCCGCCAGAGTGCGCTGGCTGGATGCCGACAGCATGATCGTACATTCAGAAGGTCTGTTACAGAATGCCATGGTGGAAGGGTTCATCAGGCAGGCGGGGGGAGACATTGCCATTGCTGAAGACATTCTGGACGCTTTCCGCGCTGCCGCTGTTACTCTGGCTGATCTGATTTATGGCGCAACGCAGCAGGAGGCAGCCTCTCATGGATAACAAAACCCTTTCAGACCTCACGCAAAAAGCTTTAGCGGCCCGCAGCAATGCCTACGCCCCTTACTCCCGCTTTCACGTTGGCGCTGCGCTGATCACGGAAGAGGGTCAGGTCTTTGCCGGATGCAACGTGGAAAACGCTGCCTACCCGGAAGGCGTGTGTGCTGAGGCCGGAGCCATTTCCGCCATGATTGCGGCAGGCGGTTCCCGCAAAATTGCAACAATTCTGGTCGCCGGCAAAGGGCCTGCCCCCTGCCTGCCCTGTGGTGGCTGCCGCCAGAAAATCCGGGAATTTGCAACACAGCGCACCTGCGTTCTGGTGGTGGATGAGGACGGCAAACAGCTTTTCAAAGATAATCTTCATGCGCTCCTGCCCGCATCCTTCGGCCCGGAAAATCTGGAAACCGGCACAGACAAAACCTCTTCTTAAAATCTTTTGAAACTCTACATATTTTCGCGATGGAGCATGCATGAAGATTATTATTGATACCGACCCCGGTCAGGATGATGCGTTGACCATCCTGCTGGCCCTCGCCAGCCCGGAAATCGAGCTTCTGGGGGTCACAACGGTTGCCGGGAATGTGCCGGTTGCACAGACGACAGAAAACGCCCTGAAAACCCTTGATCTTGTCGGGCGCACGGATATTCCCGTTCATGCCGGAGCAGACCGCCCGTTATTACGCCCCGGCGTAACGGCAACGCATGTGCATGGCAAAACGGGTTTTGAAGGTGTTGACCTGCCGCCCCCAAGCCGGGAAGCCACCCCCGGTCACGCGGTTGATTTTATCATCCGCACGGTCATGGAAAACCCGCCGGGCACAATCACGCTCTGCACAATCGGCCCTTTGACCAACATTGCCCTCGCTCTGGCCAAAGAACCTGCCCTGCGGGAGCGTATTGGCCAAATTGTCACAATGAGCTGTGCATTTTCCGAAGTGGGGAATATTACCCCCACGGCGGAATTCAATATTTATGTGGACCCCCATGCTGCGCGGATGGTGTTTGAATCCGGCATCCCGCTGGTTGTGTTCCCGCTGGATGTCACGCATCAGCTCCATACCAGCAAAGCGCGCCTTGAGCGCCTTGATGCCATTCCCAACCGGGTCGGTCCGGTTGTGGCGGCATGGCTACGGTTTGAAAAACGGTTTGAAGCCACAAAATACGGGACAGACGGCGGCCCGCTGCATGACCCCAATACAGTCCTGTGGCTGCTCAGACCCGACCTCTACCGTGGGCGGGAAGTGAATGTTGAAATTGAGACTGAGAGCGCGCTGACAATGGGTATGAGCGTTGTGGACTGGTGGGGCATTACCGGAAAAAAGAAAAATGCCCTGTTCATGCGCGAAGTGGATGTGGAAGGCGTTTACGATCTGGTTATCGAACGCCTGTCTGCCCTGTAACTCTGCGCAGACCAAAGCAGGTTTGCAGGTCCCTCTGCCCATACGGATCATTCCCGTATGGGCAGAAGCAGGCCTTTAACACTTAGCCTTCTCTCGGCCCTGCCCGCCGTTGAGACCCGGCCTTTAGTGCCGGGTGCCCAGCCAGTCATGCAACTGCGTCTGTGCCGCCTGCATGGCTTCTTTACGGGCCCCGATTTCACTTAACGCTTTTGCCGTTGCGATCTTAGAGCCGGTTGTCTTGCCGGAGAACGGATCAGCTTCAAGCGCCTGCGCAATGGCCGGATTATCAGAATAGGCCGCAATAGCCGCCAGAAAGCCATCCTGAGACCAGGGGGCGAGATGCGTGCGGATTTCAGCCTCGTGCTGTTTGACGAGTTTCCACACCAGATCAGGGTTTTCACTCTCCTCCGCCACACGGCCCAGCGCCATGGCAATACGCCCGTTGGGAATGGCCCCGCTGTAGGTCAGCGCGACGTTTTTCTCAATCAAGGCCGGGTCTGTTGCACCCGCGAGTGCGTTAAACAGACGGAGTTTGACCTCAGTTGCCTGCGTTGTGCGGACTTTCTCTGCCATGGCATTGTAAGTTTTCTGGTCTGCATGGGTCATGGCAATCCGCGCGACAACACCGACCAGATCAGGCTTTAAAGATGCCGGATCAGCCTGCCAGCGGGCAAAGCGCCTCCCGGCTTCTGCAACTACGCCCGGATCTTCAAAGGTGCCGAGGGCCGCAATAACAGATGGGCGCAGCATGGTGTCCAGCACGCTTTCATCCGCTTTCTGATCCCAGCCCAGACGCGCAAGAACAGGTGCCAGTTGCTTGCGGGCATAAGCCCGGAACGGGGCACGGTCGGGGCTGCCTTTCAGATACTGGTCCAGCGTTTCAAACCGTTCGATAATTTCCTGCAAAACAGCAATATCGCTCTCCTGCGCCGAGAGCAGACTATCCGCCAGATCCATATAGGTAGAGAGCGGAGCCTGACCGGAGCGGAACAGGGCAAACTGATCCCCCAACAGGTTGGCTCTGTCCACCGGAGCAAAATGCTGTGCGTTCTTCAGCAAAGAGGCAAAGGCCGGTGCACTGTACTGCACACGGTAATAGCCGCTTTCTCCCAGATTGAGCTTGAGGGGAGCATCACATCCTGCAACGCTGAGCGTCTGCGGCGCTTTACCCAGCAGCAGTTTTTGTGTTGTCAGACCGGGGCCACCCGCCACAACCGGGATCATCCACGTCTGGACCGCCGGATGCGGGTCATGAATGGTAAAGCGGCTTTGTGTCAGAGTATAAACCGTTTTTCCAGCTTTGCAGGCAGAGGCAACATTCACCAGCGGGATACCCGGCTGTTCTGTAAAGCTCCGGGCCGCCGGACCAACATCCAGACCGGACGTTTTGGAAAGCGCCTGCCACAGATCCTGACTGGTTGTGCTGCTATAGGCATGGGCCTTCATATACAGGCGCATCCCATCGCGGAAATGATCTTCACCCAGCCAGCCTTCCAGCATACGGATCACAAGTTCGCCTTTGCCGTAGCTGATACTGTCAAATGCCGAGTTGGCTTCACTCACATTGTGAATAACCTGCTGGATGGGGTGCGTGGACGGCAGAGCGTCCGTCGCCATGGTTTCCTCACGCGTTTCATGCTGACGGGGCCAGATGTCCCATTCCGGGTTCATCTTGTCTGTGGCCTTGATCTCCATCCATGAGGCAAAGCCTTCATTCAGCCAGATATTATCCCACCAGCCCATTGTCACGAGGTCACCTGACCATTGATGCGCCATTTCATGCGCCACAACTTCATAAATCAGTTCGCGCGTACGGGGGGTGCTGTTTTTCGGGTCAAACAGCAGGACGTTATCAATATAGGTCAGAAGGCCCCAGTTCTCCATGGCACCAGCCTGATAGTTGCCGGGAATGGCGACCATATCCATTTTGGGCAGAGGATATTTTACGCCAAAATAGCTGTTGTAATAGGGAAGAATCTTTTCTGATGCCTGCAGGGCGTAACGCCCCTGCTCTTCCAGACCAGACGGCGCATACACAGCCAGTGGCGTGCCATCTGCCTGCCCCTGCACGGATTTCATATCTCCCGCCACCAGCGCCAGCAGATAGGTGGACATGCGCGGCGTTGTGCCGAAAGAGACTGTCTTGGCCTCAGCACCATCCGCCACCGTCTGGGTAACCGGCATATTGCTGACAGCAACGGCCTCTTTGGGGAGCGTGACGTTCAGCTGGAACGTGGCCTTAAACGCGGGCTCATCCCAGCCGGGGAACATCCGGCGGGCATCGGCCACTTCAAACTGCGTGACCAGCATCCGCTTTGTCTCGCCAGAGGGCGCAGTATAATCATCCACATAGATGCCATTAGGCGTTTTCAGAATGGGACCGGAATAGGAAATAACCAGCGTATGCGCGCCTTTTCCCACTTTAGCAGGGAAATGAAGGGTTGCCGTTTCGGCCGCGTCATCCTGCGTAATCTGCGCCTTCACGCCGTTATCCAGAACAGCGTCGGACAGGTGCAGGCCAGCCTGATTCAGCGTCATATCCGCCGTAGGGGTGCGCACATCAACCCGGATGCTTTCCTGCCCGGCCAGGGTCAGGGCCTGCATATCTGTGGAAAGCTTGATGGTGTAGGCAACCGGCACCACTGTTTTGGGTAACTGCCCGGCAGCCCGCTGGAAAGAAAAGACCTGTTCCGCACACACGGGGCCAGCCAGCGGCAAACCTGCCAGCAGGGTGGTAAAAGCTAGAAGCCGACGCATCCCTCAATCTCCTAAAAAATCGCTGAATCTGATCACATCATTTTTTCTTCGGATTATTCCGATCGCGCTATTTTTAGCATAGTCTCACGCCCGTCAACGATGCGGGAGAACGGGACGCCTCCCTCATGGCGAGGCGCCTTTCCCTTCTTTTGTGTGCATATAGAAATACTGATCTTATTTTGACCTTATTTTGTCAAAACTGAAATAAAAAGATGATTCTCATTTTTTATCATTCCCCAATCTGAGTCCTGTGCGTTACAACAGGCTTCTCTCTGGAGTCTTTTATTTCCGGTAATTTATCTTTTACCAATAAAATAAAATGACACTCTGAATCCTGTTGTTTTTTACTGGATACGCGGCATGTCTTCTGCTTTTTACACTCTGCGAGAACAGATTCATGAAACGCGAAAAAAGACGATGGAGCAGTTGTGCGGCGTCACCCTGCATGGGGATCTACAGGAACGCTATGTGGACTGGAGGCTCCCCCTCCCCTTAAGCAAAAAGCGGCAGGAGCGTCTGGCCACCATCCGCAAGGCAGGCGTCCTGTTTATCCACGTGCCCAAGAACGCCGGAACGGCCATCTCCGAGGTGCTGTACGGGTGTAGCATGCGGCATGAAAGCATTCGCTATTACCAGAAACACGCACCGGATGTTGTGCGCTCCATGCCCAGTTTTGCCCTGTGGCGTGACCCTGTTGAACGCTTTCTCTCGTCCTATGACTTCATCCGCAATGGAGGCGGCAGCCATGTCAAGCTGCATCCCGGTTTTGTGGAACGCTACGCGGATCTGACCACTCTGGACCGGATGATTGAGTATGTGGACGGTGCGTCATCCATCTATCAGCTGGACCATGTTCTGCGCCCGCAACACTGGTATCTGACAAACCGGCAGGGGGAAATGGCTGTTAAAATGCTGTTTGACCTTAAGGATATTGACCGGATTTACCCCTTTATCCCCGGCCTGCATGCCGGAGAAATCCGGAAAGTCAACACAACCCGGCGTTTCACCACAGACCTCAGCGCGGCTCAGAGGCAGAAAATCCTTACTATTTATAAGGAAGATTATACACTCCGGAGCCACATGACGCAGAGTGATGCTCTGCCCGAGACTTTCTACGCGCAGCACACCACCAGACCACAAAAGAGCACCATGGGCCGTTTCCAGCCTGCTCTGCAGGTCAGCCTTTAAGCAGCGTTCCGAAAAGCATGATGCATCGTCGGTCCCTAACAGATCTGCAAGGCGTTACCGAGCACCATCCGCCCGTTTAAATCGCCAGCAATCCTATAATACTTATTTTCTATTTTTATTATTTTTCATAACTGACATATTGCCGCTCTTTTCCAGTTTTTCTCTTACGACCGCCAGTTTTTCTCCTATGTTTTCCTGACAGGCGAGAGGAAGTCTTTTCCTCCCGTCCTGCACAAAAGGTTTTATAGATGATGAAAAAAGCTCTTCTCCTCGTCGCTGCTCTGGGTGTTGTGGCACCTGCCCTGTCTTACGCAGACGGACACAGATCCCACCACAGCCAGAACAGCGATAATGACAGCAACAGGGGCCCATCTGACAATCAGGACTCTGGCCGCAACGATGATGGTGGCAGCCACCGCCGTGGCGGTGAAAACCGTGGCCCTCATGGCCGCTCTTCAGACTCTGATACTCAGAATGACAGCCAGAACAACGGCAGCCGTCATCATGGAGGTCAGCGCGGCTCACGCGGCCAGTCTTCCAGCTCTGATGATCAGGACAATACCCAGAACGGGGGCGGGCATCGCCACGGCGGCAACCACGGTGGCGAAGACCGTGAGGGCGGGACAGACCGTAACGATAATCAGAACTGATCTGGTTTCCAGCCCATAGAACAGACAGGCGCATCCCGTGGTGCGCCTGTCTTCATGCTTCCAGTTTTTACTTGCTTTCTTTTACAAAACCACAATCTTAAGAATACGATTCACGAGGCCTGACTGATACGAGAAGAACGCATTTGTCTTCACACACTTCCTCCCCTTTACCAGCAACCACCGAGGCACATCCCGCCATGACCAGTGCCGCGCAGGCCATCCATGTCCTGATTGTGGAAGATGACCCCGAAATTTGCGGGTTGTTACAACGCTATCTTCAGCGGCTGGGCTATAAAGTTTCAACCGCGCTCAACCGCGCGGGCATTGATGCGGCCGAAAAGCAGCAACCGCTTGATCTCACTCTGCTTGACATCATGCTGCCGGGGGAAGACGGGCGCAGTCTGTGCCAGCATATCCGCCAGACATCTGCCTCACGCATCATTATGGTCAGCGCGCTGAGTGATATTGATGACCGGATTTCCGGGCTGGATCTGGGCGCGGATGACTATGTTTCCAAACCGTTTGATCTGGAAGAACTCGCCGCCCGCATCCGGGCCGTGTTACGCCGTGCACAGCCAGAAACCACCCCTGCGGAGGCGCAGGGTGTTCTGCACTACCGGTTTGATAACTGGCTGTTTGAGCCCGCCAAACGCGCCTTATACGGCAAAACCGGAATCCGTGTTGCTCTGACAGGCTCGGAGACTGATCTGCTGCTCACCTTCTGCCAGAACGCCCATCATGTTTTTAACCGGGCGGAACTTCTGGCCCGGATTCATGGTGATGAGAAAAATGTGGACCCCCGCGCTATTGATCTGCTGATCAGCCGCCTGCGCCGCAAACTCTCGCATGAAGGGCGACAACTGGAACTGATCCGGACCATTCGCGGCGGCGGTTATATTTTTGACCCGGACGACCGCAAATCGTGAGGAAACTGCCTCGCCTCTACCCCAGAACCATTTATGGCCAGATGGTCACTCTCGTGTCCGTCTGCATGTTTCTGACGCTGAGCATTACCCCCTTTCTGCTCTATGCGTTCCGCCCGCTGGTCCCGCCCCTGCCGGGCGGCCCCTGGACCAATATTCTGGCCATTGAAACCGGGATTGAGGCCCTTCAGGCCGCACCGCCCCAGTTCCGGGAGGCGATTGCCCAGAAGATTTCCGGCAACGGGCTGAATTTTAGTGTCGGCCCCTCACCAGCCTGTGCCGTCGTGCCAACAGACCCCATGACCGGCTTTATCCAGCATATGCTCGTCTCCCGCGGCAATCTGGGGAACCATGCCCTGCGGGCCAGAAGCTGCGCCGGGCATGATGAGCATATGCCGGTGTCTTACCTTTCGCTCTCTCATGAAAACATCAGTGTTCTGGTCTATAACTCTCACAATCATCATATTGGCCATATGATGCACTGGACCATGCCGCTCACGGTTTCTCTGGTCTTTCTCGTTACCATCACTTTGTCGCTCACCTTCTGGAGCATCTGGCATATCAGCCGCCCGTTACGGAACATTGCTGCGCAGGCCGATGCTTTTGGGTATGACAGCACGCCCGACCCATTGCCGGAACATGGCCCGACGGAAGTGAGGCGGCTGACGCATGCCTTCAACCGGATGCAGGCCCGGATTGCCGCCTCGGCCGAAGAACGCACCCGGATGCTGATTGCCATTGGACACGATCTGCGCACGCCTCTGACCCGCCTGTTCATGCGGCTGGAACTGGGGGGCGAGGAAGCCTCTCCCGCCGCCATGAAGCATGACCTCACGCTGATGAAAAAAATGCTGAACGGGACACTGCATTTCCTGCGTGAGCAGACGCATGCAGAAAAGGCCGAAGCGATTGACCTTGCCTCCCTGCTGGAAAGCCTGTGCCATGAATTCAGTGTGGTTGGCCATAGTATCCACTATTCAGGCCCGGCGCAGCTCATTTGCATCTGCCAGACCACCCCGCTGGAACGCGCTTTTAGTAATCTGATTGAAAATGGCCTGAAATACGGAACGGACGTGACTGTCAGCCTGAAAAGCGAGGGGCACCGCGCCTTGATTGATATCCGCGATAACGGCCCCGGTATTCCTGACAACCTGCTGGCTTCAGCCCGCCTGCCGTTTTACAGGCTGGACCCGGCCCGCGCTTCCGATGGAGGGCTGGGTCTGGGGCTTTCAATTGCTGATGCCATTATCACCCGCCATAACGGGCAGCTTTCCCTCAGCAACATCAAGCCGCATGGCCTGCGTGCCCATATTGCGCTGCCACTGGGCATTGTCTCCAAACCCTGAAAACCGGGACGCCTATAATCCAGCCCCTGTCTTGGCCGCAGCGAGAAAATTAGTTCTGCGGTACCCCTGTCTCCTGCGGAGCAGACTCTCCGGCAGGCGTTGCCGTGGTGTGTGTCACGGTAGGGGTCGCAACAGAAGTGGACGCCGGATTGGCCGGAGTTGTGCCGGCGGCACTTGTCGGGGCTGACGCAGAACCTGTCCCTGACGCGGCGGGCGTTACAGCAGGAGACGTAGCCGGGCTGGTTGGGGTTGGGGTTGGGGTTGGGGTTGGGGTCGCTGTAGG